>CAITRH010000165.1 GCA_903894755.1 uncultured delta proteobacterium
CCGGTTCCAGCCCCTCGACCAGCAGCTGCACATGTGACAGCCTCAGAAAACACTCCGCATGCCTGTAGAGACCTCTCTCGAAGCTCTCCCTCACCTCCTGCACTTGCGGCTCGGGCAGGTCGACAACAACCGCAGGAATGCCCCCGATCAGCAAGACCAGACGCCGTCCCACACTCTCCAACACCTCGGGTTCCTCCAGCGTGATCCCGACCTCTTGTTCCATCCTGCCCCGAAGCTCCTCAACAAGGGCCGCTACAGGAAAGGCTCGAAGGTCCCTTCCCACCTCGATGCGCCAGGACGCCACCCTAGGACCCACAGTAACATGCTGGGCACGTCCCACGGAAACGACCGCCGCCGCAAACGCCATCAACATGGATGAAACTTCGAGCTCCACGCCAGCTCCGACGACCAACGTTCCAATGTGTCCAACCGCCGGCGCAAGCTCGCGCCCTCTGCGAAACACGTCTACAAAGATGCCCCCCAACCCAGTCACCGCAACAAACACCAGGACTGCAACCACTTCCCCTTTAACGAAGCGCAAGGCGCCATCCATAGCGCCAAAGAACTGCGCCTCGAGTTCCAACGCCTGACGCGCCTTCCACGCCCCAGCGGCATCGAGCGTTCCCGAGCGAAGGTCCGCCTCGAGCGCCAGGTGTTTCGCAGGAAGAGCGTCGAGCACGAACCTCGCCCCAACCTCCGCAGCCCGCTCCGCCCCTTTGGCCACCACAACGCCGTGCGCCGTAGCCAGAAGCACCAGCACCACGAGCCCCGCAGCCCAGTCGCCCCCTGTCGTCAGCTTCCCAAACGCCGCGGCAACCGCTCCCCCGGTACCGTCCACGACAATCCGTCGTGCAAGGGCCACCGAGACCACGGTTCGAAAGAACACGCCAAGCAGCAGCCACTTTGGAAAGGCGGCCAGCGTCCCGTCCGCCCTAAGCGCCACCAACAGCGTCAACGCCGCCAAGACCAGGTTGGTCGCAAGCAGTAGGTCAAGGACAAGCGCCGGCACCGGCACAAGCACCAGCAGCACCCCCATGGCAACCGCGGCGGTCGCTGCAAGATCCCTCGGGCGCAGCCGCGCCATCACGGCACTACCGGCTCTTCACAGTGGCATCCTTGCAGCACCGGAATCCCGTCTCGTAGAAGCGAAACCCTGGACCATGGGCTGCATTGGTCGAATGACACGTTGGCTTTCCCCCTCCGTAGCAGCCGGACCAATAGCAGCCGATCAGAATGTGCTTGTAACTGTTGGCATGGGGACGAGACCGCAGCACCCATTCCTCGACATTTCCCGTCAAGTCGTGGACCCCAACCTCGCTCTTGCATCCGCGCTTCGCACCGCTGGGTGACGCCTGGTAAAGTTCTTTGGTGTGCTCTTTGGCGTCTTCTGCAGGCCACTTGGCGAGCGTGGCTTCGTTGACCTGACGCCATGTCTTGTCATCGTTGCAGCGTCCGTCTACATGGGTCGTGCCGTAAGGGTACGGGCGTTTTTCGGTCCCTTCGCAAGCGGCCATCCACTCGTCTTCTGTGCAAAGCCTCTTGTGACGGGCCGAGCACCACGCCTCGGCATCGAGCGCGTCCTGCATGACAAGGGGTTTTGCCCCCCGTCGATTGGGCGCTTCGTAGCGGTCGACGCAGGACTCGCCCACGCGTGCCATGTCACTGGGACACCCACCTCGTTTACGAGCAGCTGGTCTGGCCAGTGTTACAGCGTCGGTTTCATCGGGGTCGTCGCCGGGTTGCTCCGGGTCGGCGGGATCGATGGGGTCATCTGGGTCGTTGGGGGGATCGTCTGCAGCGGAGGCCGCCAAGGGGATCCCCAGGAGCGCAAGCACCGCGAGCAGTCGGAGTAGCGAGCGCATGGGGATCTCCCTTGGGAACAAGCGGTTACTTCCGGGGCGGTCCGCCCTGACCACCAGCCTTGACCTTGGACTTCTTGTCGCCCGAGTGGCCGTGGAACGTGCGCGTGGGGGCGAACTCCCCGAGTTTGTGGCCCACCATGTTCTCCGTGACAAAGACGGGCACGAACTTGCGCCCATTGTGTACGGCAAAGGTGAGACCTACAGCGTCGGGGGTGATGGTGCTGCGACGGGACCAGGTCTTGATGACCTTCTTGCTCTGCGCAGCTTGGGCCGCAGCGATCTTCTCCGCAATGTGGCCGTCTACGAAGGGACCTTTTTTCAGCGAACGAGGCATTGGTACTCTCTCCCTCTTAACCCTTCGTCCCGCGGCGCTTGATAATCATGCCGTCGGTGCGCTTATTGTTACGGGTCTTCAGCCCCTTGGAGAGCTGGCCCCAAGGAGAACATGGATGCCGTCCACCTGATGTTCTCCCTTCGCCTCCGCCCATGGGATGATCCACTGGATTCATGGTGACCCCGCGGTTGTGCGGGCGACGTCCCAACCACCTGGAACGTCCAGCTTTCCCGAGGGAGATGTTGGCGTGTTCGAGGTTGGACACTTGCCCCACGGTTGCATGGTTGTCGAGGTGGATCCTGCGCACCTCGGTGGAGGGGAGACGCACCTGGGCATAATGGCCCTCTTTGGCCATGAGGACAGCCCCCGAGCCAGCGGAGCGTACGAGTTGTGCGCCCTTCCCCTTTTTCAGCTCGATGTTGTGGATCGTCGTGCCTAGCGGAATGTGCCGCAAGGTGAGCGAGTTGCCTGGCTTGATATCTGCGTGACGGCTCGAGACCACATGGTCTCCTGCTTTGAGTCCGTCGGGAGCCAGGATATAGCGCTTCTCACCGTCGACATAGTGAAGCAGCGCTATTCGTGCAGTGCGGTTCGGATCGTACTCGATGGTGGCAACGACCGCTGGAACGCCGATCTTGTCGCGGTGCCAGTCGATGAGGCGGTAGCGCTGTTTGTGACCGCCGCCGCGGAAACGACTGGTGATGCGTCCAAAGTGGTTTCTTCCACCGGTGCGCGTCTGGTGTTCGACGAGGCTTTTCAGCGGTTTGGTGTCGTCGGTGAGCTCTTTGAAGTCGTAGCCCGTGTAGTAACGGCGGGCAGGCGACGTAGGCTTGTAGGTTTTGATCCCCATGGTGATCCCTCAGGTCGCCGTTTCGGCGAAGAAGTCGATCGTGCTCCCCTCGGCGAGGGTCACGATGGCCTTTTTCCAGTTTTGTGCCCGGGCGTGGCCACGCCCCATACGACGTTCTTTGCCGCGCACAATGAGCGTGTTGACACTGGTGACCTTGACGTTGAAAAGCGCCTGGACCGCGTCGCGTATCTGTATCTTGTTGGCCTCGCGCAGCACCTCGAAGATGACCTGATGACTGTCACGCGCCAGCCTGGTTGCCTTCTCGGTAAGCGCAATGGGACGGCGAATAACCTGCTCGTGCGTCATTGGTGCTCCTCTTTTCCTCGCCCGCGAAGGCAACGTGCCTCGAGCGCCTTGGCCGCGTCTTTCGACACTATCAAGGTGTCATGGCGCAGTAGGTCGTACACATTCACCCCTTCGGGCGGAAGAAACTGATGCTCGCTGCAATTGCGGATCGATAGCTTCAAGTTCGTGTTCGTGGCGCTGTCGACCACCAGAGTCTTCCGATCGGCCCTGAGCGTGTCAAGAGCTGCTACCAACCCTTTGGTCTTGATCTCTGGAAACTCCAGCCGGTCCACCACGAGAAGCCGTCCCTCTTTGAGAAACTTGCTCAGCGCGCTGGTGAGAGCCCCCACCCGCACCTGACGCGGCGGCTTGTACGCCCAATCGCGAGGACGAGGCGGATGCGCCTGGCCTCCTCCTACGTAGATGGGAGCTCGAATCGAGCCGTGACGCGCCCGACCGGTCCCCTTTTGCTTGTATACCTTCTTGGTGCTCCCGCTCACCGCCGAGCGGTTCTTGGCGGACGCGGTTCCCTGTCGGCGGGACGCGAGCTGGGCTTTGACCACCTCGTAAAAGAGTTGCTCGCGCACCTCAGTCCCAAAAACTTCGTCGGAGAGCTCCAATGAGCCCACCTTCTCCCGTTGCATATTGTAGACGTCGACCTGTGCCATGTCGGACCTCTCAGGACTTGATTTCGACGTCCACGCCGGCACTCAAGTCCAGCTTCATCAGGGCGTCCAGGGTCTGCTGCGTCGGATCGAGAATGTCGAGTAGCCGCTTGTGTGTCCGGATCTCGAACTGCTCACGGGACTTCTTGTCCACATGGGGCCCGCGAAGAACTGTGTAACGCGAGATGTGCGTGGGAAGCGGAATGGGACCCGCCACACGCGCCCCTGTTCGCTTGGCCGTCTCCACGATGTCCGATGCCGACTTATCGAGAAGCTGGTGATCGAACGCCTTGAGGCGAATTCGAATTTTGGTTGTACTCGCCATAAAAGCCGCCTTACTTGAGAACCTTCGTTACGATGCCAGCTCCCACCGTCCGTCCGCCTTCCCGAATGGCAAAGCGCATCTGCTCCTCGAGACCGACCGGCGTGATGAGGGAAATGGTCATCGTGATATTGTCGCCAGGCATCACCATCTTGGTCCCATCGGGGAGATCGCATTGTCCGGTGACATCGGTGGTGCGCATGTAGAACTGAGGACGGTAGTTCGTAAAGAAAGGTGTATGCCTCCCCCCCTCCTCCTTCTTCAACACGTACACCTCCGCCTGGAACATCGTGTGAGGTGTCACCGAGCCAGGCTTCGCGAGGATCTGGCCGCGCTCGACCTCCTCTTTTTCAATGCCCCGCAAGAGCACTCCAATGTTGTCGCCCGCTAGCCCCTGATCAAGCAGCTTGCGGAACATCTCAACACCGGTCACCACCGTCTTGCGCGTGTCGCGATAGCCGATGATCTCGACGTCCTCACCAACTTTTACAATGCCGCGCTCGACACGTCCCGTCACCACCGTGCCGCGCCCCTTGATCGAAAACACGTCTTCGATGGCCATCAGGAACGGCTTGTCGATGTCGCGAATGGGATCCGGGATCCGTGTGTCGAGCGCCGTAAGCAGCTCGTCAATGCACTTCTCCCAC
Organism: uncultured delta proteobacterium; assembly: GCA_903894755.1. Lineage (GTDB taxonomy): Bacteria > Myxococcota_A > Polyangia > Polyangiales > Polyangiaceae > CAITRH01. The sequence continues at coordinate 4,966 of CAITRH010000165.1, forward strand.
TTCGCTTCCCCTTGGAGCGCAGGAAGCGCCGCGCCTTGCACGATGGCTCCGTTGTCTCCATCAAACTTGTACTTGTTGAGAAGCTCCCGGACTTCCATGTCCACCAGTTCGAGCATCTCAGGATCCTCAACCTGGTCGCACTTGTTCAGAAACACCACAATGTGCGTCAATCCCACCTGGCGCGCCAAAAGTACATGCTCGCGCGTCTGTGGCATCACCGAGTCAAGTGCGCTCACCACCAGGATCGCCCCGTCCATCTGGGCCGCACCGGTGATCATGTTTTTGATGTAGTCGGCGTGCCCTGGACAATCGACATGCGCGTAGTGCCGCTTCGAGCTTTCATACTCGACATGGGCAACCGCTATCGTGACTGTCTTGGTATCATCACGTACCGTGCCGCCTTTGGCGATGTCCTGGTAGCTAATGGCCTTCGCAAGGTTCTTCTTGGACTGCACCTTGACGATAGCAGCGGTCAGCGTGGTCTTGCCGTGATCGATATGCCCGATCGTGCCGACGTTGACGTGTGGTTTGCTTCGTACGAACTTCTCTTTGCCCATTGGGGTTCTCGCTCTCCCGCGCCCATCGTCGTGTCCTGCCGTGCGCGGGGCCCGGAAGGCACGAAAAACTGTTGTAAATTACGCGCCTTTGACCTTCGCTACGACCTCTTCTTGCACGGACGCCGGAACCGGCGCGTAATGCGAGAAGTGCAGTGATGACGTAGCCCGTCCCTGCGTCATCGACCTCAGGTCCGTCACATACCCGAACATCGTCGCAAGCGGCACCTCCGAGTCAATCACCTGCGCATTGCCCCGTTGGTACATGCCCAGGATCTTCCCTCGACGCGAACTGAGGTCACCAATCACATCCCCCATGTACTGCTCTGGAACCACCACCTCGTTTTTCATGATGGGCTCGAGCAGGTGCAGCAATGCCTTCTTGGCGCCATCCTGGAATGCTAAGGACGCCGCAATTTCAAAGGCCTGGGTGCTCGAATCGACCTCGTGGTAGCTCCCATCGTAAAGACGGCACTTGAGATCCACTACGGGGTACCCAGCAAGTACCCCGCGTGCCATCGCCTCGCGGACCCCCTTCTCAACTGCAGGAATGTATTCCCTGGGGATAATCCCCCCCACGATGTCGTCCTCAAAGGAATACCCAGAGCCGCGTTCGCCTGGCTCAATCTCGAGAAGCACGTGCCCATATTGGCCACGTCCACCGCTCTGCTTTGCGTACTTGTGCTCGCAAGCTACCTTGCGTCCAATCGCCTCGCGGTACGCAACTTCCGGCTTGCCTACGTTGGACTCGACCCGGAATTCTCGCTTCAGACGGTCGCAAATGATCTCGAGGTGTAGCTCGCCCATCCCGCTGATGATGGTCTGGCCGCTCTCTTCATCTGTGTGCACTCGGAAGGACGGGTCCTCCTGACCGAGTTTTTGCAGCGCAACGCCTAGCTTGTCGACGTCCCCCTTGGTCTTCGGCTCGATGGCAATCGAGATCACAGGCTCTGGGAAGATCATGCGCTCAAGTAGGATCGGATGCTTTTCCTCGCAGAGCGTGTCTCCCGTGCGGGTGTCTTTGAGACCTACCGCAGCGTAGATGTTTCCAGAGTCGGCTTCACTTAGTTCCTCACGCTTGTTCGCGTGCATCCGCAGGATACGTCCCATGCGCTCGCGCCTGTCGCGGGTCGAGTTGAGAACCATCGTGCCGCTGGTGATGCGTCCCGAGTACACACGGAAAAAGGTGAGGTTTCCGTGTGGGTCATTGATGATCTTGAACGCAAGGGCAGAAAAGGGTTCGTCGTCGGACGCTTTGCGTCGGATCGGCGGATGATCGGGCTTGTTGGGATGCAACCCCTCCACTGCGGGGACATCCTCGGGCGACGGAAGATAGTTGATCACCGCGTCGAGGATCATCTGTACGCCCTTGTTCTTGAAGGCGGTGCCGCAAAGGACCGGAACCAACTTGAAGGAACAGGTGCCAGCTCGAAGGGCGCGGTGGATCATCGCGTCGGTGACCTTTTCGACATGGCCCTCGAGGTAGAAGTGCATGATCTCTTCGTCGGAGTCGGCAACGCTTTCAATGAGCTTGTCGCGCCACTCCTGGGCAGTCTTGAGGAGGTCTTCGGGGATCTCAATCCACGTAAACTTCTGCCCTCGGCTCTCTTCATCGAAGACCGCCGCCTTCATGGTGATGAGGTCGATGATCCCCCTGTGTCGGTCTTCCTCACCAAGAGGCCACTGGATAGGAACCGGGTTGGCGCCAAGACGTTCTTTCATGCTGTTGACACACATGAGGAAGTCGGCTCCGACCTTGTCCATCTTGTTCATGAAGGCGATGCGGGGGACCTTGTACTTGTCGGCTTGACGCCACACCGTTTCGCTCTGGGGCTCGACCCCATTGCCACCGTCGAAAACCGCCACTGCGCCATCAAGGACTCGAAGGCTTCGCTCGACTTCAATGGTGAAGTCGACGTGACCTGGGGTGTCGATGATGTTGACGCGATGGCGGATCCCGGCGAAGGGGCCCTCGATGGGCTGCCAGAAACAGTTGGTGGCTGCGGAGGTGATGGTGATGCCGCGTTCTTGCTCCTGGATCATGTAGTCCATGGTCGCGGCGCCTTCGTGGACCTCCCCGATTTTGTAGTTGACCCCCGTGTAGTAGAGGACGCGCTCCGTCGTCGTCGTCTTGCCCGCGTCAATGTGGGCCATGATCCCGATGTTGCGGGTCCTTTCGAGAGGGTATTCACGAGGCACGGAAGTTCTCCTGTTTTGTCTTCGTTCAGGCGTACCGTTCAATGGCACGCGTCAAAAACACGAAACCCTCACTGGCCATCTCCCCATCGTTTTTGGGGAGCCCCGGCCTCAGGGACAACAGTCCCACCGGGTGATCCAGAGAGGGTGTCGGGGTACGTCAAGCCGGCAAGCCATGCTTCCCGGGATTTTGCGTAACCCGATCCTTATGTCGTGTTGGGCATATCGCTATCGGCACCTAAAAAACGTTGGGAAGCCTAAGAGCGCGGGCTGTTACCAGCGGTAGTGGGCAAAGGCCTTGTTGGCCTCGGCCATCTTGTGGGTGTCTTCCTTCTTCTTCACCGCATTGCCTCGTCCCTGCGCCGCATCGAAAAACTCTGCGGCGAGACGCTCCCGCATGGTCTTCTCACCTCGGTCGCGGGAGTACTGGACCAGCCAGCGCATGGCGAGCGTGACCCGTCGCTCGGGACGGACCTCGACGGGCACTTGATACGTTGCGCCGCCGACGCGACGGCTTTTCACCTCGAGTTTGGGCTTCACGTTGTCCAGCGCTTTGCGGAACACCTCGAGGGGCTCTTCTTTGAAGCGGTCCTGGATGATATCCAGGGCTCCATAGAGGATCCCTTCTGCGGTGGACTTCTTGCCGCCGAGCATCAGCGTGTTGCAGAACTTGGAAATGAGCTTGTCTTTGAACTTGGGGTCCGGAATGATCCGGCGCTTGGGGACCTCACGACGACGGGGCATCGGTCACTCCTAGGACTTCGGGCGCTTGACGCCGTACTTCGAGCGCTTGCGGTTTCGATTGATTTTGTTGGTGGAGGACGGGCCGACTGCACCGGACGCGTCGAGCGTGCCTCGAACGACGTGGTAGCGGACTCCGGGGAGATCCTTGACTCGTCCCCCTCGAATCAACACCACCGAGTGTTCCTGAAGGTTATGCCCTTCCCCCGGGATATACGAGGTGACTTCCATCCCGTTGGTCAGGCGTACACGGCATACTTTGCGGAGAGCCGAGTTCGGTTTCTTAGGGGTCGTTGTGTAGACGCGGACACAGACCCCGCGCTTTTGCGGGCAGCTTTTCAATGCTGGCGACGCGGTCTTAAACCGTGCGGCTTCTCGTCCTAGTCGTATGAGCTGGTTGATCGTCGGCATTCGGAGACCTGTCGGTCGACACGGCTTTGATGGCCGGGTCCTTCGGGGACCGTGTGATTTCCCCGAAGGCACAGCACGACGCTGGGACTTGCGGGGGAGCGCAATCTACCTTTGCGCTTTCGCCTGTCAAGCGCTTCGATGGGTTCGTGGCGGCAACCTTTCCTCTCGACATGGGGCTGGACGAGATACGCGAGGCTCTTTTGCCGTTGCGCCATCGGTTTTCCATCGCCCTTCATGGCGCGTCCAACCCCTTTGCCGTCGGTGCCATCGTCCGCGTCGCACACAACTTCTTGGCCCAGGAGATCCTCCTCATCGGCGAGGGGACCTTCTACGCCAAAGCCTCCATGGGCATGCAAAAGTACGAGACCCTGGTGGCGTTGGACGACGACAACGCGTTCTTCGAAAAGGTCCGGGGACGTCCTGTTTGGGCCTTCGAACGCGAAGCCTCTCGCAGAAGCCTCTATGCCGTGAGGGAGTTCCCCGACGACGTGGTGTTTCTGTTTGGAAGCGAGCGGTTTGGCCTCGCTCCCTCCGTGTTGGCCCGCGCTAACGACGTGCTCGGTATTCCGCTTTATGGCGTCAATCAGTCGCTTCCCCTCGCCGTCGCGGCCGGGATCGTCATGAACGAGTGGGCGCGTCAACGGTATGCCCCAGGGCGCCTTATTTGACGACGCTCGGAATCGGGGGCGGTCGATTCGCGTGGAGCGGCCATGGCGTTGACCGACAAGGTCGCTCCGGACGCTGGACCCTGACTTGAAGGTCACCGACGGGGCAACTTCGACGGCCAGGGGAGCTCCGTGCGTCAGCCACAAGACAACTCCGAGGGGCCGGTAAGGCTTGGTCGTTCAGCGACAAGGCAACTCTGAGGATTCCGATGCCGCGTAAGCGTTGGTGACAAGGCAACTCCGGGAACTGGAACGACCCGGTCGTTCAGCGACGAGGCGACTCTGGAGTCCGGAAGTGGCCTCGTCGTTCAAAGGCAAGACCACTCCGGGGAACGGTGGGGGCTTGGTCGCCCAGCGACAGGGCGACTTCAACGACGTGGAGTCGCCTGGTCAGTGGGCGACAAGGCGACTCCGTCGGACCGATGTCATGACTCTCGTGACGCCGAGGGAAAACGCTCGACCCATCAGGAGCTCCCGCGCTAGCATCGCTCCGATCCATGGCACGTCTCATCCTCGCAACTGCAGAGGGACAACAGGCGATCGACCTTCGACCGACCAATAGTCTCGGTCGCCATCCAAACAACACCATTCAGCTTCTCGACAAAATCGTGTCGAAAGAGCACTGCATCCTCGAGCTTCGCGACGGCCGTTTCATCCTCCGTTACCTAGGGAGCCTCAACGGCACCTACGTCAATGGTGAGCGCGTCCGAGGCGAGCAACTCCTTCGCCACGGCGACGAGATCGCCTTGGGATCCACCCGAGCGCGCTACGACGACGGCTCAGGGCCGCTTCCGCCGCCTCCCATCGGTCCGGGCGCCGTGCAGCACATGCCCCCCTCCGCCGCGCCAACCTGGCAGCCCGCGCACACCGCGTCTCCTCCCATCGAGCCCCGTCCGCTCGTCACCCCACCCTTGGCTGCACACTCCCCGCAATTGGGAACGCAGCTTCTCGCCGCCATCGCGAATCCTGCTTCGACCCGCGCCGGCATTGCCGGCACCCGCATCGACATGAACGATGCCACGCGTGCCATCGGCACTCAGATCGCCGTGCAAACCAAAGGGTTTCTCCCCTTCGAAGGGGCAAGCCAGGACCCCCAACAGCTTCGTCTCGACTACGAGCGTCTCCGCATCACTTGGGAGCTGACCCGCGACATCGGACTCGAACGCGATCTCGACCAGCTCCTCGACAAGATTCTCCTTGCGCTCTTCAAGTTCGTGAATGCCGACCGCGGCGTCATTTTGCTTCGCGACGACGACACCACGCTGCGTCCTCGCGCCGTACGTCGGCGGGACGGGACCGACGCGCCGATTCAAATCAGCTCCACGATCCTGAACCACGTGGTCAAGGAGCGCGCGAGCGTGCTGACCCACGACGCCGCCATGGACTTCGCGGCCTCCAAGGGAAAGTCCATGATCCTCAATAGGATCTCGAGCGCCATGGTGGTGCCGCTGCTTCACGACCGAGAGCGCGGGGTCCTCGGGGCTCTGTGGCTCGACTCCGAAGCCCTCGCGCAGTTCCAACCAAAGGACCTCGAGATCGTCACCGCCGTCGCAAGCCAAGCCGCCATGTTCATCGAGAACACGCTGCTCCAAAAGAAGGTCGAAAAAGAGATCGTTCTTCGCGAGCGCTTCTCCCGCCTCGTCGCCCCCAACGTCGCCGAGCAAATGATCCTGGGCAAACTCGAGGTCAAAAAGGGGGGCGTGCTTCTCAACGACTGCACGGTCTTCAATAGCGATATCCGTGGGTTCACGGCCATGAGCGAGGGCACTCCCGCCGAGGAGATCGTCGACATGCTCAACGACTACTTCGAGCGCATGGTCGACACGCTGTTCAAGTACGAGGGGACCCTCGACAAGTTTATGGGGGACGGGATCATGGCGTTTTGGGGGGCACCGGTCGCGCATCCCGACGACGCCGTACGCTGTGTTCAGTGCGCCCTCGACCAGGTCGAAGTGCTTGGACAGTTCAATCGAATGCGGGTGCAGCAGGGGCGACCCACGCTCGCCGTGGGCATTGGCGTCCACACCGGCTCGGTGGTTGTGGGGTACGTAGGAAGCTCCAAGGCGCTCAGCTACACGGTGATCGGCGACACAGCGAACACCAGCGCGCGTCTGTGCAGCTCGGCGCTCGCCGGGCAGGTGGTGGTCAGCGAGATGACCTTGGCAAGGCTCGGAGGACGCTTCGAGGTCGAGGAGCTTGATGCGCGGTCACTCAAGGGGAAAGAGAAACCGATGCGTCGGTTCAACGTGCTTCGCGAGAAAACCACTCTTCCGTCGGTCTCGCGCAGCCCCGTCTAGAGGCTCCTC
>CAITRH010000166.1 GCA_903894755.1 uncultured delta proteobacterium
CCCGTGGGACTCGACGTGCAGCTCCTTGAGCCAGTCCAAGAAGGCGGGCCGATTGCCGTGCGCCGTCGTGTTCTTCCCAGCGAAAGGCGGGTTCCCCACCATGGCATCGAACCCAGGATTCCCCCGCCCGAACACCTCGGGAAACTCGATCTCCCAATGCAGCGGCAGCACCGGCCTCTCGCCGCCGCCACTGCGCAGCTCGTCGACAATGCCGTCGATCTCCAACCTGTCGCCCCCCGCTTTCCACGCGTCCAGCTTTGCGCGGTAGTCGCGTCGCAGCGCCTCGCGGTCCTTGTCCTTCTCGGCCCCAAAGTACGCGGCAATGCACAGATCCCCAACGCGTCGCACATCGCGCACAACGTCCTCGGCCTCTTTCCACGCCAACCTCCGCTGGTCGTAGTCCCCCTCGCCGAGCGCCTGGATCTGCGCCCTCCAGCCTGTCACTGCAATGACGTCCGCGGTAATGCCAGCGAACAGCGGACCGTAGTCGTTCCCCGGCGGACTCCAGTGGAACGCGCCGAGCTGCGCTTTGGTCAGCCCCACCAGGGAGTCGCCGTGTTTCAAGGCGTGGTCGAGGAAGGTAAACGCGTGGTCCTTCGCAAGGGTGACCAGCCACAGCGACAGCTTGGCCAGGTTCACGGCGAAGTGGTTCTTGTCGACCCCGTAGAGACAGCGCTGCGCAATGAGGCGCCGCGCGTGCAGGAGCGGGTCCTCGTCGGGCGGAAGCAGCGGAGTGGAGTCGTACGTTTCCCATGCTGCCACCAGTGCGGCTGCTAGCTGGCGACAGGCCTCTACTAGGAAGGCTCCGGAACCCATTGCAGGATCACAAACCTTCAAGTCGAGGATCTGCTCCGGTGTGGGCCGTTGTCCCAGCGCTTCGAGCACTGGACTCAGCGTGGTGCGCACGATGGGCTCGGTCAGCTCGCGCGGCGTGTAGTGGGAGCCGGAGCGGCGTCGTTCTTCCCCAGGTTGCAAAAACATCGCGCCAGGTGCAAGCACCCGCTCGGTCTGCGGTGCGACTTTTTTCCCCAGTGCCACCACGACGTCGTCGACGGTGCGGGCTGCTTTGAGCGCCTGCGTCCCCTTGTCTGCGAGGTCGCACTCGGTCTGCTCCTTCAGCCAGGCGGCGCGCTTGGGACCCGCCACAGTGAGCAGCGCGTCTAGGTCGAACACCACGTTGTTGGGACGCACCGCGATCGCCCGTCCTGGCAGTGTACGCACGTCGAAGCCCATCATGGCCTCGTATACGGAGCCAACCTGCTCGACGTCCAGGGAACGGTACGACAGGCGTTCTCCATCCAGAACCAGCAAGCTATCGAGCACCCGCCAGAGGACCCCGTCGGACACACGTGGGGCTTCAAAAGTGTCGCCCATCACGCGGCCGACACCAGGCGGACGTCCCTCGAGGAACGGGTACTCGTCCGGATTGAACAGCTGGCCATGGCGGGTGGGAAGTTGCAACCGACCGTGGGCGCCGCCGTCGAAGACCATGCGGAAGGTTGACAGCAGCCAGGCGTAGGCGCCGAAGCGCTGGTCCATGGTGTCGGGGTGGCGGGCGGAGTCTTTGCGCAGGCGTTCGAAGAGTCCACCGATGGAGTAGTTGCGTGCATACAGGGGGTCGTCGGGCATGAGCCCTTGGTCTTCGGCGTAGAGCAGGAACACCAGGCGCATGACGATGGTGAGCAGTCCGCCATAGAGCTGCTGCGGGTCCGTACGTGGGAGGTCGTACAAGACGTGGCATTTCGCAGCCTCGTCAGCGGCCTGGAACCCACCCAGCAGCTCCCAAAGCGCGACGAGCACCTGTTCTGCGAGCCGGTTGGACACCTCGCTCTGGTACTTGCGGCTCTCCACCAAGAGATCGAGCAGGCGCTGCTTGTCGGGAGCGCTGAACACACGGTGCTCGGACAAGAGCATATGCAGTGCGGCCAGCAGCGGCCGTCCTGAGACCGTGCACATGGCGGCGATGGGGAAACCCATGTGTCCAGAGGACTCGCCGCGGGGGGCGTACACGAGGCGCAGCTCGTTGCCATTGAGCAAGAGGCCGGCGGGGACACCTGTTTCGCGAAGCAGGCGCTCGAAGCGAGCCTGCGGACTTGCGGGCCAGGTGTGTTTGCGGGTTTCCTCGGGCGACGGCTTGTCGTCGAGGGGGACACGGTCGACGACCTGGACCAACAGCAGGACTTGCCCCTCGGACATTGTGTCGACCACAACGTAACTGGGGAGCAGCGTTTCACCGTAGTCGGGCAAGGCGACGCCGAGGGCATCAGGCAAGGGGGGGCCACCGGGAGCGCCTGCGATGTCGTCGCGGGACCAGCCGAGGACGTCGGTTGCGAAGCGAGGGAAGTCGAGCAGTACCGGGTCGGCGTCGAGGATGACGTAGGCGGGGCGGACGATGACGGTCTGCAGCGCCTGTTGGATGGGGATGACGTTATTGTCGAGGACGACCTGGGCTTTGAGCAGGGCGGGGGGGGAGACGACGAGGCCGACGGGCTGGACGAGTCCAAGCCAGGCTTTGTGCGCTTCGCGTTCGGGATCGAGCTTTGCCATGGGTTTTCAGGTGGAGAGCGGCGAAGTTGTTGTCAAGATGGGTTTAGCACGACCCGCTGGGATTTGGCGCCGCGCGATGTGGTCGTAGCCCTACCTGGGGCCGTAGGATCGTGGTCGGGGTTTGACGTCGGATGCATCCGCCGACCGAGCGTAGCGGGAAGGTCGATTTCGGCTTCGCCAAGGTCGATTTCGACTTCGCCAAGGTCGATTTCGACTTCGCCAAGGTCGATTTCGACTTCGGAAAGTCCCCCGTTGACCTTCTAAAGTCGCCTGTTGACCTTCGAAAGTCCCCCGTTGACCTTCGAAAGTCCCCCGTTGACCTTCGAAAGTCCCCAGTTGACCTTCGAAAGTCCCCCGTTGACCTTTGAAAGTCCCCCGTTGACCTTTGAAAGTCGCCTGTTGACCTTCGAAAGTCGCCTGTTGACCTTCGAAAGTCGCCTGTTGACCTTGTCAAGATCGATGTTTACTTCGGGAAGTCCCTGTTGTGATCGGGTGGGGTCCACGATCCCGCCCCCGCGGCCCCAGGGACCATCCCCCTCGCCGAGCCGGGTGAGTCCCCGCCCCTCACCGTCGCGGTACCAATGCCAAGAGCTTGGGGCAGATATTTCCGGTGGACTCCCTAAGGGGAGTACTCGTACGCACCCATGTCGACGATCGGTGCGGTGCCTGCGCCCGTATTAGCGACGGGGCCATCCACAAATCGTGCCTTGCGGGCGCGGTCCACAGGCATCGGCTCGGACGTGTTGCCATTGCGGTCCACGTCCTGAGCATCCGCGGGGACCAGCATGTTGCTCCCCGCGTCCATGGCGGGTGAGGTCGCCCTCAATCGCAGGTCGTCATCCGCAGTGCCAGCGATGCCGTCCGCACCCAGCGCGTTCACGAACAGCGGATCCACGGCCCGGTTGCCACCACCGTTGACGCCCCACGCGGTGTTCCACGCGCCCGACGGGAACGACCCCTCGAGGTCACTGTAGGCAATGGTCGTCGTGTTGGCCATGTAGGGAAATTCGTGGAACACCGACGAAGCGGGCGCTGTGTTGCCCCACGCGATGCAGTTGTTGATCTTGATCAGCCCCCTCTGATCCGATTCCGCATTGTAGAGCACGCTCCCCGACGTGCCAGCCGTGTTGCCGCTGAAGGTGACGTTGTTCATCTCCAGGCCGAGGATGCTCGGGTCGTAGTTCATCCAATCCGCGTAGATGGCGCCGCCCATCTCGTCAGCCGAGTTTCCCGAAAAGACCACGTTGGTCATGGCAACGGTGCCCTGGTAGATATCGATCGCCCCACCCCTTCGCGCGTGGTTTCCAAGGAAGGTGACGTTGACGAGCCTCGTCGCGCCCGTCGCCACCAGCCCGCCACCCACGTCACTGTTGCCGCCCGAGATGGTCAGGTTCATGAGCGTGCTGCCTGCTTGGAGCTTCACCACCGCGACGGCCTTGTTGCCATCGACCGTGATCGCATGCCCCTCCCCGTCTACAGTGATGCTCCGCAGGAAGGCCAGCGTGCTCGAAAGGACGATGCGATAGTCCTTGTCGAAGGTCACCCGCCCCCCCTCGCACACGTTCTGGACCGCCCAGCGCAGCGAACCGACACCGGAGTCGTTCGCGTTGGTCACGGTCAGCTGCGACTGGCACTGGTTGGTCAAGTGGATTGCCAGGCAATCGAGCGTGCCCGGGAGATTGTAGAAGTTGGTGCGCGCACAGACGTCGTAGGAGCCTACGAAGTCGTTGGCTGTAGCCGTCACAGTCACCTTCCCGACCCTGTCCGTGTGCCGTTCGACGGTGGCCGGATTGGGGGAGATGATGGCGCTCGGGCCGCTAATCGGAACCTCGAAGTAGACCTTGCCGCCTACGACCGGATACGGGACGGTGATCACCGAATCCTCATGGGGCCAACTCATGGATACGGCGAAGGCAATGGGCAGGGGGAACGCCGCGCCGGTCGTCGTGGATTGGGTGAGGTTGCTCGTGAACGAGCCGGGGCGGATGGACGAATCCCCGAGCATGAAACTGTAGTTGCGGTTCATGGCGCCGATGTCGCAAAGGGCCTCGAGATGCTGGACTCCGCGCTGGTCGAAGACGTCACCAGGGTAGGTAGGGGCGAAGATCGTCGCTCCCTCGTAGCGCCGGAGGTACCACATGGCCGGGGAGCCCGGGAGCGTGTCGTAGGCCAGGGTGGGCGACGGGATGTACGAGGCAGCGAAGAAGAAAGGATGGTAGAGAGCCGACAGGAGCGGGTCCTTGTCGGAGTTGCGGACGCCCGCATAGCCCCCCTCGACGATGCTGTCGCTCACCGTGACGGTGCCGCCGCTGGAGTTGTCCAGCAGGTTGCTGCCTGTGGAGCCATTGTTCCACGCAATGCTGCGGGTCATGGTGAACGCGCCGCCCGTCGCGCTGAGGAGCGCACCCCGGACGCTGGCGCTGTTCTCGGCGGCGGTGACGAAACTGAGGAGCGTCGAGCCGGCCTCGCTAAAGGTCACTCCCCCCTTTTCCGCGGTGTTTCCGCTCAGCGTGGTGGAGATCAGCGACACGGTCCCCTTGTTGTAGATGGCGCCGCCCAGGGAAGCCTTGTTGCGTAGCAGCATGCACTGGGTGACGTTCACCGTCCCTTCGTTGTAGATGCCTCCGCCTTTGCAGCCTGCACCACAGTTGCCATCCTTGACCGTCAACATGCTCAGGTTCAGCGTGGCGCCCGCGTTCACCGAGAAAACCCGGGATGCGCTGCCACCGCCGATCTCGGCGGCCACGGACTCGCTGCCCATGATCGTCACGGCCTTGGTGACAGTCAACGGGGTGGCCAACGTGATGACCATGCTGGCTCCGAAGCTGATGGTGCTGCTAGCGCAACGGTCCGGATCGTCCAGTGCTGCACGCAAGGATCCCGGGCCCGTGTCCGCCGCACTGGTGACGACGGCGCTGATGCCGCACGCGTTGGTCAGGGAAAAGACCACGGGCGTTGCGAGATCCGCAGTCGTCGTCACCGCGTAGGGGCCACCGAAGACTGCGTTGGCCGTAACGGCAACCGCCGCGTCGCCATTGGAGTCGGTGGTCGATGTGAGCGTGGCAGGGTTGGTACTCGCGCCGGATGCGGGTGCGGTGAACGTCACCACCGCCCCGGCTATGGGCGTCGTGCCTTCCTTCAAGTTCACTTTGAGGGGCATGGCGAACGGCTTGCTGACCGTTGCGCTCTGGCCGTCCCCGGAGACCCCGGTGAGCGTGAAGACACGCTGCGCGTTGCTGAGGGTGAAGGGGACCGGGTTAACGCCGACTGCGCTCGCTGTCACGCTGTACGTGCCGATGGTTGCGTTGGCTGCAACCACGGCGGCTGCCCAGCCATCCGCACCGGTCGTGGAGGTGACCGTGGCGGGCTTGGTGCTGGCGCCAGACGCCGGCGCGGTGAAGGTGATGATTGCTCCGGCCAACGGGACGACTGCGCCTTCCAGGAGGCGAACAGTGAGGGGGGCGGCGAACGCGCGGTTGATCGTGGCGGCCTGGCTGTTACCAGTGCCCCTGGCCAGGGAAAAGCCGCGCGATTCGAACGCGCCGACGTCACACGCCGCTCCTTGTCGAGTGCGTGTTTCGCCGCGCTGGTCCAAGGGGACGAGGGTGGTATTGCACTGAGCGGCGTCGATGGCGGTGCTGCCTGGGAGCAGCGCGCAGGTCAGGGTGACTCCACCGTTGTCCGCTGGAGCCGCCAACAAGATGGAGCCAGAATTGGCGAACGCGGACCCGCACGACGCGTCGTTGGCAAGGCTGCTGCTGCCGGTGATGGCCCCCGCGCACGCCGCGCCGGCGGTCCCCTTGACCACGATGGAACTGACGACCTGGAAGACTCCAGAACCCGCGCTGTGGAGGGTAGCGGAGGTGGACGTAGCGCCATTGCCCGTGAACGTGGAGAAGTAGATGCTGGTGCTTCCGGTCCCCGTGCTGTAGATGGCACTCCCTTCTTGCGTTGCGGTATTGCCGGAGAACGTGGAGTTGAAGACCGCAAGCTGCGATCCGGTGCTGTAGATCGCACCACCGGACACTGCGCGGTTGTTGCTAAGCGAGCATGCGGTCACCGTCAGCCTGCCCCCGTTGACCAAGCCGCCGCCATTGCCGCTGGTGGATCCACTGTTGGTGATGGTGAGACCGGTCAGTTTCGCAAACCCCCGGCTTCCTACGACCATCACCGGGACGCCAGCGCCATCGAGCACCACCTTGCGTAACGCCGCCTCGATAGTGACCGTTCGGTCCACCTGGAGCGGAGAGGTCAAGTGGATGGCCATATTGGAGGGGAACAAGATCCTGCTGCAGCTGGTGGTGGCCAGCAGACCGCGCAAGGAACCGTTGCCACTGTCATCGGAGTTGACGACGGTGCAGTCACCGGCAGCGCCAAAGTCGGGGACGATGTCCGCGTCCGAATCGACCGGACCGGCGTCGGGGTTCGCCTCGCCGGAGGCCCCGCCCCCCCCGCAACCCAAGGCCGCGAAAAGGAGCACCACGAGCGCAACGACGGTTTCCCGAATCATGAGGCATCTTGCCAGGCTCAAAAGCACCGCGGACACTCCGTCGCACGATGGACGACCAAGAGTCGACCGCGGAAAGGTCGAAGGCCGTCCCTGCGAGGAGTGCCCCCCTGCGGCCTCCGATCGGGGCGGGGCATGACGAGCGGTGAAAAACGCATCCATGTGACAACTCCTCCTGCATCTAGCGTCCAAGAAACCCAAGCCTTTTGACATGAGCCGCAAGGGTCCGGTAGCCGTGGAGTCGCCTTCATTTACGAAGATGAAAACACCTACACGTCACCGCTCGACGACGCCCCGGGCCCACTCGGTCGCTTGCTGGCGCAGATCGCGACGCCCCGGGAGATTCAGCTTGGTCAGGATACGCCCGTAGTAGGTTTCCACAGTTCGCACCGAGATGTCCATTTGCTCCGCAATGCCCTGGGCCGACAAACCGCGCCCCGTCAGGCCGTACACCTGCAACTCCTGCGGACTGAGTACCTGCTCGGGGTTCGACGACGGCCCCTTGGCCAACGCATCGGCCATGCCCCGTGCCGCCCCGATATTTCGCAGGGCTGGGCCCCATTCCGTTTACGCGGCAACGTTCCGTTCACGGCCATTGGATTACCTAGCCCCAGCCGCATGCCCTATTTCGGGGTGAATATGAGCAGTCGGTCGTAAAGCAGTTCGGACTTGGCCGGGTGCGTCTGCGTCTCCGGTTCTGCATAGGCGCGATAGCCGACGCGCAGCGTGTTCAAGTCGACGGGGCGGCCCGCCTCTGCGCAGAAGTTGGCAGTCGGCAGTTGCGTCGTGTGTTCGGGAAGGTTACTCGAGCGGGTAAATGTCCAAGAGTAGAACATGTCTGCGTTGGACTGGTCGTTGATGTAGTCGCGCGCGCTGCCCTGCAGATCCGGGCTTTGCACTGTTGCCAGACCGGCGCCCAGGTTCGCGTCAGCGTAGACGGAGACGCTGGAGTAAGTGGCCTTGCCGGTGGCACGGTGGTGGGCGCCATAGGCGACAAGAAACGCCCCCTCCGGCAGGGCGAAATTGCCGCTCGCGAGATAGGTGGCATCCGTGGTCGCACCGGCCACTCCATCTTGTGCCGGCAAGTCGGTGACCATGTTGCGCTGCAGACCCGGATAGGGCTCATCGAACCAGTCATCAGTACGAATGTCGGTGGCCGTGTAATCCGGATACTTGTCTATGATGCGCTGACCCAGCAATTGCAGCGTCGGGCTCAGATCGAGTTCGCTGGTCCCGGTTCCGGCCACGCGCAGGTTCGGTACCGGCAACGGGTCGGCGGCTAGCACCGGCTTTACCTGATCGTCCTCGGAGGCGCTCTTGGGTCGCACGCGGAGGATCCGCACCTCCTGGCGCAGTGCGTCCATGTAACTGTTGAACTCGTCCCGGTTCTCGGGCACCGCGGTACGCATGGCGAAGATGAACTCGTCCGAACCCCCGTCCAGACCCAGCCGGAACAGGGACGGAGAGATGATCTGGTCGTTCGTCATCGACCCGAGACCAGCCGCTCTCAGCATCTGATGCACTTGATCCAGCGTCTTTCCATGACCGGTCCCGACCACGGCAAAGGGTTGATTGAACGGCGTCGAGCCGGTCTTCTGCAGCGTCAGACTGCTGACCGGATCGACCACGGGAATCCACAGGATCGGCGGGCCGATCGCCACACTCAGTGAACCCCTGAGCATGTGGAAGTTGAAACTGAAGTAGGCCATTGGCGGCGGGGTTTCTCCGATGATCACGACCGCTTCATCCTCACGGAGACGGAACGATCCATTGCTCGCCACGGGGTCCGCCTGCCCCGGCACGAGCGGCAGCACGGCGCTGATGTAGGGAGAGTTCGGGTTGGGGTACAGCGGCGCCCACATGGATCCATCGCAATACAGATCGTTCAGATTGGTCTTTACCGGCAAGCCGTCCTGCACGACATAGCCAAGACTCGTCGCTTCCGTTTTGAAGCGTGATACCTGGTCATCGATCCCATGGGGCGATGAGGATGAGGATTGCGGGGCGCATGACCACGCTCCGAACAAACTGAATACCGCGGCCAAAGCAACCGCGAGAATACTGGATTGTTTCTTCTGCTTCATCGTGATTTCTCCTTTTTATAATAGTGCTTCAAGAACGAGTTACTTTTCGTTGTCGATAGCCCTGGATCTCGGCGTCGTCATCACCGCTTTACGCGGCTCCCTGCGGTTTTGCCTTTCTCTCGTCAAGGCGTCCGAACGTCTTTCTCATCAGCATGGCGGTGATGCCCACGCCGAGAAGGACCGAAAACCCCCAGTCGTACCAGCGGAAAAATCCATAGCCGGTATAGATGGCGTAAACGCAATAGGGAACGATGACCAGGCAGTTCGTGAGCAGGCCCGGATTGTATGTCGGCTTGCCCTTCTGGAACCCCACTGTGTGCATTACGTTGTTAATGATTATCTGGAACCATATCATCGACATGCCGATCCAGGGGGCCACGTTGGCGAGGACCGCACCGAGGATGATCATCGGCCACGCTATCACGATGTTCACCTGGAAGACGTATCCCTCGTCCAGGGGGAAATCGGGATCATTGCCGGAACCTATGGGGGAGCGCAGGTTGGTGAACTCCTTGAAGCTCAGAGGAGCAAGAACGTACTCTTCCACCTCGTGGATCATCAGGATCGGAAGGTGGAGGGCCATCAGCCACATCCACGGCGTCATGTCCTGCCTGAACAGGATCGCCCTCCAGTGTCACGGGAAGCGCTTCACCCAGACGTCCGTTGCCGTGAGCGTGTGCCCCCCGTCGGCGGTGCCGCCTGTCCAGACACTGTCCTTGTAGCTCCAGCCCAAGTGCATGACGTCCATCCCCAGCGATGTGACGTGGACGACGAAGAACCCGCCCTTTCCGTCGCTGCCGACACCGCCGTTCGAGCCGCGGTAGCCGTCGAAACCAGGTCCTGACGTGGTCGATGCGGCGAGGAAGCCTTTCGAGTGGGAGTGCCCAAAGAAGATCCCGATCACATTGTAGCCGGCCAACGCGTTCTTGAGCGCGAGTCGGTCGTTGTAGCTCCACCAGGTCCAGGTGAGGGGCTGCGCCGCTTCATTGGTGCATGACATGATCTCATTTTGGGCGTCTCGCAGACATGTGAAAGTCTTGAGACCGGCATCATCCGCCTTCTGGCACGTGTTGGAGTCTACGCAGTTGTATTGCATGTCCGCACCGTCGGCAGGGTCGGTCAGCTGTTTCCCGAAGGAATCCCAGCCATAGTGCTGGAGCAAGATCACTTTCTTGCCGCTCGCTGCATTGGCGGCAAGATCGGCCTTCAGCCAATCGACCCCGCCGGCAATGTAGCCCGCCCAGTGATGCGTCTGGATGAAATGGACCGAGCCCCAATCCCACGAATAGTTGTGACTGACCGAGTCGTAGTTGCTAACCCCCTGGTGATCCTTCATGCGGCTCTCCAGGTAGGCCACCATCAGGTTGTTCTTGGCGTTCGACCCACCTGGGTAGTCGTGGTTTCCGAACCCAAGATACACCGGGTAGTCGATGGAGTCCGCAGTACGCCCTTTGTCATAGAGATCGCGGAACGGTTTGATCTCACTCTGGTTGTACGTGCCGACACCGCAGTCCGTGCAAAGCGTCATGTCGCCGGAGATCAGCACCCCGAGCGGCGTGGCGACTCGGGTGCCGGGCGACAGGGTGGGGGTGCCACTGTTGTCCGTTGCTTGGGCCGGCCAGCCTCCAGCGAGGCCCTGGTTGATGTGACTCATCGCGTAGACGTGGTCCGCGAAGGCAGGACTGGTCGCATTGCTGTTGATGCGGTTGACGTGAACGTCCGTGGTCACGATGAAGGTAAGATCGTTCGGGTTCGAAACGGTGGGCGCCGACGGGGGCTCGGGCTGGCAGCGGAGCGTTGGCGTGAGGCAATGTCCGCCATTGCACGGGCCGGCTCCATCGTAGAAGAGGCCCGACTTGCAGGCTGAACAGTGCGTCGCGGCCGTGTTGCATGTACGTTGCCCCGCGCCTCCACATGGGCCGAAGTCGCATGCGTACCCGTCATCGCATTCGCTGCTGTTGACAACGCAACGCGCCTGCTGCCAGCTGTAGTGGTATCCGTCCTTGCAGCCGGTTATGCACGCGCGTTGGCAGTTCTTGCCGCAGTCGCCGATGCCGCCAAACGACGGGACCTCTGCGTCATCCGTTCCAGCATCGGTCTCCACCTGTGCGTTGGTGGCCGTGCTCCCTCCGCTGCACCCAATGGCGAGGATCCATGCGGCGGGGACAAGAAACAAGGCGTTGCACGATCGTCGTAGCATTCGAAAGACTCCTGGTTGAAAAGCTGGAACAGAACGGAAAGGTCATATGGGCGCCCCGCAAAGCCAAAAGAAAAGCCCGTCCTCACCTCACGCAGCGACCGCGGGCGTTGAGGCCCACGACAAGGGTGTTGGTGTAGCCGTCGTCGAAGTAGACGCCCCACGCGAAGCCGGACGAGCCAGACACCGCAGAAGAAGTCCAGAAGCCATCGGAAGGCGCACTGGGAAATGCGATCGGGTCGATGGTGGGATGCTGTGTCATGTCCACGAGGGAGAGGAGCTCGATGCGGCTTGGAAGCCTCCAGGTCCCTGCCGGGGGCAGCGACGCGCAGTAGGTCTTCGCATTGTTCCACGTGTAGGAGGTCACACTGCGCTGCCACTCGAGCATGTTCACGTTGTCGTACACTGTACCGGCGTCGGAGACCATGTACCTGCCAGCGTCGCCGACGCCGTTAAACGGCGGGACCTCGGCATCATCCGTTCCAGCATCGGTCTCCACCTGCGCGTTGGTGGCCGTGCTCTCCCCGCCGCACCCAACGGCGAGGACCAACAAGGCGGGGACAAGAACCAAGGCGTTGTACGATCGTCGTAGCATTCGAAAAACTCCCGGTTGAAAACCTGAAACAGAGCATACCGGAGCCGCGAGGGGTCCAGTAGCCGTGGAGTCGCCTTCATTCACGAAGGTGAAAACACCTACACGTCACCGCTCGACGGCGCCCCGGGCCCACTCGGTCGCGTGCTGGCGCAGCTCGCGACGCCCCGGGAGATTCAGCTTGGTCAGGATACGCCCGTAGTAGGTTTCCACAGTTCGCACCGAGATGTCCATTTGCTCCGCGATGCCCTGGGCCGACAAACCGCGCCCCGTCAGGCCGTACACCTGCAACTCCTGCGGACTGAGTACCTGCTCGGGGTTCGACGACGGCCCCTTGGCCAACGCATCGGCCATGCCCCGTGCCGCCCTCGGACTGAGAAATCGCTCTCCGGACCGGACCCGCCGAAGGCACTGCACCAGCACCTCCGGGTCCTCGCGCTTGGTGACATAGCCCTTGGCGCCGGCCTCCAACGCGCGCCGCACCTGGTTGCCATCCTCATGCACCGAGTAGACCACCGTGCTCGTCGCTGGAAACCGTTTTTGGAGCGTGGCCAGCACGTCGAAACCGGAGCCGTGCTCCAGCGTCAGGTCGACAACCGCAAGATCCGTTGGAGCCCGCGCCAGCAACTCCAGCGCCTCTCCCTCTGTGGACGCAATGCCCACGACATCGAAGCCCTCGTCTTGCAACAGACCAGCCAGCCCGGACCGTACCACCGGGTGGTCGTCGACCAGCAGTACCCTTGCGGCGTCACAGCTCACTCTCCGTCTCCTTTCCTGCTTCCGTGCGAGGAACACTGCATTCGACTCGCGTTCCACCGCCCGGTCTGGGGCCGACGGTGAGCGTGCCTCCCGCCTTGACCGCCCGCCATCGCAGGGTCCGGAGCCCGAGCCCGCCACGGAGCGCAGCATCGGCGGGGAGACCGACGCCGTCGTCGTCCACCCGAATCCGCGTCCCCTCCGGGTCGTGCGCCAACAGTATCTCGATTTGCGTCGCTGCAGCGTGGCGGACGGCGTTGGCGAGCGCCTCCTGGGCAACGCGAAAGAGATGAAGCGTCACGACGGGGTCGACCGTCGGCCCGTCGCCATCCGCTATGAACGAGATGGACACATCGGCGACTTCGGCGGTGCGCCGCACGAGGTCATCGACTGCTCCGGCGAGGTCCCGTGCGGTCAGCCACCCGGGGCTCAGACGCCTCGACAGGCCGTGAACTTCGCCGATGGCCTCGCCCAGCCCCTCGACGACGCTGCGGAGCGCCTCGGCTTCCGGATTCGACAACGCCTCCAGGGCCTTCTGGGCCCGCTTGCTGCGGATCAGAAGGCCCGTCAGGTCCTGGCACACCCCGTCGTGCAGCTCACTGCCAATACGGCGGCACTCGCGCTCGCCCGCTTCCAACACCTCGCCCTCCAGCCGCTCACGGTCTGCGGCCTCCGCTCGAAGGCGGGCGGCGGTCACGGCCTCACGCCGGACGGAGGTCGACAGGTGGTGGCTGAACCAGGCCAGCAGGAGGTACTGCGGCAGAGCGGCCCCGAGGACTCCCACGGCTTGCACGCGCCACTCGCCGGACTGCCAGAGCAGAGGGACCTGTCGGAGCCAGCCAGCCTCCGTGGCGCGTATGGCCGCCACGGTGAGCAGCATGTTGATGGCGCCCACGACCAGCCCTCGCCGCACACCGGCCAGGATAAGGACCGCCAGCGGAGACCCAATCAGCGCTCCGCGGAAATTGAAGAAGATACCCCCTCGGTCTAGCATGATGCCCGCGTAAACCCACACGGCCAGCACGAGCAGCCACACGCGGGCGGTCGGAGCCAGGCGTCGCAGCAGGGCGGCCCCCAGGGTCAAGCTCCAGGCCGCCATCACCGCAATCCCGTGACGCGACAACACCAGCCGGTGCGTCACCACCGCCAGCACGAAAGGCAAGTGCGCCACAACGACAAACAGGCTGTAAGCGTTGGTAGCCTTGCGCCGCCACGCATCGAGCGGGTCCTCAGCGGATGGGTTCGTCGCCGTGCCTTCTGCCATTTCCCAAACCTGCCCCTCCCGGAGCGTCTTGGTCAAGCACGTTCTGCTGTCAACGGACCTCTTTTGCAACGGCCCGTTAAGTTCCGGGGGTCACCAAGGGTCGCCATGTCCTGGAACCCCAAGAGCCGACCGCGATCACGCCCAACCCAAGGTTACCCACCCTGGGTTGGGCGTGATCGTGGAGTTCAAAGGGCCGCCGCGGTCACGTAGGCATGAGAGGCCCCGTGACTTAGCGGGCCTTTGATCTTTTGCCCGTTCTGACTTGTAGGTGTTTTCGCGTACAGGAATGACGGTGCCTTCGCCCCTACCCGGGGCCTGGCAAGTCCTGTACGCTCGGGACGACGGAACGATCGGAGCTTCGCGACCGAAGGGGATTGGATGATGCACAATGCGCTGAGAGCATGGCTCGTGTTGATAGGCCTTCTGGTCGCTTGCGTCGCAGGCTGCAATAGCGCGGGGAACACGAGCGGTGTCGGGGAGGATGCGGGGAGCGCCCCCCCCACCACGATGGCTGCAAGCAGCGGCTTCGAAATGGAGACGAACGGAGCCGTCTTCGCCAACTTCGCCGGGTACGTCAGCACGGCGGTGTTCGACCGGGACCTGGCACGGCGTCTCTTCGGCGACCAGGTTTGTGTGAGCATCCGCGACGGCTACTGCATCCTGACCCCGGAGGCCGAGCTCTGGATGGGCCACGTCAACGAAGCAACAATGGGGGGGCTGTGCGAAGGCTTTGCGGCGCTCAGTCACCTCGCGTGGCTGGGCAAAGTGGATCTCTCCCCGTTCGGTGCGGCGACCTTGTCGGAGATCAATCGGGACTACAGCGGCGCGCCCATCGATCGGGAGATCGTCTACTGGTTCGGGACACAGTACTCGAACCAGGTCCGCAGTGCGACCAAGTCCGCGACCGCGAAACAGGCTGCGGCCACACTGAGCGATGCATTTCGAAAAGGAAAAGCCGGTGAGACCTACCGTGTGGGCATTGTTCGCGTCGAAGGGGGGCAGGTGACCGGCGGGCATGCGCTCACGGCGTACGCCATCGAGCCCAACGGGGACAACAAGTGGAAGCTGGCAGTGTACGACAGCAACCATCCTGGGGAGAAGCGCACCATGAACCTCGATGTCGCAGCGGACACCTGGTCCTATGTGGCGTCGACAAACCCGGACGAGCCCGAGGGGCTGTACGAAGGGGGGCCCGGCAAGCGCAATCCACTCTACCTTACTCCCAACAGTGTTCGAATGGGTCGGCACCCCTGCTACTTCTGCACTGGTTCGGCCACGGCGCAGAGCGTGGAATTCGGGGGGGCTCTCCAGGTGTCCGTCTCCGACGACAAGGGGAATACGGCTGGAGGTGGGACCAATGGACTGACTTCGACCATTCCTGGCCTCGAAGTGTTCCCCTCCGCCAGTGGGTTGTGGAGCGACACGGCCCCCTACAGCTTCGTCTCCGACACGCCCCTTCCGCTCAGCATCCATGCCACCTCCACACCAGGGCTGACGGGCACTGCGGACACCTTCTCCATCACCTCGTATACTGCCAGTGGAACCGTCTCGGTGGGCGGAAGTGGCCTGGGCGGTTCGCACACGCTGGTGCTCACGACCACGTCCTCCGCGCGTTATGTCACGGACACAGCCAACGTTGGGCCGCTGCTGGTGAGCGTGCCTACCAAGGACGGAGGCTGGATCACCGTCACCCTGGAGGTGCGTCCTACTGGAGGGGGCGGGATCGACATCACGATCACCATCGATCCGGACTTGGGGAAGATCACGCTGGACATCGCCGGAAAAGGACCCGCGGACGTACAGATTGGGGTCAAGACGGTAACCAGAGACGGGAACACCAACGAAGTCGTGCTCCCCATTGCAACCATGTCCCCTGGGACCGCCACCGTCTACGCGAAGGACGTACGGACAGGGGGAACGATCCCCGTGGCCATCGACGAAGGTGGAGATGGCACTGTGGATCGGACTGAACAGGTCAGGTCCTGCGCTCCCGACAAGTGCCCATTGTTCGGCGATGACGACGGCGACGCTGTTCCCTACGACCAAGACAACTGCCCGACCGTGTACAACCCGGACCAGAAGGACCTGGACAAGGACGGCGTCGGGGATGCCTGCGATCCGGACAAGGACGGCGACGGCGTGCGTGTCGAGGTCGATTGTGACGACCTCAATGCCGCTCTCGGCTCCTGCGCGTGCGCTGCCGGCACATGGGACCACGACAGAATCCCGTCCACCCCCTGCCAATCGTGTGCTGCAGGAGCCTATTGCGCCGGAGGAAACGCCACCCCCCAGGCGTGCGCCGCTGGGACCTGGGATGATGACAAGAGCGCTGCGACACCGTGCAAGGTGTGCGGCATCGGTGAGTACTGCGCCGGCGGCGCGGCGGACGCCGTACCGTGTGCGCCCGGGACAGAGGACGCGGACCGGAATCCAGCCACGGTCTGCACTTCGTGCAAGGCGGGGGAGTATTGTGCAGGAGGCAATGCGGCAGCCATGGCCTGTGCCGCGGGGACGTGGGACCACGATGGCAATCCAGCGACGGTCTGTATCGCGCGGAGCGATTGCGCAGCGGGACAGTATGTGACGTCGGTGGGGAGTGCGACCGCGGACCGGAGTTGTGAAGCGTGTACCGCTGGCACCTTCAGCTCGGCAACAAATGCGCTGACTTGTGCCGTATGGACGGTCTGCGATGCCGGGCAATTCGTTGCGGTTGCCGGCACCGACACAGTGGATCGAGGTTGTGTCCCATGTGCCGAGGGGACCTTCAGCACCGGCACCAATTCGGCCAACTGCGCGGCATGGGCCGTGTGCAGTGTGGGCACCTACGTGACCATTTCCGGGACCCCCTCCACGGACCGAGCTTGCGCCCCCTGTGCGGCTGGAACCTACTCTTCCGGCCTGAACCAGAGCACCTGTCAACCGCAAGGTTCCTGTGCTGCGGGGACCGTGCAAACCGTACCGGGAAGCACCACCGCACCTCCGGTGTGCAGCGCCTGCAACATCGGGGAATACTGTGCCGGAGGTACCGCACCACGCGCAGCCTGCTCCGCGGGATTGTGGGATCACGATGCAGACCCAGCCACCGAATGCGTATCCAAGACAACCTGCGTGACGGGACAGTTCGTCCAATCGGAGGGAACGGCAACGATCAACCGCACGTGTACAGCATGCACCTACGGCACGTTCAGCGTCACAGCCAACGCGACGACCTGCTCGGCATGGATCGCGTGTGGCCCGGGACAATACGTCGTCGCCTCGGGAGGTCCGACCTCGGACAGGACTTGCGCGGACTGCGCAGACGGTACGTTCAGCACCGACTGGAACGCAGCTACGTGCAATGCATGGACCACCTGCATCGCCGGGACATACGTGAGCACGACCCCTTCGACCGCTCGAGACAGGGGGTGTACTTCCTGCCCGCAAGACCAATACACCGCTCTTTCGAACCAATCAGCGTGCATCTCTGTCCAACGTGACTGCCAGGACATTTTGGATACAGAGTCGTCTACACCCAACGGTGTCTACCCTGTCAAACCGCCACAAAGTGGTGTGTCGTTCCAAGTGTACTGCGACATGACGCACGGAGGGTGGACTCAGGTCTTCGACCAGGACGTGGCCGTGGGAAACGGCTACTTGTCTTCAACCACCTGGCTCGATGGCGTGACCACGACCGCGCCCAACGCGGGCCAGTGGAGTGTACTGCAGCATCTCGATGCGCTCGGCTGCGTCAACGGCTGCAGGCTTCGCATCACCTGGAATGCGGCGGAAGATGCGAGCTTCGAGTTTACGCAAAACGGCAGCCCGCTCACGGCCAGCGTCCCCCAGGTTATGAGTGTCGTCATGAACCCGCTGAACCAGGTGGGCTATGGGGGGGGGGCGTTCGAGGGATTGACCCTGCGGAGTGGAGCCGCGCTCGGAGGCGAATCCCAGGGGAGAGCGTGGTCCATCGGCACCGAGTCCGCCTACAACGGTGGGATCCCGGCCTACGCTGGATCCGCTGCGGGCGGACTCACCACGAACCGAACGCGGCTCTACTTCCGCCGCTAAACCAAACCCATCTTGAAAACCGCAGGTCCCCGCCGCAGGTTTGAACCGCGCCACCCGCGACCCAGGGTTACCCACCCTGGGCTGATTTGAC
>CAITRH010000167.1 GCA_903894755.1 uncultured delta proteobacterium
CCCTCTCTCGAAGACGATCGTCCTTGCCCGCATGGGCAAGGAGGATGTCGAGGGAGAGGGGGTTGGGGGTGAGGTCTACGCGACATTGGGGCGCGGAAGCGGTAGATCGGACCTGCGGTTTTCAACATAGGTTTGGTATAGCTCCGGTGTATTTATTTACTAGGGAGTCCCTAACCCTGAGTCGCGGCTCGGAACCTGCGGTTTTCAAGTTTGGTTTGGTTTGGTTTAGGTGGATCAGTCGCGCAGGTGACGTCCCGTGAGACGCACGAACACATCCTCGAGGGTGGCACGGTGGGTTCGCAGACTCGCTAGGGGTCTTCCCGCGAGCAGGGTCAATAGATCGGGGAGCGTCTTGTGAAGCATCTCCACTGCAAGCACGAAGCCTCCCGCTTCTGCGGCTGCCGAGTGGACACCTGCAAGACGTTCGAGGTCACCGAGTGCGAGCGGGGGGCCGCTTGCAAGAGAGAACTCGATCATCTCTTGTCCTCCCAGGGACGCGATAAGTTCCTGTGGGGAGCCCAAGGCGATCGCTTTTCCGTGGTCGATCACGGCCACGCGGTCGCAGAGTCGCTCGGCTTCATCCATGTAGTGGGTGGTCAGGAGCACGGTGTGTCCGCTGGCCTTGAAGTCGAGGACCAGGTCCCAGAGCTGACGTCGCGACTGCGGGTCGAGTCCTGTGGTGGGTTCATCGAGAAACACGAGATCCGGATTGCCGATGACGGCGCAGGCGACGGCGAGCCGCTGTTTTTGACCGCCCGAGAGGGTCTCATAAGAGGAGCGCGCCTTGTCCTCCAGCGACACCAAGCGGATCACGTCGTCGACCTTGCGCGGCTTGGCAAAGAGGGCAGCGAACAGGGCGACGATCTCGCGCACCCGAAGCTTGTCGGGGAGATTGGTCTGTTGGAGCGAGACCCCGATGCGCTCGCGAAGGGCACGTTCATCGGTCTCCCAGCGACGTCCAAGCACTTCGACGTCACCAGAGGTTTTGGCGAGCAGCCCTTCGAGGATCTCGACGGTGGTGGTTTTTCCCGCGCCGTTGGGGCCGAGGAGTCCGAAACATTCACCTGACTGGATCTCGAGGTCGAGTCCGTCTACCGCCACGACGCCGTCCGGATAGCGTTTGACCAGTCTCGAGCATCGGATCGCGTGCATCAAAATCGAACCCGCAGATCGAGACTTGCCCCCTCGGCCGAAACGCGAGGGCTTAGGTAAACAGGGGACTCCGTCAACAGAAGCACCATGCCCCCTGCGGCAGCGACCACGCCAAGAGGGACAAATACGTACGCCAGGGTGCGTGCTCCCGTGGCGTCTTGGTACACCCGGCACGCGTCCACCGCGGCGGGCGACGACGACGCGCAAACATCCGTGATCGTAGAAGGCACCTTTCTGCGCGCCTCATCGAGATCGCTTCGCAGCGAAAAGAACCGAAGCGCTTCGTAGACACCTGCGGCAAGTACCAGTGTCCCTGCCGCCGTGGCCCCGTAACCGGCGATGCGACGCCATGAAGATTCGGAGGCGGCATGCTGCGGCGTAGGCGCAACAGGAGGCAACGCGGCAGGCGGAATCTGCTCCAGGGCAAACACCATCTCTTCTTGGGCGCCCGGTTCAAGCACAAGTTGACGCGAAGGCTCGCGAAACCCCGGCACACGCAGCGAGATCCTGTAGGTCCCCGGGGCGAGCGCGAGGCGCGCGGTCCCCTGTTTGAGGGGCGCCCTGGTGATCCCATCGACCAACACCTGACCCGAGGCATGTTCCGCATGCACCACCAGGGTTGAGGACTCGGAAAGCAGCGACGCGAAGAGGCGTGAGGCCACACGGCGAAGCTCCGGACTCTCCGCGCTCTTGAGCGTGTCTGGGTACGTTGCCGTGGATTGAACATCGGGCTTTGCACGCATCCAGAGGTGCACTGTTGCGGAAAGCGACTGCGAGCCGCGGGACACGTTCCCCCACAGAAACTGGTCGGCATGGAGCTGGTCGCCGATGCGGGTGAGGCACGGCGGATCGGGAGCCTTGGGGCAACCGAGGACGAGAACCATGGTGGCGAGCGACGCGGTGGTGTCGAGCAGGGACCACGTTTCCGAGGCGCGCGCACGACGGCGAAGGGCTAGGGTAAGGGCTTCAGCGTGTTCGTCCAGGTTGTCGCTGTCGAGGGTCAGCACGGCAAGCGGCGGTTTAGGCCCCTCGGCCCGAGTCGCAGGTGCCAGGAACATCGCAGCCAACAGTACGAAAAACGACAGGACGGGAAAGGCGAGCCGCGGTACCGACACCGTTGGCAAGAAATCGTTGCCGTCGTCTAACCGTGTTGCGCCGACCGGGTCCGTGTATGCCATGGTGCCCCACCATACTCCGGAGCGAGACCCATGAAGCAGGACGACCAATTTCGAATCATGGCGGACAACGCGCCTGTGATGATCTGGCTGGCAGGTCTCGACAAGCTTTGTTCCTATTTCAACCGCCCATGGCTCGAGTTTACCGGGCGATCTCTGGAACAAGAGGAGGGAAACGGGTGGGCCGAGGGGGTTCATCCCGACGACTTCAGCCGGTGCCTCGAGACGTACGTGGGGGCTTTTGACCGACGCGAGCCGTTTCGTATGACCTACCGCCTCAAACGCCACGACGGTGAGTACCGCTGGATCCTCGATACGGGCAATCCCTGGCACGACGGTCAAGGGACCTTCGCAAGATACGCCGGCTCCTGCATTGACATCACCGAAATGGTGGTTGCAAAAAGGGACCTTGAGGAGAGCAACGAGGAGCTATTGCACTTCTCCTACCGTGTCTCCTCAAACGCGTGACTCCGGGGGCGCTGATCTGCCGCGTCACCAATGGCCAAGATGCGCTCGCTCTTTTCCAAACATGCGAGGCGTGCTGCCGCCCCTACCCCGATCTGGTCCTCCTTGATATCAACATGCCCCTCATGAACGCCTTCGAGTTCTTGGAGGCCTACGAACAGTTCGTTGCCCCGACCCAGCGCTTCCCAATCCCAGTGGTCATGTTCACGAGCTCCAACGACCCAGCGGACCGCAAACGCGCACTGTCCCACCCCTGCGTCAAAGAATACGTTGTCAAGCCACTCCGCGTTGAAGCAGCCAGCGCGTTGGTTGAAAGGTTCGGACTCGAGCCGTAGAGTCTGCCTTGTCGTCGCCCCCTATCGATCCCACAGAGGAGCTCTCCATGGCAAAGTTTCGCAAACAGACCGTGCTCATTCCCGCGCTGCTCCTCGGCCTCTCGGGCCTCTTGGTGTGGCGCGTTCGAGCCCAGAGCGCCTACCAGCATGCCCCATCGGGGGGATCGGCCACCATCGAAGGGGTCGAGACCGTGGTCAGCCCAAAGGTCGCAGGACGGCTGATCGACGTACGGGTCGAAGAAGGCGACCGTGTCACCCGTGGACAGGTGGTCGCAACCCTCGACTGTCTGGACCAACAAACCGCCCTCACGGCAGCCGTGGCTCGGGTCAAGTCCGCCGAGGCGCAGGTGGCAGTGGCCGAAACAGGCTTGGCCGGGGCGCAACGCAACGTTGCCGTGACCCACGCGCAGCTCGTCGCCGCTCGCGCCCAAGAAACCGTGGTTGCAGTAGACCGAGGCCTCTCCGCCCGCAACCGAGAACGCGCAGAAAAACTCCAAGCGAGCGGCTCCATCAGCACCACCGACCTCGACCACCTCGTGTCCCGTTCCGACGGTGTGGACCGCCAGGCCACCGTTGCCTCCGCCAATGTGCGCACTGCGCAGTCGTATTCCGCAGCGGCCCAAAGCTCGGTCCTGACTGCCAAGGCTCAAATCGAGGCGGCTCGTGCTGCGGTGGAAGCCGCAAAGGCCGACCAAAAACGGGCCGAGGTCTCTGTTGCCGAATGCACCCTCGTGGCACCACGCGACGGCATTGTAACCGAGCGGGTCCTCGAACCAGGAGCCGTCGTTGCCCCAGGTGTGCGTGTGCTCAATCTTGTCGACCTCTCCACTGGCAAAGTCATCTTCTTCCTGCCCAACGCCGAGCTTGGACGGGCCCGGATCGATGCCGACGCCGAGGTGCGGGTCGATGCCTACCCCACACGGGTATTCCGCGGAAAGGTCCGTCGTATCGCCAGTGAGGCCGAGTTCACTCCGCGCAATGTGCAGACCCGTGAGGACCGCGACCGCTTGGTCTACGCTGTCGAGATCCAGGTGCCCAATCCCGAGGGGCTGCTGCGGGCAGGGATGCCGTGTGAGGTCGTGCTCCCTGGTACGGAGCGATGACTGCTTTGCTAGAAGCGGTCGCACTGTCTCGTTCCTTTGGAGCTACCAAGGCCCTCGACACGGTCAGTCTTGGCCTGCATTCGGGGGAGCTCCTTGGTCTCGTAGGACCCGATGGAGCAGGCAAGTCCACGCTCCTTCGAGCCATGATGGGACTCATCGCCATCGACGCTGGCGAGGCGCGGGTTCTTGGAGTCCCGTGGGAAAAGGCGCCTGCGGATTCCAGAGAGCGACTGGGATACATGCCCCAGCACTACGGCCTCTATACAGACCTGTCCGTGGATGAGAACCTGCGCTTCTTTGCCTCGCTGTTCGACATCCCAAAGGACATCTTCCAACAGCGTCGAACGCGCCTGTTGGCCCTGATGCAACTTGAACGCGCCGCGGATCGTCCAGCAGGGGCTCTCTCGGGGGGCATGTACAAGAAGCTCGCCATTGCATGCGCCCTCTTGCATCGACCCCAAGCCCTGGTGCTCGACGAGCCCACCAATGGCGTCGACCCCGTGAGTCGTCGCGAGCTCTGGGGGCTGCTCTACGAGTTCGTCCACGACGGCATGGGGGTGCTCGTCTCGACGCCGTACATGGATGAAGCCGCACGTTGCAGTCGCGTGGCGTTGCTCCATCAAGGTCATTTGCTAGCCCACGGGGAACCTGCCGCCTTGGTGGCAGGCTTTGCCCACGACGTGATCGAAGTGGAAGGGACCGATCGACGCGCCTTGGAACCTTTCCTGGAAGCCCAGGATGGCGTCGTGGCGCTTACTCCAGCGGGGGAGCGCCTTCGCGTGGTCGTTCGGCGCGAGGTCCGACAGCAGGTCGAGGGGCAGCTGCGGGCCATGGGAGCGCGGGTCGTGGAGGGACGTGCTGATTTCGAGGACTTGTACCTTTCACTGGTTGCGTCGCGGGGAGCGGCGTGAGCGCCATCATCGAGGTTGTTGGTCTGGAGAAGCGCTTTGGGACTTTCCAGGCTGTGCGAGGGGTGTCGTTTCAAGTCGACCGAGGCGAGATCTTTGGCTACCTAGGAGCCAACGGAGCAGGCAAATCGACCACCATTCGCATCTTGTGCGGTCTGATGAC
Source organism: uncultured delta proteobacterium (assembly GCA_903894755.1). Taxonomy (GTDB): domain Bacteria; phylum Myxococcota_A; class Polyangia; order Polyangiales; family Polyangiaceae; genus CAITRH01. Next base: position 5,302 of record CAITRH010000167.1, read on the forward strand.
TCCCAGCGGTGGCACGGCCTCTGTGGCAGGACACGACGTTGCAAGCGATCCTGAAGGGGTAAGGTTTTCTGTGGGGTACATGTCCCAGCGGTTTTCCCTGTATCCCGACCTGACGGCCATGGAGAACCTGGACTTCTTTGGAGGCGCCTACCGTCTTGCCCGCCGCGCCCGTCTAAGGCGTGCGGAAGCGCTCCTTGGGGACGTAGGGTTGTCAGCGGACGATCCAAGGACTGCGGGGGCGATGCCAGGAGGTGTGCGGCAGCGTCTTGCTCTTGCTGCGGCGCTTCTGCATGGTCCACAGGTCGTGTTTCTAGACGAGCCCACGGCGGGGGTGGACCCAGAGGCTCGGCGGACCTTCTGGCGGATCATTCGCAAGCTGTCTGACAGCGGCACGACTGTGTTTGTGACGACCCACTACATGGACGAGGCCGAGTATTGCCATCGGGTGGGGCTGATGGTAGATGGTGCACTGGTAGCTCTTGACACGCCGTCGGGGTTGAAGCGAGCGCATGTTCCAGGGCGTCTTTTTGCAGTTCGAGGGACCGGGCTTGATGTAGCGCGTCTACGCGAGCTTGCGGGAGTGACCCATGTAGAGCCTTTTGGTGCGGGGTTGCACGTGCGCGGAGACCTGCTGACAGCGGAGGTTCTTTCCGAGGCGGTACGGGCTCATGGTGGACAAGGTGTTCTTGTCGAAGAGAGCGCCCCCACCCTTGAAGACGTGTTTTTGGCAGTGGCGGCGCGTTCGAGTGCCGGGTGAAAGGAGCGCGTGTTGAATCCACGTCGGTTTGTGGTCCGTGTGTTTGCCATGGCTCGGAAAGAGTGGATGCACCTTGGAAGGGATCGGGCCACGGTGCTCTTTGCACTTGGGATGCCTGTCATCTTGCTGGTGCTCTTTGGTTATGCGGTGTCGTTTGACATCGATCACATTCCAACGGTGCTCGTCGATGAGGACTGGACTCCAGAGAGCCGCAGTTTGGCCAGTCACTTTTCGTCTGGGGCGACCTTCGAGTTGGTGGCCACGGTGGGGTCTGCGAGGGAGGTCGAGCGGCTGTTTCGCGAAGGTCACGCCAAGGTGGGGCTAGTGATTCCCAAGGGTTATGGGAGAGAGCTTGCGCGTGGGAACGGTCGGGTACAGCTGCTGGTGGACGCGTCCGACAACATGACAGCGTCTTCTGTGTTGTCCTATGCGTCGCGCTTCAACGTGTGGAAAAACCACGAGCTCCTTCGTGTGCATTTTGGCAACCGTGCGGATCTGATCGAGGTTAGGGGGCGGGCTCTTTACAATCCGGCCATACGGTCCGTGGTGTTTCTGGTCCCCGGGCTGATTGCGATGATCCAGTCCATGATGGCGGTGATTCTGACTGCGCTCACGGTTGCGCGCGAGTGGGAGCGAGGGAGCATGGAGCAGCTTTTTGCGACACCGGTGGGACGTCTCGAGATTGTGTTAGGCAAGCTACTCCCTTATTTTGGCGTAGCGATGGCGCAACTTCTTCTTGTGCTTGCATTGGCCACGTGGGTGTTTGGGGTTCCGATCCGCGGGTCGATGGTGGCGCTCTTGGGCATCTCGACATTGTTTCTATTGGCAACGCTGTCGCAGGGACTGTTTATCAGCGTGATGGCACGAAATCAGATGGTGGCGACGCAGGCTGCGGCGGTATCCTCGATGTTGCCGTCGATGCTACTGAGCGGCTTTGTGCTCCCCATCGAGAACATGCCTCGTCCTCTTCAGATTATGACCAACATTGTGCCCGCGAGGCACTTCGTACACGCGCTACGGGCCATCATGCTTCGCGACGCGGATCTGTCGGTCTTGGGGCGTGATGCTTTTGCACTCGTTGTGTTTGCATTGGTGATGCTGGTGTTGGCAACCCGTCGTTTTCCCAGGAGGCTTGCGTGATCGATCTGGTGTCGCTGGCGGCCATTGTACGGAAAGAGTTTATCCAGGCGCTTCGAGACCGGCGGATGCTGGCGATGCTTCTTGGGATCCCGGTGTTGCAGATCATCATTTTTGGGTTTGCGGCCAATCTGGAGTTCAACAGGGCAGATACGGTGTTTGTAGACGAGGACCGCTCGGAGGAGAGTCGCGATTTTCTGCGCGGTCTGACTGCCGAGAAGACCTTTTTGGCGCACGGGGTGGTGACCGTAGCCGAGATGGAGCGGGAGCTTCGCAACGGGACCTCGCAAGTTGGCGTGGTGGTGCCACGTGGGTTTGGTCGACGGGTCGAAGGGGTAGAGGCGGCTACCGTGCAGGCATTTGTGGATGGTTCCGATCCTACGCGTGCCGTTGCAGCGACGGCGGCACTCGAGCAGTACGCGTCGCGAAGGACCTTGGAGGCCTTACGTGGGTTGGGGGGTGTTGCTGGCGTTGCGCGCGTGACCTTTGAACCGAGGCTACTGTACAATCCGTCGCTCAAGAGCCGGCTCTTCATGGTGCCTGGCACGGCGGCGTCGATCTTGGTGATTCTGACGACCATCGTAACGGCCATGGGACTGGCGCGAGAGCGGGAGGTGGGAACGATGGAACAGCTCCTTGTGACTCCGATTCGACCGCTGACGTTGATGGTAGGCAAGACTATCCCGTACGCGGTGTTTGGACTGGTCGATGTCACGTTGATTTTGGTGGTAGGGAATCTAGTGTTCGATGTACCGATGCGGGGCGGGGTGGCGGTGGTGTATTTGGGAGCGCTGGTGTATCTGGTATCGACCTTAGGGGTTGGGCTCTTGATTGCGACGGTGGTGGAGACGCAGCAGCAAGCGTTGATGGTGGGGTTTTTCTTTCTTTTGCCAGCGATCCTACTGTCGGGGTTCATGACGCCGATTGAGGCGATGCCACGTTGGATCGTACCACTGACGTATTTGAATCCGGTACGGTACTTCGTGGCGATTTTGCGGGCCGTGCTTCTGCGAGGGGCGGGGCTGCGGGATGTCGCGGAGCCGATGGGAAGCCTTGCGGCACTCAGTCTTGGGGTGCTGTTGTTGTCGGCGGCGCGGTTTCGGCGGACACTTGGATGAGGGAGCGGCCGACACTTGTTTCAGTGACTGAGGACCTGTACGTCGCGTCCGAGCGCATGTTCGAGCCGCACCCTGCCCACGCGCGCGTCCACCATGGCGTTGAGCGCCTGAAGCCGTGACATGGTCAGGTCCGTTTCTGCGTCCGCGACCAACGTTGCCGTGGCGCGCCCGTTACGAAAAAGCTCCTCGGCTACCCGCAGCGCTTCCACCGCACTTGCGAGCTGACGACGGGTCGAATCGAGGGCAAAATCCGCCTCGCGTACGGCCAGAAAAGCTTGCGTCACCTCCAGCTCGATGCCGTCGCGAAGGGCCATCCGCTGCGCTTCGAGGGCGCGGGTCCTCGCGATCGCTTCGGACACTTGACTCGTTGCGCTCACGTTGTCGTTGGGGGACCAGGTGAGCTGCGCGGTGACATCCCAGGTGCCAAACCACTTGTCTTGGCTTGGGATAAGACGTTGGTTTGGGTTTGCATACGTCACGTTGCCAACCCCTACGAGCTGCGGGTAATGACTTGCGCGTGCCAAGGCTGTTTGCCTGCGTGTCGCCAACAAGTTCGCGTCGAGGCTCTTGACCTCGTAGCGGTTGGCAAGCGCTTCGTTGACCAGTTGTTTCATGTTGCCCGCCATGGGCACGGGATTGATCTCGAGGTTTTCGCCAGGCAGGAGCCGCTCCTCTTGCCCCGTATGCAGGGCGATACGCACCTGGGCTTCGGCGAGCTCGGCGAGGTTGGCCGTTCGTTCGACCGCAAGCTCGGCGGCCGCTTCGCCCGTTTCGGCGCGAAGCACGTCGGCCTTGGACGCGTTGCCCACGGAAAACTGATTGCGCGCGTCCTTCAAATGAGTCCGCTGGTCCTGGAGCGACCGTGTTGCAACCACCGTGGAGCCACGCGCCCGTAGCCAGGAGTAAAACGCAATCTTGCCGTCCGCCGACGCACGTGCCTTGGCCGCCAACGCGTCGAATTCGGCCGCGTCGCGGGCATGGGTCGCCGCCGAGTAGCCCTCGTTGATCCGCAGGAAATAGTCGCTGATGGGGACCGCTATGCTCGCCTGCAGACTGTAGTTATTGAGAAAAATGGGGAACGAGAAGGAGAACGGAGTCGACATGTTCGTGTATTGCGGCGGTCCTGGGTTCACCGTTCCACCAGGAGCGCTCGTGCCGACGAGATTGCCGCCTCCCAGCGTAGGTGGAGTCAGGTCACTCAAACGTGTGTAGCGAGCTGTCCCGCTCAGACGCGGAAGGAAATTCGCGAACGCTGTGTCGGCCCTGGCCGCGGCGGCTTGGAGGCTCTCTTGGGACGCCTTGGCGCTGTAGCTGGTTGTCGCTGCGCGTCGTCCCACCTGCTCGGCGGTGAGTCCCCCCGCTACGCTCTTGACAAGCTCCGATGAGGCTCCAGGAGGCGCTTCGGCCGGTGGACTGGGGGGGGGCGTCTGCGTCCATCCAACCGTCGACCAGGTGAGGGTCGCCGACAGTCCCACGTGGATCCAACTCCTTCGCATCTCGATTGTCCTTTCGGTCCGCGGGCAAAACGCGGCTCCCAAGCTTTGGCGCGCGACGCTAATGCAAAGAACGGGCTCGTGTGGATTTTGTTCGCCGGGACGGCCGCCGCTTGTTCGCGTCCCAGGGGCGTGGGTTAGAGCCGCCGCAAGCTACTAAACCAAAACCATCTTGAAAACCGCAGGTCTGATCCACCGCTTCCCGAGCCCCAATTTCGCGCAGACCTCACCCCCAACCCCCTCTCCCTCGACATCCTCC
>CAITRH010000168.1 GCA_903894755.1 uncultured delta proteobacterium
GCCGAGCAGCCCGCGCAGCGTACTAAAAGTACGTGAGCAGGCACCGCAGGCCAAAACGGAGCATGGCGGGAATGGCGGGTTTCGAGATGTGCGCGGTTTAGCAAGGGCTCAGTAGGCGGTAGTTAGAGAACTACGTTGAGAGACGCGCGGCGGGCAGTGGCGTCGAAGACATGGTACGTTCGTCCGTGTCACCGCAGAAAAGGATTGCGCAATAGCGACTTTTCCCCTCCCGAATCCGGCTGCAGAGCGCGACAAGATCGTCGTCGACGTCAACCAAGACCCCGTCGACTGGACGAGCCGTGCGAGCGTCGTATTTGCATTGATCGAGGGCAACCCATCGCCCTTGAAAAGCTTCATGTTGGCAGATTTCTGGCCAGGTCAGACGACAGCCCATTCGTGGCTACCTCGGTGCAATACCGCAGGGCTTTGACGACAGAAAAGTTTTTTGTGGGTCGACAAGCCAAAGGAAAAGACCTCGCGTATTGCAGGCGGGAGCTTACCCCCCGTTAGACTGGGGGTCAAGCGGGACCGATCTGGGCTCCCGGTCGCTGCTTCGTTGACGTCCCCTCGCAATCTGTTTACATCGAACCCATGCAGAAGAACCCGCTCACGCCGCAAGGCGCCGCCAAACTCCGTGAGGAACTGCAAAACCTAAAAAGCGTGGAACGTCCTGCGATCATCCAGGCCATCGGCACCGCCCGCGAACACGGTGACCTCTCGGAAAACGCCGAGTACCACGCCGCTCGCGACCGCCAGTCGTTTATCGAGGGACGTATCAAAGACCTCGTAAACAAACTTGCACTTGCCGAAATCATCGACCCGGCAAAAGTTGAGGGCTTCCGCGTTGCCTTCGGTGCCACCGTCACCCTCAGCAACACGGCAACCGAAGACACGGTCACCTACCAAATCCTGGGAGCCGACGAGGCCGACCTCGCCAAAGGCTCCATCAGCGTCACGAGTCCGTTAGCGCGCGCCCTCATCGGAAAAGAGCCCGGCGACGAGGTCCGGGTGCAGATGCCCGGCGGACCCCGCACTTACGAAGTGCTGGAGGTCGTGTTCAAATAGGTGCGTGCGGTCCTTCGGTTCGCTGTTGACACTGCGCGCATCTGGCTGGTCGCCCGAGGAGCCCTCGCAGTTGAACAGATCGTCGTCGCCGCCATCTTTCGCGTGTACTTCGCAGGGGCCTGGGAAATCGCCGCGATACGTAGCCATGCGGTCCCTATCGGCGCCGCGCTCCTGGTCCCCTTTGCACTCCTTGCGGCACTCCTCGGTCGTCTCGGTGCGGCAACGGTCGAACATCGAACCGCGCGGATCGCGTCGGCGAGCCTTCTCGCCCTCGTCGGAACTGCCCTTGGCGTAGGCGTTACTTTCGGACGGCACTTCGCGAGCCTCGAGGTCCGTGTCCCTTTCGTACTCGCGTTTTCGGTCGCGGGGGCGCTGGCAGGCGCATGGCTGGTGCCGAGAGTCTCGCTGACCGCGCGCAGGTTCTCTGGTCTTGTCGCGCTTAGTGGAATGCTCCTGGCTCCGCTCTTTTGGTGCGCAGATCTCTTCGTATTGCCTCGACTGTATCCAGCGTTTCACCTGGCTCTGTTCGTTCTTCTCTTCGTCTCCGTGGCGATGGTGTCGCTCGCGTGGCGAAACTACGACCGCGTTGCCGTGGCGGTCGCCGCAGCGGTCGCACTGATTGCACTGGGCGGCGCTTGGCGGACTCGGTGTGCTCCCGAGGAGCTCCTTCGTTTCGACAACGTACGCGTCGTGCTGGTCGAGCGGGCGCCGATGCTTGGACGCGTGGTGATGGCGGTTTCCTGGGTCCATCCGGAGCCACCCGAAGAGGCGGTGTCTACGTCGTCACCGGTTGAAGTGGCCCGCGCGCTCGACTGGACCGGGAGGGACATCGTGTTGCTTTCCGTGGATGCCCTCAGGGCCGATCACGTATCGGCGTACGGCTACGAGCGGGAGACGACGCCGCACTTGAACCAACTGGCCAAGGAGGGGGCTCTGTTTTCGTACGCGTACGCGTCCACACCGCACACGTCGTATTCGATCACGTCGCTGATGACCGGCAAGCACATGAGGCCACTGATGCGCCTAGGGTTGGGCGACGACGCGGAAACATGGGCCGCGCAGCTTCGTCGCTATGGAGTGCGCACGGCGGCGTTCTACCCGCCGGCGGTTTTCTTTATTGACGAGGGCAAGTTCGTCGCGGTTCGCGATCGGAGGCTCGACTTCGAATATGCCAAGGTCGAATTCGGGTCGCCGGAGCTACGCGTAGGACAGGTCGATGCGTACCTCGAGACAGCTCCCATGGACCGACCGCTGTTCTTGTGGGTGCACTTCTTCGAGCCGCACGAACCCTACGTGGGCCATCCCGAACACGACTTCGGACGCGCCGACATCGACCGCTACGACAGCGAGATCGCGGCGGTCGACGATGGCATCGGACAGATCGTCGAGCACATACGCTTGCGACGTCCAGGTGCGGTGTTCGTGGTGACGGCCGATCACGGGGAGGAATTTGGCGAACATGGAGGGCGCTATCACGGCACGACGGTTTACGAAGAGCAGGTGCGTGTCCCCTTGGTCATTGCGGGCGATGGGGTAGTTCCAGGCAAGGTGGCCGCGGTGGTGCAGACCATCGACCTTCTTCCCACGGTGCTGTCGGCGTTCGGGATCCCTCGTCCACCCCGGGTGCGAGGACGGGATCTCGGGCCGCTCTTGGCTGGGAAAGACCGTGACGCATCAGGGTTTGCGTTTGCCGAGACGGACGACTATGCGCTGGCCGCGTCGGGGACCGAGCGTTTGGTGTGTATCCGCAAGGTGTCGGCTTGTGCCCTCTACGATGTGGCGAGCGACCCCTTGGAAGTACGAGACCGCTCAGGGGACAAACGCGATTCCTTTCATGCTCTGAAGCAACGGCTGCGGGGCGAAGAACGGGAGCATGGACGGTACGAAGCGAGCTCCGAGAGCAAGGCGTGGCCCGAGCCTTTGCGACGTGGCCTTCAGGGGGATGCGGAGGCGAGCGAAGACATCGCGTCGCTTCTCGACGACGCCGACGTGGTGCTTCGCAGGAAGGCCGCGGAGGTGCTTTTTTCGCTTCATCCGCCGGGGGTAGTCGCGGCTCTTCGCCGGAGTCTCGAACGCGACGAGGACGACGAAGTACGTCGATGGGACTCGCTGGCGTTGGTGCGTCTTGGTGAGGCGGCGTCGGCGATGTCCAATGCGCTGCTTCATGATCCGCAGGTAGCGTGGCGGAGGCGAGCGGCGCTGGTGTTTGCGGAACGCGGGGATGGTCGTGGGGAAAGCGACTTGGTGGCGTGGTGGGGCAGCGGAGGACTGCCGCTAGACGAGGCCAGAGAGGTACTTTTGGCGCTTGGGAAGATTCGAGCGAGGAGTGCGGTACCGTCGCTGGTGAGGTCCTTTTCCGACGTGCGGCTACGAGCCGAGCTTGCGGACACGTTGGGGGCGATAGGGGATCGTTCGGCGCGCGGGGCGCTCTTAGCGGTGTTTGCCGAGGAGCGTTATGTCCATGCGCGTGCGAGCGAGGCGCGTGCGCTACTTGCGCTTGGGGCGCGAGAGGAGCTGAGGGGCCCTTTGGCGCGGTTTGCCGGGGTTGCCGAGCCACTTGGTGAGGCGGTGGGGTTTGCTCGGGAGGCTGGACTATTGGTGGCGCGTTCGGGAGGGGTCGTGTGTGGCCCTTCCGAAACGAAGGTGGCGGCGACGGTGACCGTGCCCGAGGTGTCTGTACCGCTTCGTCTACTGGTGTTGACGCGTGGTGTGGGGGGAGCGACGCGAGGGGTGATTGCGGGGAGGGCACTTGGGGTTCCTAGGGGACTAGGGCGGGTTTCGGTCTTCGAAGTTGGTGCATTGCAGGAGGCGACTGTGCGCCTAGCGGTCGAAGACGATGTGGGACTCGAGGCGCTCTGGTTGGTGGCGCGTGCCGAAGAAGTCCCTCCGCCCAAACCGGTCCGATGGGACGATGGGGGGACGAATGAACCGCGGTGAAAGGCTTCCCAGGACGCTCGAAAACGCGTAGGAGTGCATGCCAAGGGCAGGTTGAGCATGCGTATCCTCATAGTGGACGACAGCAGGGCAGCACTCGCGGTGGTGGAGCGGACCTTACGTATCGTGGGGTTTGCCGATTGCGAGATCGTGAAGGCGCAGTCGGCGACCGATGCGCTAAAAGCTGTGGCCGATCAAATGCCCGACCTGGTGCTGTGCGATATCAACATGCCGGTGGTGTCCGGGTTTGGGTTTCTTCGGGCGTTCCGGGAGCGAGGGGGCAAGGTACCGGTAGGGATTTTGACCTCTGATTCCTCCCCTACGGTGCGCGACCAGGCACTGAAGGCGGGAGCGGCTTTTGTTGCGACCAAGCCGTTCACTGTGGACTCCCTTGGGCGTGCGCTTGCGCCTTACGTGCCGAATAAGCCCTGACACGATGTCCCTTGCCCACTGCGCCCTGGTACCGTCACCTTTTCAATGTCCTTGGCGATGCTGCATTTGTGAGTGTGGTGGCCGAAGGCGGTGTTCCAGGCGGCTTCGTCGAGGTGAACGATGCGGCCTGCGCGGGGCTGGGGTACACACGCGAGGAACTTCTGCAGCTTCGTCCCCAGGACATTGGGGCTCCGACGCGGCTTTCAGAGGTGTCCTCATGGGTGCAGAGGTTGGGTCAGACCGGCAAGCTGATGACCGGCTGGCTGCTTGTCCGCAAGGACGGGACCTACGTGCCCGTCGAGCTGAACTGCCGTTTCACGGAGTTTGAAGGGCGGTCCTTTGTCCTCACGGTTGCGCGCGACGTGTCGGACAGACGGGACCAGGCACAGGCCTTACGTGAGAGCGAGGAGAAGTTTCGAATTATCTCTGACCAGTCGCTCCTTGGCATCGGCATCATGCAGGACGGGCAGTTCATTTACGCCAACCAAGCGCTTTCCGACATCAACGGCCATTCCGTCGAGGCCATGTTGCAGTGGCGTGCGGTGGACTTCGGCAAGCTGATTCACCCCGACGACCTTCCACAGGAGGTTCCCCCCTTCGCCTACCGTTTGATCCCGCGCCAAGGGGACATCAAGTGGGTAGAGCAGTACCTACGTACCGTTGTGTATCTCGGTCGCCCAGCTGTCCTGATCACCCTTATCGACATTACGACGCGCAAGGAAGTCGAAGCCGCGTTGCAGACCGCCAAGCTGCAAGCCGAAGAGGCGAGTCGAGCCAAGAGTGCATTCTTGGCAAATATGAGCCATGAGATTAGGACTCCCATGAACGCTATCGTGGGTCTGAGTCATCTTGCACTGGACTCCGGTCTGAACCCCCGTCAGCTCGACTATCTTGAAAAAATTCAGACTTCCGCCCAAGCGCTGCTGGGCATTGTTGACGATATCCTTGACTTCTCCAAGATCGAGGCGGGCAAGCTGGAGATCGAATCGGCGCAATTCCAGCTGAGTAGTGTGCTCGATAGGGTCTCCGCGATGATGACGGTTAGGGCTGAACAGAAGGGACTGGGATGCTGTTTTAGGGTTGCCTCCGATGTCCCTGGCACACTGATCGGCGATCAACTGCGCTTGGGGCAGGTGCTTCGCAATCTCGTGGGCAATGCCGTGAAGTTCACGGAAAGAGGCGAGATCGGCGTGTTTGTAGAGAGGGCGGAGCCTGCGGATAGCGAGGATCATGTTGCGTTGCGCTTCACTGTGCAAGATACGGGGATTGGCATGACCCAGGAGCAAACGGCCCGGCTCTTTCAACCCTTCACGCAGGCCGATAGCTCCACGACGCGGCAATATGGCGGCACAGGGCTTGGATTGGCCATCAGCCGCCGCTTGGTAGAAAGCATGGGAGGGCAGCTCACCGTCGACAGTACGCTGGGGCAAGGAAGTCTGTTCTCCTTTGCCATTGGCTTTGGGACCTGCGCAGGCATGGCGACAGGTTGTGTTGCCCCCACGGAGGGGTCGCGATGGCCCGTGGTTCCCTCGCTCCAGGGCGCCCAGGTTTTGCTTGTGGAAGACAATGACATCAATCGTCTAGTTGCCACAGAGATGCTAAGAAGACTGGGGATCCAGGTCTGGCTCGCAACCAATGGACGGGAGGCCGTCGAGCAGGTTGCGGCGGCAAATGGCGCGCTCGATGCGGTCTTGATGGACGTGGAAATGCCCGAAGTTGACGGTTGCGCCGCCACCCAGGCCATTCGGAAGAAACTCTTGTTGCTTGACCTGCCCATCCTTGCGATGACGGCGCACGCGTTGGAATCGGAAAAGCAGCGCTGTCTTGCAGCCGGAATGAATGACCACCTGGCGAAGCCTGTGGACCCAGAGCAGCTGGCACGTACCTTGGCTCGCTGGATTCGACGTCCAGCCCCCGAGCCACTGGCTCCGGGACCATCAAGAAAACCTGGTATACGCGTGCTCGCTGCGCTCCGAGCGATACCGGGACTGGACGTTGCAGATGTGTTGGGACGTCTGCGGGGGGATACCGGTCTCCTCTTGCGTCTATTGCGTGAATTTCGGTCAAGCCTCGGCGATGTGCCGAAAGCCATCGGCACTGCGCTGACCTTTGGCAATGCTTCGCAGGGGCCCGCGCATGCCATGAAAGGCATCGCAGCCACCTTGGGCCTGCGCGACGTTGCGGCGGTTGCCGCTGAACTCGACATGGCCCTTCGCCAAGGCGACATCGGTCGTACGCCCGCTCTGAATGCCAAGTTGGAGCAATTGCTGCGCGTCACGTTGGAAGCCATCGCGCGGCTTCCCGCCGACCTCTCGTCCCGCTCCGTTGCCTCTCCTGCTGCTGCACTGGAGCGCGTATCGGATGAAACACTGGCCCGGGTCGCGCCGATGCTCGTGGCCCTAGGGTCGCTTATTACACGCAAAAATCTTATAGCACGAACGCACTTCATAGCGCTGAAGCAGGAACTGGCCCACTCGAATTCTAAGTCGTCCATGTCAGACATGGAGGCTGCGCTGAATCGATTGGACTTCGCTTCGGCCCATGCTGCCTTGCTGCGACTGGCCTTGGAGTTGGGGGTTAGCTATGAGTGACGTGAGGGCAATGATGGAACGACGACTCGACGCGCTCCTCGCAGAATGCGTCTCCAGCGCGCAGCGGGACCGCCAGCGGCCGCTCGTGCTGGTCGTCGACGATGCCCCGATCAACATCGAAGTGCTGGCCCGTGTGCTGGACGGCTACGAAGTCATCTTTGCATGCAGTGGTGCAGAAGCGTTGAGTTTGGCTGCCGCACAGGGCCCCGACTTGATTCTGCTCGACGTGATGATGCCAGGGCTCGACGGCTTCGACGTGTGCCGGATCCTCAAAGCAGACCCGCAGTTGGAAAAAATCCCCGTCATCTTCATCACCGCGATGACCCAGGATGTCGACCAGGCGCGCGGTCTCGATGTCGGAGCCATCGACTACATCACCAAACCCATCAGGCAGCGCCTGGTCCGAGCGCGAGTTCGCAACCACCTGGAGCTCAAACTGGCCCGCGACCTGCTCGAAAGACGAGCTGTCGTAGATGGGCTCACCGGCGTGGCCAACCGACGTCGCTTTGACGAGTTCCTTCTGCAGGAATGGCTCCGGGCAGGTCGCAACCAGCTCCCATGTTCGCTGATCTTGCTGGATATCGACATGTTCAAGACCTACAACGACTGCTACGGGCATCTCGCTGGCGACGATTGCCTGCGAAAGGTCGCCCGTGCGCTCGCTGGCGCTCTGCATCGTCCAGCTGACCTCGTTGCGCGCTACGGCGGTGAGGAGTTTGCCTGCGTATTGCCCGAGACCGACGCAGCAGGCGCGTCGCTCGTTGCAAAGGCGATCGAAGACAGCATTCACGCCCTCAACATTCCCCATGAGCGCTCCAGTGTCTCCCACTGTTTGACCGTGAGCCAAGGGGTCGCCTCCTGTCGTCCACTGCCCGCACACTCGGGCTCTTCGCTGCTGGTGTACGCCGCCGACCGTCTTCTCTATGCCGCCAAAGAAGCAGGGCGTGATCGCATCGTTGCTGCCGATATGGATGTCGTCGCCATCGGCTAGACGCCATGGTATTTGCCCGCCCATGGGCGTCGGCCGCTTCGCTTGCTTGCTCGTTGTCGCCGCGTGCGCCTGCACCCAGTCCTCACGCCTCGAGGGGCGATGGCGCGGAACCCGTGTCGAAGGGGTCGGTCGCGACGTCGAAGCCGAGGCGCTCCGCTTCGCAGGTTCCATGGAACTCGAATTCCGTGGCGATATCCTTACAGTCAGCACCACGCGAGAGAGGCAGTCGGGACGGTTCCGGGTCGTCTCCAATGCCCCCAAGAGCCTGGTCCTGGTCACCGATCGGGACGATCCAACGGAACCGCAAACCTTCGAGCTCGTCGACGACAAAACCCTCAGGTGGTCCGTGCTCGAGGGGAAAACCATCACCTTCGTACGCCAGTAACCCTTCGTCGACAGTGGTGCCAACCGCTCCAAGCGGTCCAAAGGAACCTCCAGAGTCGTTCAGAACCGCTCTAAGCGGTCCAAAGGAACCTCCAGAGTCGTTCAGAACCGCTCTAAGCGGTCCA
>CAITRH010000169.1 GCA_903894755.1 uncultured delta proteobacterium
ATTTCCCGGTATTTCTGGGTCACACCTACATGCCGTCTCTCATTGCGCAAACCGTGGGTCAGCCCAGGGTGGGTAACCCTGGGTCGCGGGTGTCGATGTTGTCGTGGGCTGCCCCGGAGTGTCCAAGGACTTCCGCCGCGAGCTACTAGTGCACCGCCTCGACCTGCCAGCCGATGACGCATCAGCGCGGGTGCTACGTCGCCTGTGGCCCGAGGTGCGACGCGAGGGGATCGTGGAATACAAGAGTCCCGCGTCGTCTTACGCCCACCGCGATCTGTTGGTTCTTCTCGGGTACGGCTGCCAGCACTTCTCGGCGTCTGCGGGTCGTCTGCCCGAGCACTCCGACCTGCTGTTAGCGCTGGCCGTGTCGCACATCACGCCGTCAGTCACGGAAGACATCCAGTCCCTTGGATGGCGCCGCCGCGCCCCAATTGGAGGAGCTCGCAGACGATACGACGAAGCGCACGCAGTGGACGGCGTTCGTACGGAAGTCGGGCGTGACGGAGGCCTCGCCCGTGCTCGCCTCCACCGTCGCCGCCATCACGACGTTCGTGAAGCGCCCCCTCGAGATCGCCGCGCCCCGGTCCTGCCCGTGCCTTGCCAGTGCCCGTGATGGTTTAGAGCGACGCTCGGCTGCGTAAGGATGGCGTGGCGTACGTCATAGCGGTTGGCCCCCTGGTTCAGCGTGTTCCTGGGATCATGAATCGCTGCCGCCGGTGAAGCGTCGAGAAATCGGCCTCAACATGATGAAAAAATGCGAAAGTCTGGTCCGCGCAGCGCTCCCACGAAGCCCGACAGGCCTTTTCGTACGCACCCGCCGCAATCCGGGCGCGAAGCTCCGGATCGCCCAACAGCCGTCGCAACGCCTTCGCGATGTCCTCGGGACGCTCGGGATCGAAATAAACCCCATACTCACCTAGCACCTCGGGCATCGGTCCTCGGTTGGAACACGCGATAGGCAGCCCGTTCGCCATCGCCTCCAGCAGGATATTCGGCAAGTTCTCGCAACTCGACGCGAAGACGAAGGAATCCGCCGTTGCATAGCGCTCGTGGAGCTTCGAATAGGGGACCGCTCCGACGTAACGAAGAGCGGTCCCCTCCGGGTCCAACCGCCGCAAGGTCTCGCGCAGTCTTCGGAGCTCGGTGGCGGACGCCGGCCCCACCAAGTCCAGGACCACCGGCACCTTTTGTGCCCGAAGCTCCGCAACGGCCTCCGCCACCGGCCGCTGGTGTTTGTAGACGTCGACGATGGACACGTAGATCAGCCGGAAGGGGCGATCGTGCGTGAATTCTGCAAGGTGTCTCTGCGGCCGTGGGGGACAAAAGAAGCGGCAATCGACGCCGTGGGGGACGATGGCGGTCCTACCTGGCAGCTCTCCGGTCACCCGCAAGACGGTCTTGCGCGCGTATTCGGTCAAGAACAGGGTCCCCTCAGCGTTTCGAAAGGATCTTCCTTGGGAGGCACGCAGGAGCATAAATTTGAGCGCAAGGGGGGAGGCCCCGTAACGCCGAGCTTCCTTCCACTCGAAGGGGAGCATGTTCTGGCTCATGGTCACGACGGGCTTGAAGGAAGTGGCGAAGGAGCCGCCGGGAACGAACAAGAGGCTGCATCGGGCGGCCTTGGCCAGGGGGCCCAAGGCGTGACGTTGCCACCACGCGCGACGGAGGAAATGACTTTCCATCACCGGATCGCTGCATTTTTGCAGCCAAGGGCGCTCCTCTAGGCGGTCGAGGGTGGCGCGCTGACCCCAGATCACGATTTGGTCAAAGCGGTGAACGTCCGGCTTGGCGGCTCGGAGGAGCTCCGCAAGATGGGTCAGGCCGCCGCCGGCACGGATGTTGGACGCGTCGATGGCGAGGCGCATGATTCATTACTCGTTGGATAAGACAACGCGATAGCGCCGTTTCTGGCAATTCTCAAGTCTCTTTTTGGGGGATCCATTGCCTTCACGGTTCTAGATCGCTGTGGCGCCGTGCCCAAGCCTCCAGGGCCAAGAGAGCCCAGGCCTGATGGGCATTTCCGCGCCTCTCCAGGGCGTCCTCGGCTACCCGACGGACCCAACGCTCATCCATCCAGCTCGAAATGCGTGGAGTGAGCAGCAGGTCTCCCACGAGCTCACGAAGGGGACCGGCCAGCCAGTTCGCTACCGGACTGCCAAACCCCCGCTTGGGACGCGACAACACGGCCGGGGGCAAGAGCTCGCGCAAGGCACGTTTCAGCAGGATCTTCCCCTCGTGCCGTCCCAGTTTCGTCGACAACGGAAGCGGCACGGCAAACTCGGAGACCACCTGGTCGAGCAGCGGACAGCGCGCTTCCACTCCCCAATGCATGGAAGAAATATCGGTCTTTACCAATAGGTCGTCCGGGAGATATACAGACAGGTCGAAGGCAAGCGCTGCCTGGACATCCCCGACCATTTCTTGGGCGGGACGCACTGCAGAGACCTCGTTGCCCAGCAAGCGCGCGCGAGACGGAGCAGAAAACACCTCCAAGAGTGCCTCGCTTCGCTCCATCCCCCTTGTGGCGAGCGCCAGAAGGCGCCGACGAAGACCGCGGGTCCGGTGCTCCACGCCGAGCTGATCGATCAGTCGAACGAGCCATTGGGCCGCGGGTACATGAGGAAGCGCCTGCACCGTCCGGTAGCTATCGTAGCCTCCGAACACCTCGTCGCCTCCATCGCCGGTCAACACCACCTTGACCGACCGGGAGATCTCACGGAAGACGGCTACCATCGGGACCGACGAACTGTCTCCGAAAGGTTCCGAGAACGCGTCGAAGGCCCGCTCGGTGGCACTTCGCACGTCACCGTCGAGGACGATCTCCGTGTGCTCGGTGGCATAACGCTCGGCAACCAGGCGCGCGAAGGGGAGCTCGTCGTCGGACTGCCCAAAGCCCACGGAAAAGGTTCGCAAAGGGGTTCCGCTCGCCTGCGCAGCGAGAGCTGTAACGGCGGACGAATCCACACCACCGGACAGGAGCACGCCCAGCGGGACGTCACTGCGAAGCCGCAACTCGACCGCCTGTTTCAGCGCATCGAGGAGCGAATGTTCCAGATCGGGCGGGGTGGGCAACGAGTCGACAACCGGCGGAGCCCAATACCGCTGCAGTCGCGCGCCCTGTTCGTCGACCAAAAGGAGGTGCCCCGCGGGGAGCTTGGAGACGCCTTTCCAAATGGCCTTGGGAGCCGGGATATAAAGGTACTTAAGGTAGGCGTGGAGGGCTTGCGGGTCAATGGATCCTTGGGAAAGTCGGGAGGCGCGGAGGGCACCGAGCTCCGAGGCGAACACGAAGGTACCGTGATCGTGCGCATAATAAATGGGCTTTTTGCCCCAGCGGTCGCGGGCGAGAAGGAGCGTGCGGGTGCGCCCATCCCAGAGGGCGAAGGCGAACATCCCGCGTAGTCGGGACAGCATGGCGGGACCGTGGTCTTCGTACAGGTGCACGAGGACTTCCGTGTCTGAAACGGTCCTCAGCTGGTGAGTTTTTCGAAGATCCTGGGCGAGCTCCTGGTAGTTGTAGATCTCTCCGTTGAAGACGACGGCGATGGATTGGTCTTCGTTGAAGAGCGGCTGTCTTCCCCCTTCGAGGTCGATGATGGCAAGCCGTCGATGGCCAAGGACCACGGGACCGTCCGCATGAATCCCTTCACCGTCGGGACCGCGATGAGCGAGGCTTTGCATCATGCGAAAGACCGGCTCGGGGTCAGCTTGGGGGAAGCGCAGGAGTCCGGCGATGCCACACATGAGGCGAGTTTATGTCGGAAGGGACGGGGAAGGGAGAATTAAGTGCTGCGCATGGCAAATAAGGAAGTTCGAGCCGACGAACCCTGGCTACAGTCTCATGCGGCAACGATCTCCACGACCTCGTTGACGCGAAAATCGAGGTGCCCCAGCAACGTGCCGAAGTCCTTGTTGCACGACGGACAACTCGCCTTCTCCATCTGTGGAGCGAATTCCAAGTCGCCGTGACAAAGGGGGCAGGCGAGCACCTGGCGCAAGTCTGTAATGCGACGGGGGCGCAAGGCAAAACGCACCACCGAAACCGCCGAACGACGAAGCCACGAGCGTGAGTCCGGGGGGGTCGGTCCAGTCATGAGCTCGAGTGGTTTAGAGTCCATGACCGTACCGCGCACCTCGTAGTCGATGCGACCTCGCCATCGGAATCTGGTGAGCAGGGCGCGCGCCTCGCGGTTGTGCAAGTCCCACCAATTCATGTGCATGTCGTTGCGGACATCGGCGAGCTCGGGATCGTCGAGGGTCTCGTCCCAGCGCCGTTTGAAGCTGATTCGGAGCTTGCCATCGACTACCGTACAACGGGAGATATGAGTGGTGTAGGGAATGATAAACTCGTGGAATGCATTCGGGGTCTCGATATATCCGGCGCGGGAGATTCGCTGGAGCTCGTCGAGGGTTTTTCCTGGCTCCCGCACATGCTCGAGGACGTGACACAAGATGGAGTAGTCGAACGCACCCGTGCGAAGAGGAAGGCGGGCGGAGTCGGCCCAAAAGAAGGGACAGTCGACCTGGAGGGACTCTCCCCTCTCGTAATCGTCGGGCATGAAGTCGCAGGCCACGTTTGCGCGCGGGTTCGGGTTTCCACCACAACCGACGTCGATCACCAGATGGCTGGGACCGATATTGGGATGATCGATACGACGGTATGCCGTTCGAAACGTGTTAATGAGTCCAATTGCACCATCGATCCAGCGGTCGCCAACCATGTGGCCTGCTTAGCATCACGATGCGCACCGGGCAACGGATTGCGGTCCCGATCGGAATCGAGCGGATCACCAAGGGCCTGCCTGCTTTGGTTTTACGGCAGATCGTGCCGATGATGCACTGGCTCCGCCCTATATCGGCTTAGAAATCGAAGATTAGGGGTAGCTTTTAATCGCTTCTTTATCTCCACAAACAGGGCGTGGCAACGCTCGGGACCCAGAAGGGTCAGGCCTGCGAAATACATCCAGAACGCGGGACTGGTCCAGAAACCGAGGCCTGCGAGATCTCGGGAGTACTGAAAAAACACTCCTCTTGGCTGTCGTGCCTGGACCGAGAGCATCGGGTACGAATACACCGCGAGATCCGCGAAAATAGCTCTCGTCACTGCCGGTGACGTGGCCGATCCTATGGAATCCGCAATCCGGAGCATGCCACGAATGAACTCCAAGCTGCTTTCTGGAGTCTGCTGGCCCGGCACATGTTTGCCACGCTCCGAACTCGAATGACCGAAGTCTGGAACTCCACCGTTCCGATAGAGCGCGACCGGTTGGGGAGAATACACCCCGCGCATTTGCCTGAGAAGCATGGCGGCAAGCCAAAGCTGGTAGAGAAGCGTCCCGTCAAACTCCGTCGTGGCCAGCGCATGGCTCGCATCCCGATGAAACACCATTCCTGAGATCACCACGCAGCGCCGGAAAAAAAGCGCGATGGTCTCCTCGCCCGGTTCAAACACGCGTGCCTCGGGGAAGTATCGAAAATACTCCACCGGCCTATTGGAATCGGTATCGAACGCGGCATACGCACGGAGGAAAACCCCCACGTTGTCTACCGGACTTATCTGCTTGGCAATATGGCCGAGGGCCCCAGGTGCGAGCAAATCGTCATTGCCCATGAACAGGCAGTATCTTCCACGGGCCAAGGCGATGAGGCGCCGCAAGTTGCCGTCATAGCCGAGGTTTTGCTCGTTTTCGTGGTACCGAAGCCTAGAAAGACGGTTCTCGTAAGCCGTGCAAACCTTGGCAATCTCCGCTTGCTCGCTCGAGCAGTCTTCGTTGACAATCACCTCGTAGTCGGAAAATTCTTGCTGGACGATGGAGTCAAGAAGCGGAGGGAGCAGCTTTGCCCGGTTGTAGGCCGGAATGCATATGGAGAACAGCGGGCGGACGGCGTCGGTGGCGGGCGGGCTGGATGTCGGCATGGCTTCGACGAAGGTAGACCTAACGGGGCGACGGTGCCAACAGATGATCCCGGCAGTGATCAGGGCCTCGACATCCGCGAAACATCCGGCGGAAATCTGCGCTTGGGCGAGTGAGAGCTGCCCGAGGAAAAGCTGAGCATCGGACTCGCCCGGAACTGTGTGTCATCCGCACCGTTTCCTCCGGACGCGTCAGTCCCAATCCGTGGCACTCGCCGTCGAAATGACTCTCCAGGCCTCCCGCTATTGCGACTTTTTGCGGTCCGAGCCCGCTTGCTTCGCCCCTTCGGGGCTGCCAATCCACGCACGGGCTCAACGAAGTTAGACCTACCGGGCCGATGGCACCCCCCAGATGATCGTATCAAGCGGCGCGGACCCCGAGGATCTTCAATACAGTTTCGAAGCGCTGAGTCCAGGTGTGTTCCGCAAGGCAACGGGCGCGAGATGCGTGCGCCATGTCGCGACGCCGCTTGGGGACCGACAGCAGTTCCCTTGCGAGTTCCACCGCCTCGTCACGGCTCGAGTAGCATGCGATTTCCTCGCCCATGCGAAAGAATGGCGCCAGGTCAGGGTTGTACGAAGTGAGAAAAGGACCCACGCAGGGAGCGTCGAAATCTCGTCCCTTGACATTCTTCAGGTCTTCGGACCAACCGATGCCGCCGAGGCCCAAAATGATCTTGGAACGCTGCATGAGTCGCACCATTTCGGCGTCGTCGACCGGGCCCGTGGGCCAGCCAGGTCCGGCAGTTGCGACACGAACTCCAGCTTTTTTGAGAGCCTCGATGAACAGGGGACGGTAGCCGTAAGCCGCACCGACGAAGGTCACGTCCAGGTCTTGGGGAACGTCGGCCGGGTGAAACAGGTCGGGAGAGCATCCCTCGGGAAGAAACAGCGGATTGCCCCCTTCGACGAGGTACCATTCGCAGGCGACACGGGCCGAGGTCCAGGCGAGGTCGAAATGCCGCGCGATGTCGATTTGGCCGACACGCTGCTCGCCGAAGAGAGGTCCTTTCCACGATTGTTTGTCGTCGAGGCACATTCCTACGATGGGGGCGCCGGTGATTTTGCGAACACGGTCGAGCGTAGAACCGAGGATCTCGAGGCCCGATGCGTAGACGAAGACCCAGTCGATGGGATGCTCGCGCGATAGATTCTCAACGAAGGCCTCGAAAGCGGCGCAGGCTTCGCGACGCTGGGCCAGGGCACGGGGCTCACCTGCCACGAGATCAGCGATGGAAAGCCCATGAGCCACGTAGTCGAAGTGCTGTACGGGTCCCAGACGACGCAGCGCATCGAGGAGCTGTGGGTGCCACCCTATGAGTGGAAAGAACGCGACCGTGTGGATGGGATCGTTGTGTGCGCGACCGGTGGGGGCCAGTCCCTCCGTAGCCATCCTATGAGCTGTCTCGGTAGCAACTGCGGCGGGATCGTATGCGAGGCCCATGGCGGAGGTCGAGGAAAAGTAGCGGTCTCGGCGCTTGCGGTAGCCCGCAACGATGTGGGCTGCACGTAGCGTCAGGTAGGCGAGTTCGGGGAAATCGCGCGCGGCTTCATCGGCACCCGCTGCGAACCGCTGGCCGAAGGCCGACATTCTATGCAATTTATGAGTAAGCCAAGAGCTCATGATATGAGTAAACACTGCTTTATCACGCCCAAGCACTAAGTGTCCAGATCCTGCGTTTCTTGCCCGAGGGGCCACGCCCACGAATCCCCCGACGTTGACCCGTCCACTCGCCGGAACGGCTGCCAGTCAACTGCGAGGACGCGTACGGCTGCCGTCATCCTTGGCGCCTTCCATCGGCCCAAGTTTCCGTGACGGTGACACCGGCGGGGCGCCTCGCCTCGACGGCATCCACGACGGAACCTCCTCGGAGGCGTACTGAAACGTCCTCTCGGGTGACGGTGGTGACGGTGGCTGCCGTTCACCTTGTCGCTGCCACAAAACCGATCGCGGAATGCGCAAGGCGCACAGGACCCGACACTTCCGCGTGGAAGAATTCCTGTTTGCACCGCCACCGCCGCTCACCGACGCGAAGTCGCTGGGGGGTGAGGTCCGCGGGAGGAGATCGTGGGTCTGCGGGGGAACTATTTGATGGGGAGTCCCTCAGTGTACTGCTGCCCTCGTCCCGC
>CAITRH010000170.1 GCA_903894755.1 uncultured delta proteobacterium
GCCGATCGAGCACCGGCCGAAGGGTCTCGGACAGGAGCGTCGCCTGGGGAATTTGCGTGAAGTTTTGCACGGGTGGATCGCCATCGCAGGGAAGATCGAGGTGGTCGGGAAGGCGCAGCCGCTGGGACTTGTCTGGATACCGAAGAGACTCGAGCATAAGCGCTACATACCGCAGTCTTCCATAAGCCGCCACACTCCAACGGCACAATTCAGCCCAGGACTGGGTCCTGGGTACGAGGGTATCGCGGTTCGGACCATCGGCCGGTGCACTCCGACCCCCCTCCGGCTGCTCACACGCCCCGCAACAGAACCACCGGACCGTGAAAAATGTCGAAATGTCGAAATGTCAAAAGAAAAACCCGTCCTCAGCGAACACAGCGAACGCGGAGGTTGCTGCCCACGCCGGCGTCGAGGGGGGAGCCGTAGCCGAAGCTGACGAACCACGCGTAGCCGGACGAGCCAGACACCGCAGAAGAAGTCCAGAAATAATCAGAAGGCGTATTTGGAAAAGCTGTCAAATCGATAGCCGGACTGGTCCGCGTTCTGTCCACCACGGTCTGCAGTTCTTTCATGCTGGGCAAGCGCCATCCGCCACCGGCGAGAGTGAGAGAGCTGCAGTAACTCTTGGCGCCATCCCAGGTATAGGTGCTCGCGGGGACATCACGCTGCCACACGAGGGCCGTTTTCGTATCGGTGACCGTGCCTGCGGTGGCGTCGATGGTGTACTGACCTGCAGGCGCGTCGGCTGGAGCACGGACAACCAGGACCAGCGACATGGCCGCCAGGGCAAGACCGAGCGCGTACTTCGATTTCATGTTGTTTTCTCCTTTTGGCACAACTGGGGTTCTTGGTCGAAGCCCGGTAGCCAGAGCTGTATCCAAGCGGTGGTGACACTGGCAAGAGGGGGGACACTGACGTGGGGCGGGACTAGGGAGAGGGGGCTGGGGAGTGAGGGGCTGGGGAGTTTCAGCGCAGGTACCGCAGCCTCGAAGAGATACGCAAGCCTACGCGCTTTGACGTTGCCAGCAGCCTGCGGCTCTTCTATGGCCACCGCCACCCGGTGACCTTCCCGAAGCAGCCTCTTGACCAGCTTGGCACAAGACCGCACGTGAACTCCGGACTGCACCCGTCCGCACGGAGGCTTGTGGACTCGCAGTCCGAGGCGTTCGGCCCACATGGGCGTGAGCTCGAAGTACTTGCCAACGCGGACCAGCAAGACCGCGTCATCGAGCCCCTGCAACAACGCTTTGCGCTGGTCGCCAAACGAACGGTGGGCGCGAGGAAGGGCAAAGCGCCTTGTCATCTTGCCTTTGCGGCACCGCAGGAGCGCGTGCAACCGAGGAGTCCGCTGGCGCATGCGCTCACGCAGACCAAATGCCCTTGCATGCCCCAGGTGCCCTTCGTAGCTCCCCCAGGTCGCACGTGCCTGTTCCAGAAGCTCCCCATTGAGCAAGGTGACGCGCAGCGGTCCTCGCAAGACAGGCATCCCTGGAAGATGCAGTCGGACTCGGTTCACCTCGAGCGTCCGAATGCTCTTTTCCAGCTTGTCTAGCTTCTCCCCCATCGCCTCGACCACGCGACGTCGGGGTAACGCATAGGTGGGTCGAATCACGTACCCGACAAAGTCCACCCCATCGCTCACCGGTCGAAGCTTCGAGCGCTCATGGAACTCGAGCCCCAGACGCTCCTTGAGAAACACCCGGAGCCGCTGCTCCCAAACCTCCAGTACCTCGCGGTCACGATGCACCAGTACGAGATCATCCACGTAGCGGACATAGGCACGAGCCCCCAGCGTACGCTGGATGAACCCGTCCAGGGGATTGAGGTAGACATTGGCAAAAAACTGACTGGTCAGATTCCCGATGGGCAGGCCATGCTCTGGACCACGGGCGCCCAATCGCTTGTGCAGGGGAACGCGGGCAAAGCGTTGTATCGGCCCGAGCCGTCGGGCACAGCGAGCCGGGTCATGCAGGATGATACGCTCCGCAAGAGCCTTCGGTGTCAAGCAGGTCGGCTCGCTCGAAAACGCTGGGAGTCCATCGATCACGGGAGCAAGGATCGCCAGCAGCGTGGGTTTGTGAATCGATGGAAAGAAGCTCTTGACATCGAGCTGAAGTGCCCAGGCGCGAACCTGCCCGTGCCGGGTGACGTTCCACATCGCTTCCTGGAGAGCCCGGGCTGCAGCATGGGTCCCTTTCCCCTTGCGGCACGCAAAGGAGTACGGAGAAAGCCGTGGCTCGTAGAGCGGTTCGAGCAGAGCATGGAGCAAGTGGTGGACAACGCGATCCCGATAGGCCGAGACGTGAACTTCGCGAAACTTCGGGCGCTCTGTTACGAACACCCGGCCGGGTTCCGGTTGGTACGTCCCCATCCGGATGCGCTCCGCAAGCGCGAGGAGCTCTTGCCCCTCGTGCACACGGAACGCGATTGCATCGGACCGATGCCGCTTGCGTCTCGCACAAGCCTTGGCGGCTTGCAGGAGCGCTTGCAGCAACGGATCCTTCCGGCTCATGACACTGCGCCTCCCCGACTCCCCATCCTCAGCGAACACAGCGAACGCGGTTGTTGTTGCCCACGTCGTTGTTGTTGGTGTTGCCGTTGTTGAAGTTGACGTTCCACGCGTTGCCGGACGAGCCAGACACCGCAGAAGAAGTCTCGGTCCACCTCTTGTGCGCAGCCGCAAGGGCTGCCTGTGCGCCGTGCACCCCAACATGCGGGTGAGACGGTACACGCCTGCGGATGCCCCGGTTCACTCCGAGGCGGGCGGACCGCACGGGAAGAAATTGCACGCCCAGTCACGAGGACCCCTCGCGAGGTTTTCCCGTAACTGGCTCTGGCACATCTTTTCGGGGATTCTTGGCGCGCCACCCCTCGGCTTGTCGGGCGAGGCCCACCACCTGCTCCATGATCTGCGCAAACTGCTCAAACGACCCAAACGCACGCACCTCCTTCCCAAGATTGAGCAGCAGCTTGAGCTCCTCCACCCGATGGCAAAGGGTAACAAGTGCTGCCGCACGTTCTTCCTTCCGATTGGCCCGGGCAACCAGAAGCAAGATGTCTGTCGACGTGTCCCGCAACCGCGTCCCCAGCGTGTACTTGTGCGCTCGACCAAAATGGATCACCATCGTGTCGATGCGCACACAGACATCAAGGGCCACGCGGTAGATTGGAAGGGACTCGTAGTAACTCACCGGACTCCAGAAAAAGGTCAAAGGGTCAAAATGTCAAAGTGAAACCCGTCCTCAACGAACACAACGAACGCGACTGTAGCTGCCCACGCCGGTGCCGTAGGTGTAGCCGTTGTAGAAGGCGACGTACCACGCGCCGCCGGACGAGCCAGCCACCGCGGAAGAAGTCCAGAACCAAACAGAAGGCGTATTGGGGAATGCGGTCGTATCGATGGCAGGGTTATAGCGTGTGAAGTCCACGAGGGAGACGAGCTCGATGCGGCTCGGAAGCCTCCAGCCTGTCCCAGCCAGGGAGAGCGAGGCGCAGTAGGTCTTGGCCTGGTCCCAGGTGTAGGTGGAAGCTGGGACATCGCGTTGCCACGTGAGCCCGGTCACGTTGTCGCGCACGGTGCCGTCGACGTTGACTGTGTAGTTCGCGGGGTTGGGCAAGCCTGCGGACGCGGGCTCGGGCATGGGCCACTGCGCCCAGGAGCAGACCGAGCCTTCTGAAGATGTGGCCGTCCTGAAGTAGCCGACGGTATTGTTGGCCTGATATCCCGTCGAGGAGGTCGATTCCACGGAGTACTTGTACCAAGTGTCCGGGGTAAGCCCGGTGAGCGTAAGGTTCGCGCTGGTCGCAGTGGGCACGTCCTTGGGGAAGTCGGCGATGCTACCGGTGCTCGAGCCACTGCACGAGTCCGTATGCACTAGGTTGATGCTGAAGTGGGCGATGCCGGTGGTCGAAGTCACGGTCCAGGCGAGGTCGGTGGTCGTGGTTCCTGTAACCATGGCGCAAGACGTCGACGGGGAGGTGATGGTGGGCTTCGGAAGGGGGCCCCCGCTTTGCGCCAGGACGGTGATCGTGCTGCTGGCCACGTCACTCGGCGCTCCCGTCGCATCGTAGGAGGTGCAATACACCTTTGTGCTTCCCGTCGAAGACCAGGTAAACGTGGGTGTCACTTCGCGGCCGCCGACGCCCAGCCCCGAGTCGTAGGGCTGTGCGTCGTGATCGGAGCCGACGGACCCGCACTGCACCTTCACCTGGGCCGCTTCCGGGTCGGTCCCCACGGTGACGGTCACGGTCACCGGAAGTCCCAGCGTGGCCGTCGAGGCCATGGAGATCGAGGGAGCCGTTGGGGGCAGATTGCACAAGCTCCACTGGCAAGTCTGGCCACAGGTTTGCGTTTGGTTTCCGCATGCCTGTGTGGCTCCTGGGGCGCAAACCCCCTGGTCATTGCAATCGCTCCAATCGCTCCACTGCCCTGCGTTGCAGGTGCGGGTCCAGGTGCCGCAATTGCCGCACCCCTGCGAAGCAAACCCAAGGCAGCCGGCGCTCGAGATCACGATGTCAGCACTTGCGACGCTGCTCGGCTTTCCGGTGGAATCGTAGGTGGTGCAGTACACGGTCTTCGTCCCCGCCATCGACCAGACGAAGGTCGGCGCCAGCGAAGCTCCCGCGCCGACGAACCCAGAGTCGTACGGCGTCGAATCGTGGTTCGAGCCGAAGGAGCTGCACTGCACCTTCACCTGCGTCCCTTCCGGGTCCACGCCGGAAATGACGGAGACACTGACGGAATCGCCGGCCACGGCGGTGGAGGCCATGTTCATGGTCGGCGCGCCCGGTGGTTGGTTGCAGGAATTCCATTGGCAGGCGTCGGAGCAGAGCTGCGTCCCGTCGCCGTTGCAGGACTGGGTGTCACCGGGAGTGCAGGCGCCCTGCTGCGAGCAGGCGCCGAAGGCGCCCCACGCCCCGTTGGTGCAGGTTCGGGACTTCCTCCCGCATTTTTCGCAGGGCGCCGATTCCGTCGCTCCGGAAGTGCACTCAGGAGGGGGTACGCAGATCCCCCAGGCACATTGCGCCGTGCATGTTTGCGTGCCACCACCGGTGCAGGACTGGGTGCTTCCAGAATCGCAAGCGCCCTGGCCGGTGCAGGCGCTGAAGGCGCCCCACGCCCCGTTGGTGCAGGTTCGGGACTTCGTCCCGCACTTTACGCAGGGCGCCGATTCCGTCGTTCCGGAAGTGCAGTCAGGAGGGGGTACGCAGATCCCCCAGGCACATAGTGCTGTGCAGGTCTGGGTTCCATTGGTGCAGGGCTGCGTGGTGTCGGGAGCGCATACGCCGCCCCCGGTACATGCGCTCCATGAGCCCCAGTTACCGTTGACGCACGTGTGGGTCTGGGTGCCGGTATCGCAGTTACCGCAGGGTTGGGAGGCGGGACCTGTGCATGTTGGCGTGACCGCTCCAGTCTTGAAGGAGCCCACCGTATTGCTGGACTGATATCCCGCAGACGCTGTCGACGTCACCGAGTATTTGTACCAGGTGTTCGGGGAAAGCCCGCTGAGCGCCTCGCTGCCATTCGGTCCTGCTGCCACGTCCTTAGGGAACCCCTGGAGGCTTCCAAGGCTCTCGCCGTCGCAGGAGTCCGTTTGGACGACATCGACGGTGAAGTGGTCGATATCTGTGGTCGAAGGGACGGTCCAGGCTAGCGAGGCGTTCGTACTTCCGGCCACCGTGACGCAACTAGCCGACGGTGAGGTTATTGTGGGCTTGGGCAGGGTCGGCAGCTGGATCGGTGTCACGCTTTGGTTTGGTACGTGGGTTCCCTCCGATGACAGAGCAAACAATGCGAAGGAAATGCTAGAGTAGCTTGTGCCATCGGTGAATGCCGTGTAAAATCCAGGCTTCAACTGAATATTATAGTGTCCATTCGTGTCCGTTGTCGTGGTCGCGGTGACTGGATCGCCGACAGTCACGTTGGGTCGAAAAGTAATGACAAGACCTGGAACGCCCTGCTTCGTAACTGCATTTATAATGTCGCCGTCGACGGCACACGCCCGATAAAGGAGTACCGCGTTGGGCGCGCCAAAGTGCAAGAAGTTTGCACCGTCTTGCAGAACGAGTGGATACGACGTAGTAAAGAAACCAGGCTTTGATACTTCGAGTGTGTAGGACCCAGGGGGAGCGGCAAATTCGAATGACCCGTCGCTTTGGGACTGAACGCGTGCAGCCTCGACTCGCGGCGATCCACTGTACAAGACGATGTCGGCGCCACCAACACCGCTGTTAACATCTAGATCAGATGGATTCTGGATTTTGCCCAGCGCGAGGGCCATGTTCGGGCGGCTTGACATGCCCAGTGTCGCAAGCGCTTTCTTGACCGCCTCGTAGGCATTCAAAATATAATAGGTATATTTTTCCTTATTCACGACCTCGGAAAAAGAACGATCCATCGTTGCTATAATGATCTGTCGCACCTGGACAGCCGAAAGCGACGGGTTGGCCGCACGGACGAGGGCAGCGACACCGGTAACATAAGGAGCAGCCTGCGACGTACCGCTCAGTAGCTTATAGGACGGCGTCTTCTCCCGTGTCACGGAAGTGCTGAAGATGCCTAGCCCGGGGGCGAAGATGTCAATTTGCGAACAACAATTGCTTCCGGGGGCCCCTATGTCGACGTTCCCATTGCTGGCCAGCCAGTGTAAAGCTCGCTTGTAGTTCCCCCACCAGTCCCTCTGACTATCAAGCGCTCCTACGATCAGGATATGGGACCGGGCCCCGGGATCGGTGATCGAAGCCCAGAGGCCACTCCACTTGGCGTCGAAACTGTAGTTTCCGGCTGCGACGACGAGCAGTACATCAAACCGTTTGATGAGGTTGTTCGTGAAGGCGGTCCAATACTTCTTCTCGCTCTCGAGCCACGTATTAGCAGCATCAAGATCGGCGGAAGGTCGATTTTCGTACGTATACTTTGAGCCCTGGATGCTTGCGTTAATAACCGTTGCGCCGCGATTTGCCAGCCACAAAACGCCGTACTTGATGTTGTATGTGGTGCCATCGTGTCTCCATGCCTTGAGCTTACCGTTGTTCCAGGTGACGCCGGTGATCCCCTTCGGGTTGTTCGCGGTGGCGCCGATGATGCCACTCACGTGCGTGCCGTGGGTGAAGTTCACCCACGCGGCGTCCCGATCCTTTGAGTTCGGGCTGTCGAGGTCGGGTGGCTCCGAATTGTGGTCGTAGCTCTCTACCTCATCGAAACTGAGATCTTCGTGGCCGGTGAAGAAGCCGCCGTCGATGACGCCGATGATCGGTGCTTCCTGGACCGCGGGTAGGACGGCCCAGGCCTTCGGCGCATAGATGGCGTCGAGTCCCCACGTGTGGCCGGATGGGTTGCTCTCGTTCCAATCCTTGTACTCCGGGTCCATGCCCTCCGCGGGGTGCACCGAGTAGCTAACCGGCTCCGTCTGGCTCGACCCCTTGAGCGCGTTGAAGCTCGCCG
The DNA here is from genome assembly GCA_903894755.1 of uncultured delta proteobacterium. Classification (GTDB taxonomy): domain Bacteria; phylum Myxococcota_A; class Polyangia; order Polyangiales; family Polyangiaceae; genus CAITRH01. The sequence goes on from CAITRH010000170.1 coordinate 7,445, forward strand.
CTTCGACATCTGGGTCCGCGCGGACTTGTGCGATCAGCGCGTGAAGTTGGTCGAGCGAGAGCCCTGAAACTTGTAGTTGATAGTCGTTCATCCATTTGAGGGAGCCGACGACCTTCGCATTCCAGCCGCTGACCTTCGCGTTGATTTGGGGCTCAGATAGCGAATCTTTGAAAATGACGAGGATTTCATCGGAGACGATGCTCTCCCCTGTCACAGTGTCAAATACGACCATCGCAGGGTCAAGCGGGCGCATGAAGCCGACGTCGTTGGTGCTCGTCGTGGTGGTGGGTGTGTTGCCACCCGGCGAGCTATTGGAAGGGGATGAATCGCACCCGCCTACCCAAAGAAGGGCGAAGACGCACGCGAGCAGAAAGGCGAGGCGAGGCGA
>CAITRH010000171.1 GCA_903894755.1 uncultured delta proteobacterium
GGAGCCAGGTGCTCACAATCTTGGTGACGGAAGGCGCGGGTACCCTCCCCGGACCCTCCCCCCCCCCCAGCCCCCAGCCCCCTCTCCCGATCGGGAGAGGGGTTCGACATGCTGGCTACCATAGCACCACCCGCCACGGGCGTCGGCGTTCCTTCTTCGCCGTGCCACTTTGCGATCGTCACGTGTCCTCCTCATCGCGAGCAGCCAACGACAGCGTCCCCTGCGACGCCTCCCCTTTTGCTGCCCGAGCCTTTCGCGGCCCCCTTGGCTTCTTGGCCACCACAGGAATCCCCTTGTCCACCTTGCCATGCAGTCCCGCGACGACCTCCTCCTGGTGGCGCCGCAGGTTCAGATCGAGCAGCCGCGCCAGGACCTCGTCGCGGACAGCGTCGGGCCAGCGGTACCGGAACGGCTTCTTCTTGTCGCCCCAGGTCGCCTCGTCGATCTCGTAGTCGAGCAAGAAGTCGCAGTCGGTTGCAATGTCGCTCCAGCCGTAGGCGTCGAGGACCGCGCGGTCCATTGCGGAGTGCAGCTCGCGGAGCTTGAAGATGTCGGGATCGCACTCGTTGGGGGAGTGGAAGCGGTTGTAGGTCTTGGTCAGTCCCTGGTCGTTGCGGACCATGAGGGCCGCGCGGAAGTCGTAGTAGGTCTGGCCGGTGGCTTCCAGTGTGGTGGCGGATTGCCAGTTGGGTGGGAAGGGGAAGGTCTCGAAGCAGTCGGAAGGAGTGTAACGAAGCCCGTCACCCAGCGTCGAACTGAAGAAGCGGGCCCAAATCTCGTGAGGGCGGGACTGGAGGATTGCGAAGGCGGCGTGGGTCGGGAGGGGGAAGACTACGAGCTGTTCGGAGAACACAGTCCCCGCGGGCAACAACGCGAAGGCCCCGTGCTGGCTGACGCGCGCGATCACGAGCACCCGGTCCAACCCGGCTATGGCGCGATTGCCAGCTTGGTTTCGTCGTCCATACAGCCACCACTGCGCGGAATAGCTACCCGGCTTGCCTACCCGTTCAGGCTTCACCTTCGCCTCGGCAATAGCCATCAGGGCGGACCAGCGCCGCGCCTCTTCCTCCGACATCTCCCCGAAGTTGATCACGTACCGGTGGTGCGCGTGCGTGGGACTGGTGTTCACTTCCTCGCCGCCGATGTACGGGAAGATGCGCTCGGCGTTGCGTGGGTCCTTGGCGATGAGCCGGAGCATCTCTGTGAGCGAGCTCGCCACCGCACTCTGATCGGTATCGTCGAACGTGAACCCCATGCCGAGCACGTAGCTACCAATGAAGCTCTTGCCAGCATTCGCCTCGAGCGCGTGCGGATCCTCGTGCCCACCGCCGTGGAACAGGAAGGCGCTGATGCGCGGCACTTCTCGTCCATCGAGCCGCTTTGAGTCCGCCCATCCACCACGGTACACATGCACGACGCTCACCACCACCGCTGCCATCCCAGGCCAATTCACACGCCGCGTGGCGGCGTAGATCTCGCCGCCGTGCGTGCAAATCCAACGTAGCCCCGTCGCGCGCGTATCGCCCTGTCCTATTGTATTGGTTGCAATGAGCCCGAAGGCCGCTCGATCCCGGATCAGCGAGAACGCACGGCGGTAAAAGTGGGCCACGAGGTCCGCATTCGAATTGGCGCCGACGTGCTGTTGCGCCAGCCAGTCGCGAAACCCCTCACCACTGACCGTGCTGATCCGCTTGCCCCCCAGAAACGGCGGGTTTCCCACCATTGCATCGAACCCAGGATTCCCCCGCCCGAACACCTCGGGGAACTCGATCTCCCAATGCAGAGGCAGCACCGGCCTCTCGCCACCGCGCAGCTCCTCGACGATGCCGTCAGTCTCCAACCTGTTGCCGCCCGCTTTCCACGCGTCCAGCTTCGCGCGGTAGTCGCGTCTCAGCGCCTCGCGGTCCTTGTCCTTCTCCGCCCCGAAGTACGCCGCAATGCACATGTCCCCAATGCGCCGCTCATCGCGCACAACGTCCTCGGCCCCTTTCCACGCCATGCGCCGCTGGTCGTAGTCCCCTTCGCCAAGCGCCTGGATCTGCGCCCTCCAGCCGGTCACCGCAATGACGTCCGCGCTAATGCCAGCGAACAGCGGGCCGTAGTCGTTCCCCGGGGGACTCCAGTGGAACGCACCGAGCTGCGCCTTGGTGAGCCCCACGAGTGAGTCGCCGTGTTTCAAGGCGTGGTCGAGGAAGGTAAACGCGTGGTCCTTCGCA
>CAITRH010000172.1 GCA_903894755.1 uncultured delta proteobacterium
AGAGCCGGCATGGCCATCACGCGACGGCCACGGAGCATTTCCTCGCGGGTTTCGGGCTTGACGATGTGGTCGTCGAGGGAGGGGAAAGATCCGGGGAGGCGAACCGCGTGGCCGTCGGACGCGCCGGGAGCCAGGAGCATGCCGTGGGAGGTCTTGGGATCCATGGGGCGCAGGGTAGCAGGCATCCCCCGGTCGGAACCGGGGCATCACATGGTTTGAACCTCCGCCAACCCGGTCGGGACCGGGGGGCCAGGTGGTTTGGCACCATGGCCCAGGTACGTCAGCCCCGTGGTGCGGTTCGAAACGCCTCGATGAGTTGCTCGGTCGCCGTATACGGGTCGACCTCGCGCGCGTCGACCGCACGCACCGTCTCCTCGATACGCTCGCCAAGGGCTCGAGAGGCCGCGTCGATGAGCGCCTCGCGCAAGGTTTCCCGCACCTCGTCGGCAAGACGTCCCCTTCGGCGCGCCCTCCCCTCTTCTGTCTCGGCCCCCCACACGTGGTGCCTGTCGATGGCCTTGCAAAGCTCCGCGACCCCTTCGTTCCGGAGCGCCACACACTTAACGATAGGAGGGATCCAGCGCGCCGTAGCCCGCTGTTCCACCCGTACGTGGGCGTCGGCCGCCGTGTGGGTCCGGTGGCCTCGGATCTTCGACATGGCCACCATCGATTCGCTTCCAAGGGCGATCATCAGCTCGATGTCGCGCACGGCGGAATCGGCCCCGTCCCGATCGGCCTTGTTGACCGCGAAGACATCGGCGCACTCCATGATGCCCGCTTTGATCGCTTGAACCTCGTCCCCCATGCCAGGCGCCATGACCACCAGGGTCGTATGGGCGGTGCGGGTGATCTCGATCTCGTCCTGGCCCACTCCGACCGTTTCGACCAGGACCAGGTCGACCCCGGCGGCGTCGAAAACCCTCACCATGTCGCGAGCCGAGCGCGACAGGCCTCCAAGGTGTCCACGGGTCGCGACCGAGCGAATGAACACCCCCGGGTCGGTCGCATGACGCTGCATGCGTATGCGATCTCCCAGGATCGCCCCTCCTGAGAACGGGCTCGTCGGGTCGACGGCGATGACGCCGACGGTTTTTCCTTGGGCTCGAAAGTTCTGGATGATGCGGTCCGAAAGCGTCGACTTGCCCGCTCCAGGGTTTCCCGTGACGCCGAGCACGAAGGCTTTGCCCGTACTTGGAAAGAGGTCTTTGAGCACGGGGACACAGTCCGCCAGGCGGTCGTCGACGAGGCGAAGGGCGCGGGCGATGGCGCGAGGGTCTTTGGCGAGGACCCGAGAGGCGATTTCGTGCATGCGGGCCTCGTAGCACGAGGTCGCCCGAAAAGCGTCGCGCGCGACGTAACATGGCAAGATGCGCCGGTGGACAAAGCCCTCATGACGACCCTGCAGCAGGTCCAGACGCTCGGACCCGAGCTGGCGCGCACCATGGAACACAACCCCCGCGCGACCATCCAGCCTAGGCAGCTCACCGCGATCGACAGTGTCCGTTTCCTAGCCGCACGGACCGCGGTCCCTTTGGTCCTCGGGACCGTGCTCGGCGAAGGGGGCATGGGGATTGTCCACAACGCGATCCAAGGGGCTCTGGGACGCGAGGTCGCGGTCAAAACGACGCGTCCCGGCTCGGTCGATCCAAACGCGACGGTCAAGCTCCTTCGCGAGGCCTGGATCACGGGCGCTTTGGAACATCCCAACGTGGTCCCTGTCTACGACGTGAGCCTGGACCCCACGGGACGACCTCTCATCGTGATGCGTCGTATCGAGGGGGTCGAGTGGACAGCCCTGATGCACAAGCCTGCGGACATCGCTCGCCTGTTTGACGCGCACGATCCTATCGAATGGAACCTTCGGATTCTTTCCCAGGTCTGCAATGCGGTCCATTTCGCTCACAGCCGAGGGATCCTCCATCGCGACCTGAAGCCAGAGAACGTGATGATCGGCGCCTTTGGCGAGGTGTACGTGCTCGACTGGGGGCTTGCGGTCAGCTTGCGTCCAGACCCCACCGGGAGGCTCCCCCTTGCATCGGAGGCGACCGAGCTTGTGGGCACGCCTGCCTACATGGCGCCAGAAATGGTCGAGACCAACGCGTCGCTCCTGTCGGAGCGGACCGACGTGTACCTTCTAGGAGGCATTTTCTACGAGGTGTTTGCCGCAACGCCGCCGCACCAGGGAGACAACCTGCAGGCGATGTTGAGTGCGATCCTGCTGTCCGAGCCTCCGTTCCCCCAGGGGTTTCCGCATGAAGCCGAGCAGATCGCCCGCTGCGCGCTGCAGCGGGATCCTCTGCAGCGGTTCGCGAGCGCCGAGGTGCTCCGACGGGCGATCGACGCGTATTTACGTCATCGGGATTCCCGAAGGCTGGCGCGCGACGCTCGTACGAGTGCGGACACTCTTCTCAGGAAGCTGGCGGAAGCTCCGAGCGAAGACCGCGCGCTTGCCATCTACAACCTATTGGGCGAGTGCCGTTTCGGCTATCGCGAGGCGCTGGCGGCCTGGGAGGAAAACGAAGCGGCACGAAAGGGGCTGGATCGCACGCTTGCGGCGGTCATCGAATACGAGCTCAACGAGGGGGATCCAAATGCGGCGGCGGTGCTATTGCGCGAGGTTTCAGTTCCGCCTTTGGAGCTTGCCACGAGGGTGGAAACGGAGGTGCGCAAGAGGGCTGTGGAAGACGAGCGGCTTCGCAAGTTGAGCGACGACCTGGACCCGACCATCGGCACGCGGACGCGGACGTTTGTGGGGGGGCTTTTTGGGGCAGCATGGACCGTGGTTCCACTTGTTTCGTGGGGATATGTGGAGCTTCTGGGAGGGCAAATGACCCATACGCTGGCGACGGTCCCCTCGGTGGTGGTTCTGCTCTTCGGGGTGTTGATTCTTGTTTGGGCGCGCGAGACGCTGACGCGGACGCAGCTCAATCGACGGCTGACGGCGGTGATTGTATTTCAACTGGGGGCACAGATCGCGCTCGGCGTTGGGGCGATGCTAGCGGGGCTAGGGCCGATGCAGAGCGAGCTTTTGCATGTGTTTGCGTGGTTCATGACGGCGTCCATCACGGCGATCTTCGTGGAGCGCATCTTCATGGTGGCCGCAGGGGTCGACCTCGTGGTGTTTCTCGTTGGGGCGAGGTGGCCGGTCCTGCTGTTTCCCCTGATGGCGCTAGCGAATTTTGTGTTGACGGTGCTTCTGTTGTCCGTGTGGTTGCCGCGTCAGGACTTCGCGTGGCTACGGCAGCGACGAGCCGAACTGATGCAGCGTCGAAGGCGGCTCCTTGGGCTTTCCGACGAGCCTTGGTCGATCACGACGCTTCTCGGATAACCTCGTGGTAGGTGGTCCGACTCGCTTCAAACCACAGACTATGGGGAGAAAATAAATGAACAAGTCCGTGTTTCTCGCAACAGGTGCCCTGGTCGGTACGGTCACGGCGTCTGCCTTTGCCGTGGAGCCCTGGGTCGATCGTCCTTTGACCCTTCAAGGCCTGACGTTTCGAGGCGAGGCAGGGCTCGGGCTCGCCCAGGCGCAGGACATTTTTGCCGGTATGAAGGCGGGGGTAGGGGCGCAGCTTGATGCGGCGTTGGGGGTTACGAACGGTCTCGAGCTGGGGGTGCGGACCGGGTATCGTTTTAGCGATCCTGCCATCTGGAGCGGCGCAGCGTTCGGGGCCGGTGCGGACGCCAACGGGCGCTTGTACGAAACGGAAACCTTTGGTCAAGGCGGCGACAACTGGACCAACCCGGAGCTTCGCATCACGAGCTCCTTTTTGGCCACGCGGATTGTGTCCGTGGGTCTTCAGGCCCGCTATGTGTTCCCGTTTGTGGCCAAGTCGGACTTCGCGGGCCTCCTTGGGATTCCAATCCGCGTACAGCTGCCCAAGATGCTTCGTGTCGATACCGGGGTTTATTTCCCCTACGTCAACACTTCGCCGCAGTCGTCCTGGGCCATGAGTATCCCGGCACAAGTCTATGTTCAGGTTGGCGACGCCTTTGCGGGGGTGCTGACAGGGATTCGGTACAACCGGTTTGGCGACACCAACCGCAGCGACATCACCTTTGGCTTTGGCGGCGGCTACACGCTTAGCAGCATGGTCGATCTCAAGGCGCAGGTATACGCGTGGCGGATCAACGATGCGGACTGGTCCAGGACCATTGGTGGAGGCCTCGCCGTCGCGGTTACCGTGCCGTAAGGCCGCTCCGCTTCCTACCGCGAGCAGCTGCGCGCTGTTCGACGTTCTACGCACCGATCGGGCACTCCTCGTGCGAGCCGGCTCGAAGCGCTCTGGGATAGAAACCGCGCGGTGACCGGGTCCTGGTAGCCGCTGGCCATGGGAAGGCTCCGATCGACGCTTCGGTGATAGCGAATAATCCTTCTCATGAAGAAATCCCGGATCCACTTGCCGATGAGCGACGCTAGTGCGACCAGCGGATGGTTCGCTTCGGCGTTGCGAACAAAAGAGACTTCGCCGATGCCAGCGATCCGATAGCGGCTCAAGGCACGTCCTTCTTCGACGGCGGTGCGCAGATGGCCCCCGAGGGGGCCGAAGTGCGGGCCATAGCGGTCGAAGCCGCCGACCTTTCCGCAGGTAGCCACGAGGTCTTGTTTGCAGCGTGTGCGTGCGTCCACGATCAGCCGTTCCATGGCGTGGAGATCCTCGAGCAAGCGGGATCGCCCCTCGGTCAGGGCGGTGTTGAGACGGGACGTGCACACCATCATGGCGTGGGCGCTTTCGATCTCGAGACCCGATTGGGCGAGCCCGTCGAGGTCTCGTTGTGCCTGGTCGACTTGGTGGTCGGAGGCCTCGAAGGCTTCGTTGTCGGTGGCCCAGCACAAGTCGAGATGGTCGGGCGGGCATGGGGCGCGCAGCTCCTCGGGAGTCTCGAGCAGCAGGGCCAAGAGAGCGTCGTGGGGGCAATCCGGTTTGGCTCCGTTGCGTGCGAGAAGAGCCCGGGCCCATGTCTCGCCGAGCCTGGAATCTCGAAAAGAGACGAGCACTTTGGAATCTCCGAGGGGCGTGGTAATTGCGGGGGCGGGGGTAAGGATCTCCGACAGCGAGGGGTGGCAGATGCCGAGCACCCCGGTGACGAGCAGCGGCCCCATACGAGGTCCGAGTCCGTTTTCGTCGATTCCGAGCACCTGGGTAGATTGACGTTCCAAGGTTCCGTGCCTACTCTCTTGCGCCCTCAAGGTCCCGCAGCGCACTCGTAACCATGGAGCGATTGACGTGAACAAGGCGACGACGAAGAAGTTCAAGGCACTCCTGACCGAGAAGCGTGAGGAGATCCTCAAAAAGGCCAAACAGACCCTCGAGCAGGACATGACCCTCGACACGGACGACCTTCCTGACGAGATGGATCTGGCCTCGAGCGAGTACCTGCAATCCTTCACCTTCCGTCTTCGAGGACGTGAAAAAGGGTTTCTCGACAAGATCGAGCGGGCGCTCCAGAAGATCGAGGAAGGCACGTTCGGGGTCTGCGAGGAATGCAGCGAAGAGATTTCTGCCAAACGTCTCGAGGCCCGTCCCGAGACCAACCTTTGTATCCGCTGCAAAGAAGACCAGGAACGGCACGAAAAAGACTACGGCTGATCCCGCTCTCAAGGTCCTTTAGGAAGGTCTTGGACGTCAACGGACCGAGCTAGGGCCTCCTGACTCGTTTTTTTGGGTGTACTCGTGAAGTTTGTACTGAATTTTGCGGGGCGAGACGCCAAGGACCGTTGCCGCCTTCGACGTCGAACCGCCGCAGGCTTCTAAGGTTTTCAGGATCGCGTAGCGTTCCAAGTCTTGGATTGTCGACCCTGGTATCGGTGGAGGCCCCTCCCGCTCTCTTTCGGGGACCACGGCGGTGGGAAGGTGTTGGATCTCGATCTCTGTCATGTCGCAGAGCACGACGGCGCGTTCCACGGCATTTTCAAGCTCGCGGACATTGCCCGGCCACGAATACCGAGTCATGGCATCGAGCGCCTTGTCGGCAATGCCTGCGATGTTCTTTCCGTTTTCCGCCGCATAACGTCGCAAAAAGAAGCTCGCAAGGGCTCCGATGTCACTGCGACGCTCACGGAGCGCGGGAAGCTCCACGGTCACGACGTTCAAACGGTAAAAGAGATCCTCACGGAACGTTCCACGGGCCATCTCTGCTCTCAGATTGCGGTTGGTAGCCGCGATGATCCGAACGTCGACCTTGAGGGTCTCGTTGCCTCCGACGCGCTCGAAGGTTCGCTCTTGAAGAAATCTTAGGAGCTTGACCTGCGTGCCGAGGGGGATCTCTCCAATTTCATCCAAAAGCAGCGAGCCGCCGTCCGCCAGGCGAAACCGCCCCTCACGACGGTTTACTGCGCCGGTGAAGGCTCCGCGCTCATGTCCGAAGAGCTCGCTCTCGAGGAGCGACTCGGCGAGCGCCGCGCAGTGCAGGCGCACGAACGGCATCTTGGCCCGCGGGGACGCCAGGTGAATGGCCTCTGCGATCAACTCCTTGCCCGTGCCGCTCTCGCCGGCGATCAGAACACTTGCTTTGCTAGGGCCCACCTGCCCGACGAGATTGAGCACCGCTTGCATCTTCGGGTCGCTCGAAATGATGTGGCCAAAGGCGTTCCTTTCGCGCAGGCGGTCCCGCAAGCGTCTTGTTTCGCTCAGGAGCCGCGCCTTTTCCATCGCGCGCTCGACCACCGCGGTGAGCGCCTCAGGGTCAAGGGGTTTGGTGAGGTAGTTCTCGGCCCCTCGTTTGACCGCGTCGACGGCGCTCGAGATGGTCCCGAAGGCGGTCATGACGACGAACACGGCTCCCGGAGCAGCCGCTCTCCCTTTCTCCATGAAGGCGATCCCGTCGAGCCCGGGCATCTTCAGATCTGTGAGGATCACGTCGGGCGAAAAATCTTCGAGCTTGCCAAGCGCTTTGAAGCCATCAGCGGCCGTCTCGGTCACGTAGCCCTCGTCGCGCAGGATCTCTCCGAGCGCAGAGCGAGCGTTCGCTTCGTCGTCGACAATCAGAATTCGCCCCCGTGAAGCCATCAAGCCCTTCTACTCCCCGTCACTGGGGCTGCAGATGCCACTATGCCTCATGCGGCCGCCGGTGGAACGCTTCGTTGCGGGCCCGCAATATTGCCTCCGCGCGCGACCACGTTTAGCGAGTGTCCTCATGAGCGTCTGCCCAGACTCGTGGATCAAGAAGATGGCCGCAGAGCACCGGATGATCGAGCCATTCGAGCCCGGTCTGGTGCGGGAGGTGGAAGGCCGCCGGGTGATTTCTTTCGGGACATCGAGCTACGGCTACGACGTGCGTTGCGCGCCCGAATTCAAGGTGTTTACCAACCTCTTTTCCACCATCGTCGACCCGAAACAGTTCGATGAACGCGGCTTCGTGGATGTCCGCGGTGACCAGTGCGTCATCCCGCCCAACTCCTTCGCCCTCGCTCGCACTGTTGAATACTTCCGCATCCCCAGGGAGGTCCTGGTGATTTGTTTAGGCAAATCGACCTACGCCCGCTGCGGGATCATCGTCAACGTCACCCCCCTCGAGCCCGAGTGGGAGGGCCATGTGACCCTTGAGTTTTCCAACACCACCACGCTCCCGGCACGCATTTACGCAGGCGAGGGGATCGCCCAAATGGTGTTCTTGCGAGCCGAAACCCCTTGCGAGGTTTCCTACCGGGATCGATGCGGCAAATACCAGGGGCAACTCGGGGTCACGCTGCCACGCGCTTGAACAACGCGGCTACTACCGTTGCCCTCCGAAGGCCCCCATGACACCATTGGCCTTCCCGTGAACATCAAGGCACAAGGCCTCCTGAATGCGGCCCAGTTTGTCGAAGCGCGGTACGGAACAAGCGCTCTTCGCGACGTGCTTGCGCACTGCTCGCCTCCAGTAAGAGAACGTTACGTCTCGGCCATCGCGATCAATTGGCATCCGATGGAGGAATTCGCCGAGTTTCTGGCCGTAGCGGAGAAGCAGCTGGGACGGGGCGATGGACGGCTTGCCGAAGAGATCGGGGCCGCTGGCGCGCGGTCCAACCTTCGCGGAATCACGCTCAAGATTGCCTTTTACCTCGCCAAACCGAAGCTCCTCATGCAGCGCGGTGCGGGCCTGTGGAAACAGTTCAACGATGAGGGCGAGATGCGCGTCCTGCAGTTCACCGAGCATAGCTGCAAGATCGAAGTGGCCGATGTCGGCAAGCCCAACTGGCTTTTCTGCTGCACGATCACGGGATGGCTTCGTGAGTTTACCGATCGCCTCGGCGTGACTCCTCCGCTGGCAACCCATACCCAGTGCCGAGCGCGTGCGGCTCCACGCTGCATCTGGGACGTGCGTCCAGGGGGCCAGTAGCTCGCCCCACCGATCACGTCGCCAACGTTCACGACGGCATGTCGCCGCTCGGCCACTGACGATGGGTTTGGAGTTGATCGACCAAGGCGCGCAGCGAGGTCTCGTCAGCGCGCTCGAGCACCGTGCGACGTTCCTGGGAGACCTCGATCCCGAGAAACTCGCAATACCATGTGATTGCCGCGACCAGGCCCTCACGTCGACCTTCCTCCCTGCCATCGGCGAAGCCTCTTTTCTCCCCCCTCTTCTCCCCCTTGCGAATGCGCTCCATCAACACCGGAGTGCGCTTCGCCAGCAGCGCCAAGGCAACCTCGCGATCCGCATCCGCGGCCTCGAGCAGCGACTTGAGCCCAAGAGGACGTACGAAGCAAATGGGGTCCTCGATCACCTTGGACAGCTCGTTCCAACTCCCCTGGATCCACTCGGATACGGTCGCTGCGTTGATATCCAAGATGAACAGCCGTCGGACTCCGCGTTTCTTGAGGAGCCGTACCTTCTCCGTCACGTTTGCCACCGACTGCGAATCGAGCACCTCGAACACCAAGTGTTCTAACCGACGTCCTCCAGCCAATGTGGGGGCCTTTGGGAAGACACAGGCGTCTGGGGCCACGTCGCTGTAGCGGTCGGCGCGTGTGAGCATGTCCACGGCGGCTTGGAACTCGGGCCGGGCGAGCGCGAAAAGGACATAGGCGAGCTGTCCGGTGGCGATGGCGCGCGGCTGGCGTGAGCCCATCATCTCGTAAACCTGACCGTGCATCACCTCGAAGCGGCTCTCCGGCTGGACAATGCGTTCATCGACCGGAGGAAAACGCGAATCCTGTCCAGGGCAGACGGCGGCGTGACTGGAGGACGCAGGCCCAGGGGCGTGCAGTTTCGCGGGGGGTGAAGACGAACGGTCCATGGAGAGAACATGGCACGCGAATGGGGAGACCACAACCCGTCGTTGTTCCGCACGTAGGGCTGAGGGGGAGCTTTGGCCCAAAGAAATCCGCGGCCGCCCAGAGCCGCGCACAAAACCAGCTCGCCAATACTTGGAGCCCCATGGACCACTTCGATTTTAGCGACCGACGCGCGCAGCGGCGAGAGCGGGCCCAACAAAACTTGCAGACGACAATTCCGGCGGAAAGAACGGTGGTGCAAATCCCTCCGCCTAGCCTTTCGATGCTCCTAGACTGGGAGACCACAATGTTGTCAGGCAAGGTGCGCGCACAGTAAGGGGGTCCCGAATCTTCCGGGAGCTCTTCGGCCGTCCGAAGGAGGGGTGCACATTTTGTCGAGGGGGGGTTCCTTCTCAGAAAGGGTCCGGCAAGAGGACCTCGCTGGAGACGCTTCGGGGGTCGAGACCGACCGTGCAAAATGTTGAAGTGCGGTGTTTCGGCCGCGACAAGTGGTCGCTAATTTTGCTGGAGGGTCTGCGGCTGTCCAGAAGACCCCCTGCAAACTTACCGGTGACGCTCCGGCCGCCGAGAGGACCCCTTGCAAAGTCTTGCGAGGCGCCTTCACCCGTCCCAAGGCGCAGTCGGCGGACCGGCGAGGTGCAAGCCATGGACACGGCGCGCCGATCGCAAAGATCGACGGGATAAGGACCCGCGGCAGAAGGCGATTTAGCAGATTTTGCGTAGGACCGTGCTGCTACGCAACTGCGGACTCCAATTCCGCAATCCGCCACCCTCGCCGCCTTCCAAGCCCCTCGAGTTTCCCAACATCCGAGGGAGCCACTGGCGGACACTCTGGATCGTAGACTCGAGGTTGTGAACGATCTGCTCGTGGGCGTGTAGCACACAGACGTCGCCCTGTTGCGCCCAAAAAGCTTGCCAGAAAAGCTTGCCAGAGGAGGATGAACCGCATAAGAGGCCCCATAGGCTAACCCCAATCATCCCTTGCAGGCGAGCACGACCTCGGGTAACGTCCGCGGGCTATGCGCACCTGTCTTCGCTGCCGGGCAACCAGTCCCGACCATATCGCCGTGTGCCTGTTCTGCGGTGCCTCGTTACAGCCGACTCCTGTCGTGCCCGGCCAGCCGATGCCGGGCGCTCCACGGGCGTTACCGTGGGTCACCATGTGCATCGCGATCCTGCTGAGTGCAACGTCGTGGATGCTTCCTGTTGGCTACACCATGTTGACAGCGCAAAGCGGAACGTTGCTGCAGACGATCCCGCTCTTTGACCCCATAAAGGCAACGCCGTCTGGCGCCAGTCTCTCCCCAGGCCACTTTGATGGGAGAACCGGCCCGGTGGTGATACCTCGGGGGGCGAGCCCAGTGTCAGCCACGTTCTGGCTCAAGTCGGACTGTAGCAAGGTGACCTACCGCGTGGCAATGCACGGTCTACAGGGCAGGGTAATCGAGTTGTATCACAGCTCGTGGGAAGGGGAGACCATCGGCGAGTGCACGATAGAGTCGTTCCCCGCGGTGTTTGACCCTGAGGAGCAGGTGCCATTGACCATCACGACGGACCTTTCGTGGGACAGCAAAGTGACGCCCGAAGCCCGCCTGATCCTGCGACGCAATGCAAAGCGGATAGACGGGTGGTTGCTCGTCGGGCTGATCGTTGGGGCGGTGCTGGCTCCCGTTGGAGCATTGGGGATGTTGGCCTGGAAGTACCGGTTTTGGCGCGTTTCGAGACCACCCAAGGCTCGCGGAACGGACCTTTTGAAACCTCGAGAGTTGCCTAAGGCCTGCCCGACTCGGGCGTCGCATCCGAAATTCCCCGTTCCCCCCTCATCGTGTCGTGGTATCTCGGCCCCCACGTTGGACAGCACCGCAACCCCCACATGCTCCGATACTACCCTATGAACGAGACTGGTACCGCTTCTCCGTTCGCCCCTCCCGGCCCTGTCCTGCGGCGTCTTCTGCCCACCGTGACCCTCATGCTCGCCTTTCTGATGGCGGGATCCGGGACTTTCCTGTGGCTGCAGCATCGCCAGAGGCTGGCCGACCGTACCAACGCTGAGGTCGCTACGGTTCGGCGCGAGTTCCGGATGGACCTCGAGGGCCAAGCTGCTGGCCTGATCGCTGTCGCCAAGGTCATCGCAGCCGACGCCACGGTACGACAAGCGATGCGCGAGCGCCGTCCCGCTCTGCTGACCCCGTGGCGCCCGGTGTTCGACACGATGCGCCACGACAGCCACGTCGCGCACCTCGGGTTCTTCAATGAGCGCGGCGCCTGCCTGCTGTGCATCCGCGAGCCCCGCTCTCTCGAACGCTGTACGGCCCACGAGACCCCTCCGGTCGGCACGACCGCTTCCGGCATTGCGCTCGGGCCGCTCGGCACCTTGATCCACCAGGTGGTCCAGCCGGTCTTCGACGGTGGCAAGGTTGTCGGATACGTGGAGCTCGGTCAGGAAATCGAGGACCTTCTCAACGAGCAGCGCCACAGTCTTGGCCTCGAGCTGGCTGTGGTCCTTCCCAAGACCCATCTGAACAGGGAGGCCTTCGACGAGGGAATGCGTCAGCTTGGACGGGACCCTGACTGGGATCGGCTTCGCGCGAGCGTTGTCCCCTTTGCCTCCCAGGGGCGCCTTCCCGACGCTTTTGCGCTGTGGGCTGACCGTGCGGCGAGCAATCCTGCTGCCGAGGAAACAGACCAGGAGATCACCTTCGACAGAAAACGCTGGAGGGTTGCAAGTACGCCGCTCCGGGACGTTACGGGCAACGTCGTCGGCCACCTTCTTATCATGCTCGACATCACAGCGGAGATGGCGGTCTATGTGCGACTGCTGACCCTCACCGCAACCAGCGGCGGGCTGCTTCTGGCGCTGCTGCTCGCCTTTACCTATGTTCTGCTGCGTCGAACCGACCGCCATATCGCAGTGCAGCAGGCGCACCTTCGAGCGCTCATCGACACGATCCCTGACCTGGTATGGCTCAAAGATAAGCAAGGGGTCTATCTGTCCTGCAATCCACGCTGCGAGCAGCTCTTCGGCGCAAAGGGAGCCGACATTGTCGGCAAGACGGACTACGACTTTGTGGACAAGGAACTGGCCGACGTGTTCCGAGACCGGGATCGGGCCGCCATGGAGCGGGGGGGATCCACGGTCAACGAGGCATGGATCACCTTTGCCTCGGACGGTCATCGGGAGCTCTTGGAGACCACCAAGTGTCCAATGGTTGACGGGCAAGGTCAGGTGCTCGGCGTGCTCGGCATTGGACGTGACATCACCGAAGACCGAAAGGCCCGCAACGAGACGCTTCGTCTGTCGCGTCAGCAGGCGGTCATCCTGGAAACGTCCCCTGTCGGCATGTCCCTGGTGATCGATCGGAAGCAGAGCTGGGCGAACCGGAGGCTGTCCGAGATGGTGGGATACACGCTGGAAGAGATGATCGGCAAAAGTACGCGTTTCCTCTATCCATCCCAAGAGGCCTACGAGCAGTTTGGCAACGATGCCTATCCGTTGCTTGCAGCAGGGGGGACGTACTGTGCGGAACAGACATTCCGCAAGAAAGACGGCACGCTCTTCACGGTGATCATGACGGGCAAGGCGATCGATGCCAAGGATCCCAACGCCGGGGGCATCTGGGTCTTCGAAGACATCACGACGCGGCTGGAAGACACACTGCGGTTGCAGCAAGCCCAGCGCATCGCTCATCTCGGCAGCTGGAATTTGGACATTTCCCACGATGTCCTCACCTGGTCGGACGAGACCTATGCCATCTTCTCCGTCGTTCCAGGCACCCCGCTGACCGGAAAAGCCTTCTTTGAGTTCGTTCATCCAGGCGATCGGGAGCAGGTCATGGCGCTCTGGGCAGCAGCGCTGGCGGGGGGCGGGCACTACGACATCGAACATCGCGCTTGTGTGGGCGAACAGATCAAGTGGGTCCATGAGCGGGCGGAGGTGACCTTTCACGAAGGGGGACAGGCACGGTCCGCAATCGGCACTGTGCACGATATCACCACGCGTAAGCAGGTCGAAGAAGCACTGGCCGAGAGCGAGCACCGCGTCAGGTGGCTGCTCGAGAGCATGAACGACCTGATCTTCACCTTGGACAGCGACTTGGTGTTCCGGGACTACCATGTCCATGCTTCCTCTCCCGTCTTTGTGCCGCCGGAGCAGTTCTTGGGCAGGAGTTTCGATGACATTGGCTTTCCCGAGCCGACCTACGGAATCATCAAGGACGCACTTCTCCAGACCTTGAAGACAGGGAGACTAACCCGGGTCGAGTATGGGTTAGAGGTCCAAGGCGATCCCATGTGGTTCGACCTTCATGTCACCCCACTGCAGCGCACCGATGGGACGCGAATGGGATTGACCGGGGTAGCTCGCGACATCACTGCGCGCAAGCGGGCCGAGGAGGCGTTGCGTGAGACGAACCATCGGCTGGAGCAAGAGACCCTTCGCGCCAACGAAATGACCCTCCGTGCGAAGATGGCGAGTGCTGCCAAAAGCGAGTTCCTTGCCACCATGAGCCACGAGATCCGAACTCCCATGAACGGGGTCATTGGGATGACCGGCATGTTGCTCGATACAGAGTTGCGCGACGAGCAGAGGCACTACGCCAAGATCATTCGTGCCAGTGGGGAGTCGCTCCTCGCGCTGATCAACGATATCCTAGACTTCTCAAAAATCGAGGCAGGGAAGCTGGATCTAGAGCTGCTTGACTTCGAGCTTCCCAGTCTGCTCGATGACCTCGCGTCTACTCTTGCCTTGCAGGCCCACCAAAAGGGGCTCGAACTGATCTGCGCGGCCGATCCCGAGGTGCCTCCGATGTTGCGTGGCGATCCGGGACGGTTGCGACAGATCCTGACCAATCTTGTGGCCAACGCGCTCAAGTTCACCGATGCCGGAGAGGTCGCCATACGTGTGACCCCGCAGTCTTGCCAGGCTTGCACAGAGGAGGAAGCCATGTTGCGCTTCTCTGTGCGTGACACGGGGATCGGTATTCCAGCGGACAAGATAGACCTGCTGTTCGACAAGTTCAGCCAGGTGGATGCCTCGACGACGCGGCGATACGGGGGGAGCGGACTGGGGCTAGCCATCTCGAAGCAACTTTGCAGGATGATGGGGGGCGAGATTGGAGTCAACAGTCGAGAGGGCGAGGGGTCCGAGTTCTGGTTCACCGCAAGACTGGGTCGACAGCAGGGGGCACCGCCCGAGATTCGCTGCTCGGACCTACTGGGCGTGCGCGTGCTGGTGGTGGATGACAGTGCTGCGAGCCGCGAGATGCTGATCGTGCGCATGGCCTCGTGGGGGATGCGTCCGCTGGCCGTTGCCAATGGCGGATTGGCGCTGAGCGCTCTTCTTCGTGCCGTTGACGAGGCCGATCCTTACCGTGTTGCCCTGCTGGACGTGCAGATGCCGGGGATGACCGGCGACACGCTGTCGTGGGCCATCAAGACAGACCCCACTATTGCAAAGACATGCCTTGTGATGATGACCTCCTTTGGAAAGCGTCAGCCCACCGGGCCGACTCGACGGTCGGAAGCGGACCTTGCGAAGCCAATACGCGACCTGGAGCTGCAGGATGTTCTGTTGGGTGTACTGGCACGTGCAGGTCACGTGCACAAGGATCGAGAGCTTGTGGTCCGGAGACCCTCTGTTACAGGACTGGCAAATTCCTTTGCAGGGAGTCAGGCGCGGGTCCTACTGGTCGACGACAACATCACCAATCAGCAGGTAGGGATGGCGATTCTAGGGAAGCTCGGGCTGCGAGCGGACGTGGTAGCCAACGGGGCCGAGGCGCTCGAGGCACTGAGTACGCTCCCCTACGATCTTGTCCTGATGGATGTGCAAATGCCCGTGATGGACGGCCTAGAAGCCACACGGAACCTTCGCAGTGCAGCTTCGCGAGTTCTCAATCGTTCGATCCCGGTCATTGCGATGACCGCCCAAGCGATGCAGGGGGACCGCGAGACATGCCTCGAGGCGGGGATGGACGACTTTTTGACCAAGCCGATCGCCCCAGGGCCCCTGGCGAAGGTTCTGTCGCGTTGGCTTTCCAAAGCAAAGGCAGACCAGTGAGGACTCCCCCTCATTGCACCTTGCAGGAGATCCTCACTGTCGGGTCTCGATCTGGACCTGGTTTATCGTAGGCGAGGAGGAGCCGCCGGCGGCAAGATCGACACGGGGCCGAGAGCCACGACTTTCCCCGGGCTCGCCACGGCATGGGACAGGGACACGTTGAGCTCGATGCGAAGCTCGCCGACGGTGCGCCAGGCGCCGGTCCCTTCGCGCCACACCAGTGCGGAAGCAGGAAGGAGCCCGTCCGCCAGCGCCTCCCGAAGACCCGTGAGCGGGATCGGCCCCACCGTCAGGTCGCCATCCACCACGTAACAGGCAGGCTCGAGGACAGGAACCGGCGCGGCCGGTGGCAACATCGAGCGAGGCCCGATGGCTTCCAACCCATGTCCCTCGACCACGTCCTCGAGGTCCTCAGGCCCAAGCTCCACGATCCCTTCGAGAGCGCTCTGAAGGGACCGCCATTCGGACCATCCGTCACGCCACACCAGCGTGTCGGCGGCAACCTCACCGGCATCTACGCCTCGACGAAGCTTGGAGCTTCGTACCGGACCCACCGTCGTGGTGCCGTCGGTCAGGTAGAAGACTGGAACTGAAGGGCCTCGAGAATACTGGATCGCTGGAGCCATCGGCGGGAACATCGATCGTCCCGCGAGCGCCTCGAGACCGGGTTCCTCGCGCAGGAGCGCAATAGGGACTTCGAGCGTGTCGTGACCGCAGCCGAATTCCAAGCGCAGCTCGTCGGCCACCTCGGCGGCTGGACGCCATCGCGGCCACCCCTCGGTCCAAACCCGCGTCCCCTCAGGAACCCGTCCCGCGTCAAATCCCTTGAGAAGCAACGGGCCATCCACCGGCCCCACGGTCACGTCCCCGTCGCTCACGAAGTAGAGGCATAGCTTGGGAACTGGGTTTGGCGGCACACGCAGCGAACGAGCGGCGGTGTCGCAGAGATCCACCAGGGACCCTGCGAGCTCCTCGGCGCTCTGGAAACGTTCCTCGGGGTCGCGGTGGACAGCCCTCGCAAACCACTCGTCGAACCCCGCCGGGACCGCCGCGTTCATCGACGAGGGGACTGGGATCGTTCCAATGCAAATGGCCATGAGCTGCGCAGCAAGGGACTCTTCTGCAAACGGAAGCCGTCCCACGAGAGCCTCGAACGCGAGCACTCCGAGCGCCCAGATGTCGGTGCGGTAGTCGACGGATTTGCCAAGCGCCTGCTCCGGACTCATGTGCGTCGCGGTGCCGATCAGCACGCCCTCCATAGTTTGTGCGAGGTTGCCCGCGGGCCCTTTGGCCACACCGAAGTCGAGGAGCTTGGCCATTTCGTCGCCGTGCTCGACCTGCACGAGGAAAATGTTGTCAGGCTTGACGTCGCGGTGAACGATGCCGTGGTCGTGGGCTTTGGTGAGCGCGCTGGCGATGTGGGTGAGGATACGAGCGATGCGCCAAGGGGCGATGGTCCCTTCGCGTTGCAGGAGCTGGCCGAGCGTCTCGCCTTCGAGGAGCTCCATGGCGAGGAACGGGCCGAGGTCCTGGTCCACGTCGTGGTCGAAGATCTGGACCACATAGGGCGAACGGATCTGCGCCGCAGAGCGTGCTTCGCGATTGAAGCGGGCGATGGCTTCGGGTTGGCGTGCGAGGTCCGCGGAAACGATTTTCACCGCCACGGCCCGTCCCGTGTTGATGTGCTCGGCCTCCCAGACGGCGCTCATGCCCCCGGCGCCGAGCGGGCGAACGAGCCGGTAACGGCCGCCGAGGTAATGGCCTGGGATCAGCATTGGGGAAAGTGGGGGACGACGTTAGCAGTGTCGGGTGGACGAAGGACAAAACACCGCTATCTCAAGACGACATTGGGAACCGGACCTCGAACGGCGTAGGGTCGTCACCAGGAGGAAATCTCGAATGACCCGATGTACTCTCTTCTTTGCTTTCGTTCTTGCCGGATGCGGCGGTGCGGCGGCTCCTGGACCCACAAGTCCTGCCCCCAGCAGTCTGAGCAGCCCGGTCCCGTCCGCATCAACCGCTCCGACAGCGGTCAAGGCTCCTGGCGACGCGAAGGTGGGCGACAAGACCACCTGCCCGGTGTCGAAAGACACGTTTACCGTCACGGCCAGCTCCCCGAGCGTCGAGCACAATGGACGGACCTATTACTTCTGCTGCGCTCCATGCGTTGCGAAGTTCAAGGCACATCCCGAGCAATTCTTGAAATCCGGCTCCTGAGTCCGCGCCCCTGCTAGACGCTCCTAAGCGAAGCCTACTTTGAGAACCGCAACTTTTCCGCTCGCGCAGACCTCACCCCCGCACGATCCGGCGCGTTCACAAGGTCTTCCTCCCCATCGATGGGGAGGGGGCGCTGTGAAAGGGCGAAATAGGGAGGGGTGAGGTCTTCGGTTCGGACCTGCTGCTTTCAAGATAGGTTTGTTCTAGTGCCTGAATCTTCGTCTTCCACGCCTACGGTGCCGACGCGCACCGAGGTAGTCCATCGGCCAGCCGCCGGTCTCGCCCGAGGACACTGGGAGGCCCCCGCGTGGGGCTTCTACGCCGCGGGCGTCTTCGCCGTGCTCCTCGTGCTCGTTGTCGTCTTCCGCTCCTTGCGCACTGCGCGCTCCCGCCCCACGAACCCATGAACCCTCGAACTCTTCGCCGAATTCTCTTTGTCATGCTGCTAGGCGTCCTCCTCTACGGAGGGTTTGCCCTCTGGCGCGGAGTCGCCGAGATGCACGCAGCGCTCGCGCGTTTCCAGGGCATGGCTTTCGTGCTGGCCTGCGCCCTCGCGTTTGGCAATTATGTCCTTCGCTACTTCAAGTGGGAGTTTTACCTCGCGCGCTTGGAGCTTCGAGGCATCGCCAAGCGAGACAGCTTTCTGACGTTCCTGTCGGGGTTTGTGCTCACGGTGACGCCTGGCAAAGTTGGCGAGGTGTTCAAGTCCCTGGTGCTGTTCGAGACCTACGGGATACCGGTGGCGCGCACGGCGCCCATTGTGATTGCCGAGCGGGTGACCGATCTGCTCGGCATCATCGTGCTCATTGTTCTGGGCTCGCTCGGATTTCGCGGAGGGCTTGCGTGGGCCGGGGTGGGAGCCACGTTGGTGCTTTCGCTGTTGGTGGTCATTTCGTCCCGTCCCCTCTCCCATGCGATCATCGGGATGCTCCAGCGTCTCCCCGGGCCCTTTGAGCGTCTAGGTCCGAAGCTTCACGACGCGTACGACAGCCTGGCGGTGCTTGTTTCTCCTCGAAACCTGGTGTTTCCGACGCTGTTGTCAGTGTTTGCGTGGTCGCTCGAGTGTCTCGCCTTGTGGGTGATCCTGCGTGGCTTTGGGGAAACGGTGAGTGTCGCGCTCTCCACGTTCTTCTATGCGACGAGCACGTTGGCGGGGGCGTTGATCCCGGTACCGGGAGGTCTCGGGGTGACGGAAGGTTCCCTCCAGGGGCAGCTTTTGGAGCTCGGTCACGTTGGGCCAGCAACGAGCACGGCGGCGATGATCCTGGTCCGCTTTGCGACCCTATGGTTTGCGGTGGTGGTCGGCTTCGTGGCCTTGGCGCTACTGAAGGTCCGCTATCCGCGGCTTATGGCGGCCGTGGCGACCGACACGGAGAAGGCGTCCACGTAGACCGAGGAGTGAGCGGAGGGGCGGGGCGGGGCGGGGCGGGGAGTTTCAGAACAGAAAAGGCAAATTGCTCCGCCCCACCGCGCGTTCATGCGATGCTCGCCCCGATGAAGCTTTGCACGCGTTTCGGGATCGACGATCAGAACCTGCAACGACGCCGGCAGTTTGTCCGGCTTGGAGAGCGCGAACAAGCCCTTCTCCGTGGACTCCGTCCCTGGGCTGAAAAGGTCGCGCCGGTGATCGCCAAGGAGTTCTACGATTGGCAGTTCTCGTTCGGGGCCACCCGCGCGTTTTTCGAACGCCACGCGTCCCGTCGCGGCATGTCCCTCGACTCCCTACGCGGCAGTCTCGAACGCACCCAGGCCGAGTACTTCCGAAGCCTTTTCGAAGGCGCTGACCAAGGCTGGCCGCTCGCCTACTTCGACTGGCGCTTGCACATCGGAAGCGTCCATGACCGCATCGATCTGCCGCTCAAGTGGTACATGGGCGCCTACTCCGAGCTGTCCCGTTTGACACGTGTCCATCTTCGAGCGTCGTTCCCTGACACCAGCTGGCTTGACGCTGAAGAGGCGCTCCACCGGGCGTTCAACCTCGACATGCAGGCCATTGTCGACTCGTTCCTCCTCAGCACCCTCGAGGCCATGGGGCTCGACGTCTCCGCCATCGCCGCCGACGCGGGCCACGACCGCACCGAACACGTCGACCAGGTCAAAGAAGCCCTTGCGACCATCCTCGAACAAGCCGCCGCCATCGCCGACGACCGCCTGCTTGACCCGATTCTTGACCGTCGTGTCCCTGTCGGGGGACGTCTCGGAGGAGCGTTTGCCCGCGCGGTTACCAACCTTCGCCATACCGCCACCGAGATGCAGGCCCTGGCCGCAGGCGACATCGACGCGCTCAAGGGGACCGACGAAACCCGCGGCGTGCTCGCCGCTGCGACCGCGATCACAGTCAAGGCACTTCGCGAGCTTCTTCGCAGCACCACGGCCCTCGCTGAGTCCGCGGTTCAGGGAAAGCTGTCGGCGCGTGGCGACCTCGGCACACTCCGCGGTTCTTGGCGCGGCCTGGTCGAGCGCATGAACGCGACCATCGACGCCGTGGTCACACCGCTCCGTGTCGCTGCAGGCTCGCTCGGTAAAATGGCTACCGGCGATATCCCGCCTGCCATCCAAGACGACTACCGCGGCGACTTCAACGACATCAAGAACAGCCTCAATGGACTGATCGAGAGCCTCTCCGACATCGAGTCGCTCTCCCAGAGCATCGCCGAGGGCGACCTCACCATGAACGTCGTGCCTCGCTCCGATTCGGACGCGCTGCTGCTCTCGATCAAACAGATGGTCGATCAGCTCAACTCCATCCTACGTCGTGTCGCCAGCATCTCTCGCCAGGTCTCCGCTGCCGCGACTCGGGTCGCCGAAACAAGCCAGACGCTCTCCGATGGAGCGACCGAGCAGGCCTCCGCGCTCGTCGAAACAAGCGGCTCCATGACCGAGCTTGCCGCCCAAACGAAACAAAACGCCGAGAACGCCCGCGACGCTCGCGACCTGACCGTCTCGGCTCGTCAGAGCGCCATCGTAGGCAACTCGCAAATGACCGAAATGGTCGCCGCGATGCGCGAGATCGACGCGTCAAGCAAGCAGATCTCCAAGATCATCAAAGTCATCGATGAGATCGCGTTCCAGACCAACCTCCTCGCCCTCAATGCGGCCGTCGAAGCTGCCCGGGCGGGAAGCCACGGAAAGGGCTTCGCGGTGG
The DNA here is from genome assembly GCA_903894755.1 of uncultured delta proteobacterium. GTDB lineage: Bacteria > Myxococcota_A > Polyangia > Polyangiales > Polyangiaceae > CAITRH01. Next base: position 20,639 of record CAITRH010000172.1, read on the forward strand.
TTGCCGAAGAGGTCCGAAACCTTGCAACCCGAAGCGCCAATGCGGCCCGCGAGTCGACCGACATGATCGCCCGCTCCGTCGACAAGGTCCGCAACGGCATGACCATCGCCACCAAGACCGCCACCGCTCTCGCGGACATCGTCGAGAAGGTCGGCAAAGTCACCGAGCTCGTCACCACCATTGCCGAGGCCAGCAACGAGCAGGCGACAGGCATCGGTCACACGACCACCGCGCTAAACCAGATCGAGATCGTCACCGAGCGAAACTCGCAAAACGCACAAGCCACTGCAACCTCCAGCAAAGACCTGTCGGGCCTCTCCGATGACCTCGGGGCTGCAGTAGCTCGATTCCGTCTCCGTGAGGAACCCACCATGTTGGCGCTCCCCCAGGGGATTACTCCCGAGATGCTCCAGGCCTTCCAGCAGTACCTCGCCATGCAGGGGGGCGGACGCTGACCCGAGGCGCCCCCCTCCTTTCCACGTTCTCATGAGCGACACGCTCCGTCCCCCGCCCCCCTCCATGCCACTTCCGTCGAACGCAACGACACAGCGGATTCCTGCCGTTACGCTGTCATCTGCAGGTTCTTCCCCAGCCTCGTGGAGCGGCGCTACGGCCCGTCCAGCCCCCGAGGCGAGCGGCGCCTGGAGTCCCCCACCTTTCCCTCAGCCTGGGTCGTTCTTGCAGTCGACACGAGGAGTCTACGAGGTCTGCAAGGTCATTGGAGGGGGCGAGTTCGGTGCTGTCTTCGAGTGTGTCGGACCGTTCGACCAGGCCTATGCGCTCAAAATGATCCGCCCCGCAAACCGTCCATACCAAGAGGTCTATACCGAGTGGGCAAGCGAAGTGCAGCGTCTCATGAGTCTGCGGCACCCCAATGTCGTGTACATCTACGACGCGTTCGAGCAATACCATCTCTTCTTTCTTGCTCTCGAGCGTTGTGAGCATTCCCTCGCCGACATGCTCGACAGACCGATGCAAGAGCCCTTGGTTCTCGAGTTGTCCCGTCAGCTCCTTGCCGCCGTGCAGTTTCTCCACGACAACGACGTGGTCCACGACGACTTGCATGCGGGGAACGTGCTCATTGTGAGCAAGGTCGATCGTCCCGTGGTCAAAATCAGCGACTTTGGCATCAGCCACGAGCTTCGCGGCGCTCCGGCCGTGAGGCCAAAGGTGGTGCATCACACCATCATGGCCCCAGAAATCGCAGCGAGTGGCTACACCACCAAGCAAAGCGATCTGTACCAGGTAGGACTTCTTCTGTACCGAATGCTCACCGGGGAATCCGCCGTGCCCGCCGACATCGCGTACGACGATCTCCTCCGGTACGTAGCAGAGGGGGAACCTCGACGTCGCGCAGAGACCATTTGCACTCCCCTCGGGTTTCTGATCGCCAAGCTCCTGCGCCGCAGGGAGCAATACCGCTACACCTCCGCTCGGGAGGTCTGGACCGACCTTCGCGAGCTGCCGACCTGGAAACGACGGGATCCCAACCTGTTTCCTATTCGCTAACACCTGCCTCTTTCGCCCCCCCAGCCATATGACGCGAGACATTTCTCCGAGTCCTTGCTACGAGCCCTTGCCACATGGTCCCCCTGTTCAAGGAAACGAATTTCGCGCTGGTTGGCAATCTTGGACGGCCTCGGCATGCCGTCCTCATCGGAGTCGGGCTCGCTGAAACCGCCTCCCATCTCCATGCTCTAGGAACCAAAGTGGTCGCCCTCGAGGCCGACCCAGACCTCCTAGACCGCGCCACCGACCTCGCCTCCGAAGCCCACCTCGTCGACCTTGCCTCCCCAAACCCCTTCGCGATCCTCGCAGACCGACGGTTTGACCTGATCGCCGTCGAAGGAGCCCAGCTCATTGCCGATCTTCCACGCTTTTTCGCCCGCGCCGCCGAGCACTTGGTGGACGGGGGCCACGTGGTGGTCTGTTCCCAGTCCGGTCGCCTCGAGGTCCGCGAGGCGCTCGAACAGGCGGGGCTCGACGTGCTCCGCTACGACCTGAACCCCCGCGTTTTCCGTTCCAAGCTCCCGTCAGGAGCTACCAAGGCCGTCGACGACCTGCGCATCACCCACACTGTGTCGTTTCGGGCCACCTACGCGTTGCTTCGTCCCCTGGAACGTCTCATCGCCCTTGGTCAGCCCGACTTGCTCGCTGCCGAGCACATCAATGTGGCTCGTGTCCCTCCCAAGCCGGGCCCCTTGTCTCTCACCATCGGTATGCTGACGCTCAACGAGCAAGAGAGCGTCGAACGCATGATCGACGAGATCCGCTCCGTTGCTCCGGACGCCTCGATCTTACTTATCGACAGTTCCAGTGACCGCACCCCGGAGCTTGCCAAAGCCAAAGGGGCCCGAGTCATCAGGCAGCTTCCGCCCCAAGGACATGGCCCCGCCATGGAACGTCTCATGTACGAGGCCGCCCTGCAGACCGAGGCGCTCATCTACATCGACTGCGACTTCACCTATCCAACCCAGACCATTCCACGACTTCGGGCGATCCTCGAGGAGGGGGTCGACGTTGTCAACGCCAGTCGGACCTCCCGCAAACCAGAGGCCATGCCGCTGCCCAACTATGTAGCAAACCGTACTTTTGCTGCCATGTCCCATCTGGCCCACGGGGTTCCGACCACCGACGTGCACAGTGGGATGCGGGCGTACCGCAGCTCGGTCATCCGGGCCTTTGCGTTCGACGGCTCCGGAGACGCGCTCCCTGTTGACACGCTGCTTCTTCCCGCTCGTTCACGCTACCGTGTTGTGGAGTTCCCCATCGACTACCATGAGCGCATGGGGGTGTCGAAGCTGGCCAAGTTCCGTGGAACCCTTTGGACCTTGCTCCGGGTTGCAGGGGCGTTTGGTCATGGAGATCGTGTGGGGCGAAACAGCCGGTTCGAGCGACGTGAACGCTGAACTAACGTCCAACAGGCTCGCCGGGTGGCTGCATCGCATGGGGGCGCTGGCGCTCCTTTACTGGACGCTCTTGGGGCTCTTCGGTCCCCTGTTCGAGCACCCGGGGCGCTACGGGATCCACGACTGGGACTCCCACACGGCGCATCGGTACCTGCCACTCCTTTCGCTTCTCCGCTACCATGAGGGCCCTTGGTGGAGCCCATGGTTTTGCGGTGGCTATGCGGCGTGGGGCTATTCGGAAGGGGCAGCGAGCCTTGTTTCCTTGTTCTTCCCTGCGTATCTGTGGTTGCCGATCCCCTTGGCGCTGCGCATCGAGATTGTCGGGACCACGTCGCTCGGCGTTCTCGGGGCGTACCTAGCGGCCGGTTCCTACACGCGGCTCCCCTCCATTCGGGCGCTGGTGGCGCTGCTTTTTGCGATCAATGGACGCTGGGCATTGCAGACGGCGTCAGGGCATGCGTGGCATCTGTACTACGCGTACCTTCCTTGGGCAGTGTGGCTGTTCGAGCGTTCCTTGCGGGGGGCGTCACGCAACGCGACCTGGGCTGGCGTGGTGATAGCGCTGATGATCTACGCGGGGGGGATCTATCCAGCCCCTCATGCAGCGCTTGTCCTGGCGCTACTGGCCCTGCTGCGGGCGGGGACTGACCGCACGACCGTTCCACTGCGTCGTTTGGTGCAAACTGGAATCTTTGCCTTTCTGTTTTCCGCACCGAAGCTGCTACCTGTGATCGACACGATGACGCGGGCACCGCGTCTACTTGACTCGACGGAGTTCGTGACTCCGCAGCAGCTTTTTGTGATGCTTACTGGGAAGGTAGAGAGCTTTGGGCACACGCCTCCGGGAGCAGGGGCATTGGTGTACGGCTGGCATGAATACGGTTGTTACGTAGGTTGGGGGGGGCTGCTGGTGATCGTGGCGGGGCTGTTCTTGCGCACGTCTCGTCGAGGTCTTGCGGCTCGTGTGCTGGGCGTTGGCCTTCTCGTACTTGGAGCAGGGAGTTTCCATGAACTTGCGCCTTGGTCACTCCTGCACAAGCTCCCGTTGTTTTCGTCGCAGCATGTCCCCTTTCGGTTTCTCTTCCCCGCGGTGCTGTTTTGCGGCTTCGCGTTTGCGGACGGGCTCGAGCAGCGTCTGCGAGGCATCTTGTCGGCGGTCCCTTTCTTGGAGCTCGCCCTATTGGTGCCGGTTTGGTTCGTTGCCGACGACCTAGTGATGTCAGGTCGAGGAGTGGTGGCGCGGGCGTTTGCACACGAGCCGGTCCGGGTGACTGCGGACAGTGCGTTTCATCACTCCCGGTTTCCACCGGTCAACTACGACCAACCGGACTGGGCGGCGCCGGTGTACTTAGGGATTCGGAGCAACGTAGGGACCCTCGAGTGTTGGACTGTGCCCAACGATTTTCCAAGGGGGGCTCGGGCTGTGGCGGACCCATTGTACCGGGGTGAGGTGTTTGTCTCCGGTGGCAAGGGCGAGGCGACGTTGGCGAGTTGGACCCCCAACAGCGCAAGGGTTTCCGTGCGAGGCGGGCAGGCTGGGGCGATGCTGGTCTACAACATGAACTGGGATCCAAGCTGGCGCGCCAACGGGGTGTCCGCAGTGGCCTTGGACCATGCGGTTGCGACGTCGCTCCGAGGGGGGGACGAGGTCATCGAGTTCCGATACCGTCCCCGCACGCTCCCCTTCGGCCTTGCATTGGCGGTCCTCGGGCTCGTTGCGATGGGCGGTCCGACGGCGCTGAGGGGGACAGGCACCAGGGTTTTGCGTAGTCTCGCAATTCGGCGTAGACAGACGGGGTAGCGACCGACGGGAGCGTAGGGGCAAAGCCCCTTATTTGCCCCCCCCTTATTTGCCCCCCCGCAGGGGGTTAGGAGTGGAACGATGGCTGAAGGGTTGAACAAGGTGTTCTTGTTTGGGAATCTCGGGGCCGACCCGGACCTGAAGACGACGCAGGGGGGGCAGGCGGTTCTGAAGCTTCGCCTGGCGACGACGGAGAGTTATCTCGATCGGAACAACGCGCGTCAGGAGCGCACCGAGTGGCACAGCGTGACGGTCTGGGGACGTCGCGGGGAGGCTCTTGCGAAGTTTCTTGGGAAAGGCGACCGCATTTTTGTCGAGGGGCGCATTCAGAACAGCAGCTACGAAGTGAACGGTGAGAAGCGTTACCGAAGCGAAATCGTAGCGACCAACGTTATCCTTGGGGGCGGTCGGCCTCGAGGAGAGGCGCGCGATCCCGACATGGTGGGCGCGGCCCCGTCGAGGCGTGGTCTTCCGGCAGCCGCTCCGCGGGACGACGCTGGCGGGGCCGCGCCTCCTGCTGCGGCGCCGGCGGCCCACGAAGGGTACGACGACTACGGTCCTGGCAACGACGACATCCCGTTCTAAACCAAAACCATTTTGAACACCGCAGGTTTGAACCGCGACACCCGCGACCCAGGGTTACCCACCATACGCGTTAACCCCCACGTTCCTGCGCCTACGTGGTCGCGTCCATCCCGTGAGAACCCTAAACGATATCGCACGGTTGCAATGCGGCTGACGCTGACGCTGACGTGGACGTGAACGTGGACGAGGTGGATCGCCGAGGGCTCTGGCCAAGGAGGGCGCGACGCGGCCCGCTACTACACCATCGCCCGCGGTTCGGCGCTTGAGTGC
>CAITRH010000173.1 GCA_903894755.1 uncultured delta proteobacterium
CCGCAGTTCCGAGCCCCCCTCTCTCGAAGACGATCATCCTTGCCCATTTGGGCAAGGATGATGTCGAGGGAGAGGGGGGTTGGGGGGTGAGGTCCGCGCGAGGTTTGGTTTACCAGGCTACACTGCGCCCCACCAATGATCCCAATCCCCACCGTCACGCACGTCAACCAGGCCACCCACGTCACCCAGGGCTCCCTCCGCACAGCCGAGGGACGTGCCCTGCCGCTCGTCCACACCGATGTCCGCACGACCATCGCCGGCCCCGTCGCCCGTGTCGAGGTCTCCCAGGTCTTCCAAAACGACACCGGTGGACCCATCGAGGCCGTCTACTCGTTCCCACTCCCCCACGCCGCGTCGGTCCACACCATGCGCTTCCGCATCGGCGAACGCGTGGTCAACGGCGCCGTCAAAGAAAAAGAAGAGGCCCGCCGTGCCTACGACGCCGCTCGACGCGAAGGACGTAGCGCCACCCTCCTCGAACAAGAAACCCCTAGCCTCTTCACCCTATCCGTCGCCAATGTCCCCCCTGGCGAACGCATCGAAGTCACCCTCGGCTACCAAGAACGCCTCGCCTTCGACGACGGCGTATGGCGCTTCGTCTTCCCCATGGTCGCCCCCGAACGCTACGAGCCTGACCCCCCACCCCACGCAAACTTCGCCCCCCACGCGCCCCCACAGGCCAACGTGAACCCGACGTCACCATCACCGTCGACATCCGCGCCGGTCGTCCCGTCGAACCTCCCCACTCGTCGTCCCATCGTGTCCTGGTCGAGCCCATCGATGGCGGTCACCGGGTACGCCTCGACAGCAGCAGCGGCGTCGCCAATCGGGACTTCTTGCTCTCCTTCCATGCCGCCCAAGAAGGAGTCCGCACGTCGGTCCACTTCGAACGCCAGCCAGACCGCATGGGAACGTTCCTCCTCGTGGTGACGCCTCCCGCTTCGCCCCCTCCCGACATCGCGTTCGCCGACACCACCGCCCTCCGTTGCACCAACTGCGGCGGGACCTTGCTCGACCCGTCGCGTATCAAGCCGCTCCCAGGTATTGGACCCGGCTGGTGCTGCGAGTTCTGCGGTGTGGTCGTCGCAACCACCCGCAAGGAAGCCCGCATCGGACTCCCCCGCGACGTGGTCTTCCTGGTCGACCGCTCCTGCTCCATGCGGGGGCAGGCGATCCCTCTGGCGCGCCTCGCGGTGAGGGTGATCCTGAGCCACCTCGGCAAGGACGACGCGTTCCAACTCTTCGCCTTCGACCACGAGCGCACGGCGGTCGACGGCAACGGCGAGGAGTTCCTTCCAGTCAACAAGGAGACCCGCCATCGCGTCGACGCGCTCTTCGCAGATCTGCAAGCACGCGGCGGGACCGAGCTCGACGAAGCCCTCGAGCGCGCATGCAAGATCCCGAAGCGCGAGGGACGTACCCGTCTTGTGGTCCTCATCACCGACGCGGCGGTGGGCAACGAAGGACGGCTTCTACGGAAGCTCCCCGAGCTCCTGGGGGACACTCGCCTCTACGTGCTCGGGTTGGGCCCATCGGTCCATCGTTACCTTGTCGAACGTCTTGCCCGCGTTGGAGGCGGAGCCAGCGACGTCGTAGCGGCGGCCGAGGACCTCGACACGGTAGCCACCCGTTTTGCCAAGCGCGTTCGCATGGGCGGCCCGGTGCTCACTGGGCTCCGGCTTGTCTGGGACGATGCAATGCCCGTCGACGTGTATCCCAATCCCATTGCCGACCTTTTTGGGGGACAGACCGTGCAGCTTCTCGGCAGGTTCGGAGGGGTGGGCAAGACGCGCCTGGCCCTGCTTGGTCAGACCGCACTGGGGGCGCCGTTCCGACAGGAGATCGACGTGGACCTTCCAGAGTCGTCATCGGAGGTCCCAGGGCTCGAACGTCTTTGGGCGAAACTGCGCATCGACGCTCGCCTCGATGCTCTGGCCCAGGCGCCCGAACAGGCCGCGGAAGTTCGCATGGAGGTGCTCGGACTCGCCCTCAGGCACTCCCTGGTGACCCCCTACACTGCGCTCGTGGCCGAGGACTCGGAACAAAGGGTTGAAGGCGAGACGCGTCGTATCGAAGTACCCATGCGCGCCCCGAGCGAAGCGATGGCACCTCCCGCAGAAGACGCGAGGATGTCCTCTGGGGAGCACGTAAAGGTCAAAGCCAAGAGGATGACGACGTCGGCAGGGATGGTTCCGCAAGCATTGGAAGAGACTCTGGACGACAAGCCGGGCTTCATCGCGGCGGCGCCAATGGGTGCCATGGAATTCGACGCTCTTCCTGCCATACCAACGTCCAGCCCCAGGTCCATGGAGCGCCATTTCGACTCGGACGCTCCGCCACTAGCGAAGGGAGGTGGTGGTTTGGGGCTTATCGACGGTGTGGTCGCTCTGTTCGGTCGAGGCAGCTCCTCCAAGCATGCTGTTGCGCCCGCAGTAGCGAGGCGCATAGCTCTCGCTCCACCGCTTCCCGCTTCACCGCCTCCCGCTTCATCGCCTCCGATGCAAGCACAAGGCAAACGGCAATCTTCATCGGGTTCTCTCGCTTCGGAGCCGTACACGCGGGACATGCTGGCGTATGTGGCTTCCAAGGGGGTTGGAGAGCTCGACTTGGTGTTCTTGGTCGACGAGACGGGCAGCATGGGGGCGTACATCGCCGAAGTGAAACGACGTCTTCTCGAGCTCATCGACGCGCTCCACGCGGCGCCGCTCTGTCGAAGCTTGCGTCTAGGGCTTGTGAGCTACCGGGATCATCCCCCCGAAGACCACAGTTTTGTGAGCCGTGTGGTGCCGCTGACGGACAACCTCAAAGCAATCCGCAAGGGGGTCGAGCGGATGGAGGCTCAAGGCGGGGGGGACGGTCCGGAGTCCGTGACCGACGGGCTTTACGACGTAGTGAGACTCGAGTGGCGTCCTCGTGCGGCTCGCGTCGTGGTGTGGGTGGGGGATGCGCCGCCGCATGGAGTGGAGCCGCGAGGGGACGGGTTTCCAAAGGGGTGTCCGTGTGGGCATCATTGGTACGCGCAGGCGGAAAACTGTCGCGAGATGGGGATAGTGATCCATGCGGTGGGATGCCTTCCAGCGCTGACGGGATTCGTGGGGGCCGAAGAGGTTTTCCGGACAGTGGCGAAGACAACACGTGGGCTTTATCTACCGTTGTCTCAGGCGCCGGTGTTGATCCCGCTGATCTCGGGGGTGGCGGAGACGGAGCTCGACAAGCAGCGCATCGAGGAACGCATCGCCGAGGTACTGGCAGCCCATGAAGAGGAGCTACGTCGCGCCGACGAGCAGGAGCGGGTTCGCTTCGTGACCGACGTGCTGCAGGACCAAGGGGTTCGTCCCCGGAGCATGGACTACGACGGTAAGCGAGAGGCGGCGACGTTGCGGTTCCGAGACCTGGTTGCAGAGGATGTCAGCGAGGGGCTGGATCGGCTTCGACGGCTTGGACGGACTTCGGTGTAGCGACGGCGAGAACCGCAAATTTCCCGTTCGCGCAGACCTCACCCCCCCCAGCCCCCCTCTCCCTCGACATCATCCTTGCCCATTCGGGCAAGGACGATCGTCTTCGAGCGAGGGGGGAGGAGAGCCGAATGTACCGCAGTTCCGAGCCCCCCTCTCTCGAAGACAATCCTGCTTGCCCGCATGGGCAAGCGGAATGTCGAGGGAGAGGGGGGTTGGGGGGTGAGGTC
>CAITRH010000174.1 GCA_903894755.1 uncultured delta proteobacterium
CAAGACTCAGCTTTTCGCGGCCTCGTCAGCGGCCTGGAACCCACCCAGCAGCTCCCACAGGGCGCCGAGCACCTGTTCTGCGAGCCGGTTCGAGACGTCATTCTGGTACTTGCGGCTCTCGACCAACAGATCGAGGAGGCGCTGCTTGTCCGGTGCGCTGAACACACGGTGCTCGGAGAGGAGCATGTGCAGGGCGCCAAGCAGCGGCCGTCCTGAGACCGTGCACATTGCGGCAATGGGGAACCCCATGTGTCCAGAGGACTCGCCTCGGGGCGCGTAGACAAGGCGCAGCTCGTTGCCATTGAGCAAGAGCCCGGCAGGGACACCTGTTTCGCGAAGCAGCCGCTCGAAGCGCGCCTGCGGACTTGCGGGCCAACTGTTCTTGCGAGCCTCCTCGGGCGAAGGCTTGTCGTCGAGGGGGACGCGGTCGACGACCTGGACCAACAGCAGGACTTGCCCCTCGGACATTGCGTCGACCACAACGTAGCTAGGGAGCAGCGTTTCGCCGTAGTCAGGCAAGGCGACGCCGAGGGCCTCAGGCAACGGTGGGCCTCCTGGAGCTCCTGCGAGGTCGTCGAGGGACCAGCCTAGGACCTCGGTTGTGAAGCGAGGAAAATCGAGCAGTACCGGGTCGGCGTCGAGGAAGACGTAGGCGGGGCGGACCACGACGGCCTGCAGCGCCTGTTGGACTGGGACGACGTTATTGTCGAGGACGACCTGGGCTTTGAGCAGTGCGGGGGGGGAGACGACGAGGCCGACGGGCTGGACGAGTCCAAGCCAGGCTTTGTGGGCTTCGCGTTCGGGATCTAGCTTTGCCATGGGGTTCTGGAGGAACAAGCGGTACGCGTGACGGGCGCGTTGCCGGATCGGCGCGGGCAGACACAGGAACGCGGCGCGAAAGCGCGGTGTTGTCCGCGAGGTCACAGCTTCTTGGGGTCGAGCGGCTCGGAGCGTCCTCGCCGGTGGTCGGCCAGGGCCTCGTCGGCCAGCTCCCCCAAGGCGCCGCTGCTTCCGGCGAGCGTCGCCTCCCAGTGCTCTTCGAGGGCTACCTCCTCGAGAATCGCCGCCGCGAGGGCATCCTGGTCGTCGTCGGGCAGCCGCGACGCGAGCTTGAAGGCATCCTGGAGCGCCTTGGTCATGCCGCGAATCTAGCAGCGTGACGCACCGTTAGCCAGCCGGTACCACCACCCCCGCTTCAAGGTTCCGCTCCTGCGCGGCTTCCGTGAAGTTCGCCGACGTCAGCAGCGTCCAGCGCCCGTCAACCACCAGCTCCGAAACGGTCACCCACCCAGATCGGCACACACCACCGCTTCGTGGCGGAATACCCGCAGGCTCGGGACCAAGCGCATTTAACGGGGCGGCTATTCGCGCAAAGCGCACCGTAGGTGTCCTTCGGTCCGCTTTCTCTTCCCCTTGGACCTAACGCGGCGCTAATTGTTTTCGCTGCATGAAGTCGACGCACCGCACGCTCACCGTTTCTGCCCTGCTCGTGACCATGTTTGTGGCAGCTCTGGAGATCACGGTGGTCTCTACGGCCATGCCCACGGTGATTGCGGAGCTCGGGGGGATCCATGTCTACACCTGGGTCTTCACGGCGTACATGCTCGCGTCCACCGTCTCCGTGCCCATTTATGGCAAGTTGGCCGATCTCTACGGACGCAAACCCGTGCTGCTGTGGGGCATCGTTCTTTTTCTGCTGGGGTCCATGGCAAGCGGAGCCGCCGGCAGCATGACGCAGCTCATCATCGCGCGCACGGTGCAGGGGCTCGGAACCGGTTCCATGCAACCCATGACCATGACCATCGCGGGCGACCTTTACACGCCGCGCGAACGTGCCAGGGTGCAAGGGCTCTTCGGAAGCGTCTGGGGCTTTGCCGGTCTCGTGGGTCCCCTGCTCGGAGGACTCATCGTCGGCGCCCTTTCTTGGCGGTGGGTATTTTATGTCAATGTCCCCTTTGGAATTCTAGCGATCCTGCTGCTTTCCACTGCGCTGCACGAGAAGGTAGAGCGTCATTCGCACACGCTGGACTTCGTTGGGGCGCTGCTCTTGCCCGCCGCCATCGTGGGGCTGCTTCTGGGGCAGAGCCTCCCCTGGTTCGTCGTGTCGCTGCTGCTTCTGGTTCTATTTCTTTGGAACGAAGGTCAAGTGGCCGAACCGATTCTTCCCCTGGGGCTTTTTCGGACGCGTCTGATGGCCATCGCAAGCATTGGGGGGGCTGTCTTGGGGGCGGTGATGACCGCAGTGACGACCTTCGTACCTCTCTTTGTCCAGGGGGTGCTCGGGGGTTCTCCCACCGAAGCAGGAATGGCCATCGCCCCCGTGGCCATTGGATGGCCCGTGGCAAGCGCTGTCAGCGCGCGGCTCCTTGTCCGTGTGGGTTATTCCCCGCTGGTCCGCATCGGGTTTTTCTTGACATCGCTGGCGTCATCGCTGCTCGCCTGGACCGCAAGCCGGCATCCGACCCTGACGACGTGGTACCTGATCTCGTTTTTGCTCGGTTTGGGTCTCGGTGCGGCGAATACGACCCTCATCATTGCGGTGCAAGGGGCGGTGGGCTGGCGTCAGCGAGGCGTGGCGACGGCGAGCACGTTGCTGTTCCGAGCGCTCGGAGGGGCCATAGGGGTCGGGTTGTTGGGGGGCGTGCTGGCGTCGTCCCTCGCCCGAGAGGCAAATTTGCCAGCCGATGCGGCTCGAAAGCTGTTCGGAAGGGGGCCCGGCGCGGGGCTCGACCAGGAAGCTGCCCAGTCCCTCGCCCATGCGTTGGAAGCGGGGCTTTCCACAGTTTTCTGGATGTTGGCGGCGGTCGCGCTTTGCGGCTTCGTGGTCAGCATGTTTTTCCCCCGCATGAAGCTCGAGCCGGAATCACCGTAGGGGTCAATCGCCTAAGTTGGACGTCCCGCGTGGTGGGTTGCCGACCCTAAAGGTCCTGGGAAGTTTCTGCGCGTAGGAGCAATATGAGTTCGCCAATGGCAGCGCAGCACGGGGGCATTGGGTCCGAGGGATTCGAGAGGAACGAGGTAAGACCATGATAGACATGATAGATTTGGTTCAGCGATTACGTCCACACCTGCGGAGCTATTGTCCCGGTGATGAAGCTCGGGTGGAGCCTCCCGAGGCTGGGATAGCCGGGTGGGCGCTCGAATGGCTTGCGCTGGCCGATCGCTACCATCGCTACCGGGTGGAGGGGATGGAGCATATTCCTACCCAGGGCCCAGTGCTTCTTGTCAGCTACCATGCCTTGACTGTTGTCGATGTATTCCTTCTGGCCCGGCGCATCTACCAGCGTGACGGTCGCGTGGTTCGGGGGTTGTCCGATCGCTTCCTTTTCCAGGTTCCAGGGCTACGGGACTTCGTAGCTACGTTCGGGATCGTCGAGGGGAGCCAGCAGACGGGCTTGGCAATCCTTGCGGACGGCCAGATAGCGGGGTGCATGCCGGGTGGGGGCCTCGAATGGTCACGTTCCTCGGCGGAGGCACACAGGCTGCGCTGGGGCGACCACCGCGGCTACGCGCGCCTTGCCATTCGCGCGGGCGCTCCCATTATCCCGACAGCGTGTCCGTCGGCGGACAACGCTTACCTAGTACCGTTTGATGGCTGGAAGGTAGGAGCGGCGGTGCAGCGCATCTTTCGCTTGAAGCGCAACATTCCCATTCCTATCCCTGTTGGCCTGTTTGGCCCGCTCCCTTTTCCGGTGCAACTGACGCAGTTTGTTGGTGCCCCCATCTGGCCTGAGGTGCCGCCGGAGGCTGCGGACGATCCCAAGGAGGTGGAGCGTCTTGATGCTAGGGTTCGCAAGGTCATTGAGGGTTTCTTGGAGCGCGGGTGAGTCTACGCTGGGGAAATGGAACGCAAGGAGGCGGTCAGGCGCACCAAGGGCTTCGAGGGCAGCTCGCCAGAGAAGAGCACGGCGCGCGTTCACGTGCCCCGCGGGGCGGACAACGAGATTCACCTGATGCAATACTCGAGCGACGACGGCAAGACGTGGTCTCTCCCGATCGTCGTTCACGGGGTGTACCTCACCATCACCGGCCTCCAGAGCGGGACCGCTTACCTGTTCCAGACGGCGACGAGCATTCCCCCGCAGAAGGGCAAGCAGAGGGTCACCGCCGGCTCCGAGGCGCTCCAGTGGGGCGACGCGATCAGCTGCATGATCATGTAGTGTCCGCGACATCAGGGCGATCTGAGTCCAGTCAGAGATAAGCTGGGGCCAGATTTCGGGATCTGAGGCGACTTCAGGATCAAATGGGACCACCCCCCGGAGAGCTTGGGCACCGGAATGAGCTTGATTTCGTGGCTGGTTACCTTTAGCTCGCGCATTCGCCTACCTACGCATCAACCGACCCGCTGGCTAAGCTTTGATCGGGTGGGGCTTGCACCCACTGGACAACTTCTCCGAATTTCATGCCGCTTCTTCGACATTCCTTTCAGACCAGTATTTTCTGGTCGCGACCCAGGGCTGGGCCCTGGGTTGGGTAGGAAGGGTATCGCGGAGTTTAATAGCCGCCGCGGTCACGTAAGCATGAGAGTCTTCCACAGCGCGCCACGCATGGTATGCAGCGGGCGTGCAGATAGCCATTTGTGACGTGGGGCTCGGGAACATGAGAAGCGTCGAACGAGCCCTTCTTGCCGCTTCTGCGGGTCGGACTGGGGTCCAGGTGACCATCAGCCGCGACCCGGATTTCATCGCGCGCGCCGACAAGGTGGTCATGCCCGGGCAAGGCGGATTCGGCGACTGCGCCCGCGCCCTGGGAAAAGGACATGGAAGCCTCGCGTCATCCCTTCGCGAGCAAATCGCCCGAGGGACCCCCTTCCTCGGGATCTGTCTCGGGCTCCAGGTGCTCTTTCACACCAGCGAAGAGGCCTGCGATTGCGAGGGGCTCGGCCTGTTCGACGGCACGGTCGTACGTCTTGCCGGCGGGATCGACCCGCTCACGGGACTTGCGTTGAAGATCCCGCACATCGGCTGGAACGTCGTGACACCTGGAAGCACCCCGTCGTGGCTGCCGCCCGAGCCGGCGCACTTTTACTTCGTGCACAGCTACGTGGTCTCCCCCAAGGACCCCGCGATCATTGCATCCACGACGGACTATGGAGGGTCCCTGGTAAGCGCAGTAGTCAAAGACAACGTGTTTGCGTGCCAGTTTCACCCCGAGAAAAGCCAGCGCGCCGGACTCGCCTTGCTCGAGCGGTTCGTCGCGTCTTGAGGACATCTATGAACATCATCCCTGCAATCGATCTATTGGGCGGCAAAGCGGTACGACTCCAACAAGGGCGCTACGACCAGGTGACTGTGTACGACCCCGATCCGGTGGGACGGGCCCGGCGGTGGCGTGGTCTTGTTTCGCAGCTCCATGTTGTGGATCTCGAGGGGGCGAAGGGGGGACACGCCATCCAGAAGCAGACAGTCCGCGCGATTGTCGAAGCGTTCGGCCCTGGGGTCCAGGTTGGCGGAGGAGTTCGCACACAAGACGCTTTCGAGGCCTACCGTGTGGCAGGGGCAAGCCGCGTAGTGTTCGGGTCCGTGGCTGTCAAGAACCCGTACCTGGTGCGCCTTTTGGCGAGCTACGATCCAGGAGCGGTGATTGTGGCGGTCGATGCCAAGGACGGCATGGTGGCAACGGAGGGGTGGACCGAGGTGAGCACTGTGTCAGCGATCGACTTGGTGCGCAGCTACGGGGATCTAGCGCTTGGGGCGATCTTGTATACGGACATTGCGAGGGATGGGACCCGGGTGGGGCCCAACGTGGAAGCCACTGCGGCGCTTGCCAAGGCGACCTCGGTGCCGGTGATTGCATCGGGAGGAGTGGGGACACTGGAGCATTTGCGCGAGCTGGCGAAGCGAGGGATCCATTCGGCCATTGTCGGGAGGGCCCTGTACGATGGAAGCTTTACGCTGGAAGAGGCGATCGAAGCTGGCGCGAGCGGCTAGATTTCTAGCGGGAGAGCAACAGCGCCAACGTCACGCCGCCCCCCAGGAGAAGCGCCAGCGCCCCGACCACTACAGGCAGAAGCCAGGCTCTCCTCGCGCGCATTAGGAATGCCTCGGGAAGCAAGCTCTCCTCTCCATCGAACGACGGGTTGGGGACCAAACGGCGGGTGCTCATCACCCGCGAGCGTCTCGCAGCAAGCTCGGTGGCCAGCTCGACCTGCGGCGTGATCGCCCAGCGATGGTGGTCTCCCGAAAGGCCGTGAGCTCGCCCTACGGCATCGGCAAAAAGCCCCACCGAAGCGGTACGAAGGAGCGGGTTTTTCGACAACGCGGCTTCGATCACATCGTCAAGCGCCGGCGGCGGTGGCGACTTCGTGTCGCACCCCCGAATGCTAGGCGGCAGCGGTTCTTGGCTCATGATGGACAACAAAATGGAAGGCCCATTGTTGCCATCGAACGGGACCGCACCGGTGACGCACTCGTAAACCACCGCAGCCAAGGAGAAGACATCGCCCCGCGCATCGAGCGAGTCGAGGCCCTGAGCCTGCTCGGGCGACATGTAATACGGGGAGCCTATGGTGGTCCCGAGGAGCGTGAGCTTGCGAATGGCGGGGTTTTTGTCCTTCACCGAGCCGAAGTCGAGCACTTTGCAGAGATCGCCATCGCGTGAACCGCACAGAAACAGGTTGTCTGGCTTCAGATCGCGATGAACGAAGTTGTGAGCATGCGCCTCGTCGAGCCCCAGCGCTACCTGCGAAAGCATGCGGATCAAACGCTCCGGAACCAGCGTCTTGTCGCGCTTCAACACGAAACGTAGCTCCTCGCCATCGAGGAACTCCATCACCAGTAACCACGTCTGCTGCGTCTCGTCGTGCTGGAAATCAAGCACCTGTACGATGTGGTCGTGCGGAAGATTGGCGCTGATTTCGTACTCCCGCTTGAACCGCTGGAGCGCCACGTCGTCGCGGGCGACGTCGGCATGAAGCACCTTGACCGCGACGCGTCGATCGGCCGCGCGGTCCACCGCTTCGTAGACTCGCCCCATCCCCCCGTCCGCCACCACTCGACGCACCTGGTAGCGACCCGCCAAGAGGGTGCCTAGACGGGAATCCTCGGCCGCAGCAAGCGGAGCAAGACTGGTCGACACCAGCGGGGTGCCGTCAGCCGTACAAAAGCCAGCGTCGTTAGGGAACGTGCGCTGGCAACGACGACAGCTTTTCACGCGGCCAAGCTCACAGTTTTAGCGCTTTTTTGAGGCGTTTTGCGTCAGCGAACATGTCGACGTTGGTGAAGACATAGATCGCCGCTTCATTGGGCTCGGAGGCGGCAAGTACAGCGAGCTTGTCGATGGCGTGGTCTTCGTACCGACTCTTGTGACCCGCCGGTCCAGGGAGACGGTAGTACGCGAACGCGTCCTTGGTGGTCCCGTGGGCGAGTGGGTCGCGGGATGCTACCGCGCCCGAGTCGGTCGCTAGCTGCGCGGCTTCGTCGGCATCCCAAGCCGCTGGAGGCTCCCAAACGATGTGGTCGAAACGAGGGCGCACGCTCTGAAGGAAATCTCGAACGGCAACTTTGTTGCCTCGGTTCGACGCGAAGTCGACAGGCGCTACGAACACGGCGGTATCTGCGAGGAGCTCCTTGCCTATCTCATCGAGGAGCTTGAGGGATGTCTCCGTTACCTTGCCTTCACGAAAGCCTTCTTGACCAACCTCCCGAGGGGCGAGCAGCGAAAAACGAAACCCTTCAGGCGCCTCGCGACGCCACCGTCGGATCGTTCCGGTGCCGGGGACCGCAACGTGGGTCTCCTGGATCTCGACGAAGAGAAACTCTTTGAAGTAGCGCGTGGCCGGAACCGGAAACCCAGCGCAACCAATGGTGACCATGGGGCACCGGAAGGTAGCACGACGTGAAACCGTCGCGCGGGCTAAACGCGGGCTTCGCCTAACGGCCGCCGTCGATGGAGGCGAAGTGATCGAGCGGTCCGTGCCCCGCTCCAAACCCTGGCGCCGCTACAATTGCCGCCGTTACGTACGCCTTGGCCCTTCGCACCGCCACGTCGAGTGCGTCGCCTTGGGCCAGGTTCGCAGCGATGGCTGCGGAAAAGGTACACCCGGTCCCGTGGGTGTGCAGTGAGTGCACCCGCGGTGCCTCGAGACGCTCCACACGAGCCCCATCGAAAAAAATATCCACCGCCTCGCGCCCATCCCCCACCATGCGATGCCCCCCCTTCACGACCGCAGCCCGAGCCCCCATGCCCACAAGCGCCCGCGCGGCTTCTTCCATGTCGCGATCGGTTTCGAGACGGGTCCCAAGAAGCGCCTCGGCCTCGGGTACGTTCGGCGTCACTAACGTCGCCCTCGGGAAAAGATGCCGCTTCAGTGCGTCTACAGCGTCGTCGGCAAGCAGCGGACTTCCATGCTTCGAGATCATCACCGGGTCGACCACCAAAGGCACAAGTCCCCAGCGCCCTGCCGCCCACGCCACGCGTTCCACCATCGCGGCCGATCCAAGCGCGCCGGTCTTGACAGCATCGGGAGCTAGGTCCGTTGCTACCGCCTCGATTTGCGCGAGCACCAACTCCACGGGAAGAAGCAGCAACGCGTGCACCCCCAGCGTGTTCTGCGCCGTGATCAACGTGATGGCGCTCATGCCAAACACGCGATGCTGATGGAACGTCTTGAGGTCGGCCTGTACGCCCGCTCCTCCTCCCGAATCGGACCCCGCAATGGTGAGCGCCTTGCGCATGTCAACTCCCAGAAATACGCCGCAGCTCGAGAACGACGGCATCCATCGTTGGCCAGCGTTCGGACGGGTCTTTGGCGAGACACCGCGCCACGAGGTCGTCGAGGGCTGGAGCAATCCCGGCGGTCCGGGTGGAAAGACGAGGCGCAGGAGCGGTCAACACGGCCTCGATGAGCGGCACCGGGGCTAGTCCTGGCCCCCAGGGCAGACGGCCCGAAAGAAGCTCGAATGCGGTGACGGCCCACCCGAATTGGTCGGTCCGTGGGTCGACCCGAAGATGGCCAAGCTGCTCGGGTGACATGTACGCTCCATCGGCGCCAACGGAATGTGCAGGAAGCGGTCGATACTGTCCTGAGCTTTCCGCGGGGCCCGGCATCATGGAGGGAGTGGCGATGCCTGCGGCTCGATCGACGGACCGACGTGCGATGCCAAAGTCGAGGAGCTTCAACTGTCCATCGCGACGGATCACGGCGCCGCTCGGCTTGACGTTTCGATGGACCAGCCCACTCGTGTGGATTGCGGCGAGCACCTCTGCGAGCTCTAGGAGCCAGCGAAGTTTCCAGCCACGCGCGGCGGGCGAGACATCGGCCACGTACTCGCCCAAGGCTTTGCCTTCGATGAAGTCGCGCGCAAGGTAGGGCGACCCCTGCCATTGGCCGACCTCGTGGACCACGACGGCGTTGGGGTGACGAAACGACGATGCCGTTGTGGCCTCGCGCACCATCCGTTGACTCCAACGGGCGTGGTCGTAAGCAAACGACACGGGCTCCGGAACGAAGACCTTGACGGCGACTTTCCAGCACAACGTCGGCTCGATGGCCAAGAACACCTCGCTCGTGGGCCCCTGCCCTAGCGCGCGCTCAAGGCGGAATCGACCGACCGTGTCGCCGACTCGCATGGCGGTCATGGTAGTGGGGGCCGTTGCACGAGGGTCGATTACCCCGCGTCGCGGTCAGGTTGCGAGCGGTGGGCGAAGTTGCCCTTGGCGATGCAATCTTGATCTCGCGGGTTTTTTCCTGATGGCATGGGGAGCGCCGTAGCACGAAGGCGAGCGGCGCAAAAGCGTTTCCTTGTGGACGTAGCGGGCTTCAGGCGCGCTCTCTTGAACGCAGCTCACGCTCCTTCGAGATCGGTTGCTCGCGGCTATCGGCGGCTCCATTCTCCACGGACCCTGGGCTCGTGTCGAGACGCATCCCGTTCTCGACGCGCACGCGCTCGTGCAAAGAGGCGCACGTCTTGAGCAGAAGGTCCGCCCCATCGTCGACCGTCCGACGCACCATCGATCGCCGGCGATGACGTTTGCGTTCGAGGCGCGCTGTCCGTTCGAGCTCGTGGTGATAGTCGTCCTCGCTGGACGACAACGCACGGATACCGTGAATGCCCACGCCGATAGCCCACCAGATGGCGGGCTGAATCAAGAAAACCAACTGGTGCACCATCACCCCAAAGAGCACCAGTGCGAAGTTGACCACGAGGTAAATTCCAAAATGACGGTAGAAGGTTCGCTTCTTACGCCGTTGCCACCGGTCGTAGCCTTCGTGGGGCTCCTCCGACTCCCGAGGACGCAGCTCGTCGCTCGCCTCGCGCAGCACCTCCTCGTCGACCCCTACCTCGCGCGCCGCGGCTACCAGCTCCTCGAATCCGAGCCGGGTGTCCGCTCGCTTGCTCTCCTGCCGCTCTATCGCACGCGCTAAAACCTCCCGCACCTCTTCGGTCGAGTAACGCTGCATCGGCGTCGGGCCGGCCGACGACGAAGCAGTCGATGGCGTCCCCTTGCATGCTCCATCGAGCGCCTGCACCACGTCGTCCATGTTGTCGAAGCGCTCTTCGCGCTTCTTGGACAGTGTCCGCAGGATCACCGCCTTGACATGGACAGACACACCGGCCGCATCGAGCGGCGTCCCATCGACCGCATCGGTCAAGACGGACGCTACCGCCGCAAAAGGATCGTCTCCTCCTTTCCATGGCAGGCGCCCAGTCAACAGCTCGTAGGCCACCACCCCCCACGCAAACTGGTCGACACGACCATCGAGCCCCCCCGACCGAATCTGCTCGGGCGCCATGTACAGCGGCGTCCCCATCGCGGCCCCCGTACGCGTCAGAGTCGCTAGCGCCGATGCTTGCGTCGGCCCCTTTGGGTCAACTGCCCCCCCCACTGCCCCCCCCGCACGACGTGCAATGCCGAAATCCAGCACCTTGATCACCCCATCGTCGCGCACCATCACGTTCTCGGGTTTGATATCGCGATGAACTAGCCCCCGCTTGTGCGCGGCCGATAGTGCGTGCGCCATGTCCGTAAGCCATCGAAGACCCGTCGCCATGGGGACCGCCCCCCCCACCGATTCCCGAAGCGTGTGGCCCACCACAAGCTCCATCACGATGTAGGGGGCTCCCTCGTGTTCCCCAACGTCGAAGATCGCGATGGCGTTCGGATGATCGAGCGCAGCAGCCGCTCGGGCTTCGCGGACAAGCCGCGCCGGCGCATCCCCCCCACGTGCCGTGTCCGAGATGATCTTGATCGCCACCCGTCGGTCAAGCCGAGTGTCGTGCGCGCGATACACCGTCCCCATCCCCCCTTGACCTAGGAACCCGTCGATCGTGTAGCGCTCGAAAATATCACCGGTTTTAAGCATTCGCTGCCGTCAGCCTAACGGATCCGTGGGCAAGCCGCGTCATAACTCTCCGCAGCCTTCTTGCCTCGCCCCCCTTGCACTGCGTCAAACAGGGGTTACAGCTAGTTGTACGAGTGTACGCGCGCATGTACATCCCTTCGACGCCACAAACGAACCAGCAGGAGCACGACCATGATTGACCAGAACCAAGTAGACGTGACCGCGGATGCAGCAATCGCCGGGACCATGACGCCGGCAGCGGGCACCGACCCTGTCACGGAAGCCCACGCCCCCGAGCTTGCAGTTGATGCGAGGCAGATCACGGGTTTCATACAGGACGCCATCGACATGGGAGCCACGACAGTAGAAGATATCCATCGCGCCATTGCCAGTCTTCCGTTTCGCGTTCTCGAGGAAGTCGGCTTTCTCGAACGCCCGGCTGCCGAGCTCCGCAGGGTGCAGGACCGATCGATTGGCAGTATTTATCATCTCGTACGTGAGATCAACCACCAGGTGAACAACCTGGCAGGGGACTTGTTGAGCAAAGCGCGTCCCGTTGGACCGACCCACCACTGAACCAAACGCTAGGCCAGCGTGCATTGGAAACGGCATGCGGACACAAGGAGAAATCGAAATGAGCAACGATATTTTGGCAGGACGATGGTTGCAGCTCCGGGGACGCGCAAAGCGGGCTTGGGCGTGGCTTCTAGCGGATGAGAGCTTGGCGGCTGCGGGCAACGCCGACGTCGCCACGGGGGCGCTGCAAGAGTCTTATGGAGTCGCAAAGAGGCAAGCCATACAGAAGGTCACCCGCGGCATCGACGCTGTCGCGGGGGCGGCCAAGCGGACAGCACGATCGCTCGACAGATAAACCCTGGCGCTTGCGCGACGACGGCGGCCGCGGAAGTCGCCGCGCAAGTGCTTGTAACCACAAAATCGACCCGGAAATCGCCGCGCAAGCGCTTGTGCAACGACGGCGGCCGCAGAAGTCGCCGCGCGAGCGCTTGTAACCACAAAATCGACCCGGAAATCGCCGCGCGAGCGCTTGTAACCACAAAATCGACCCGGAAATCGCCGCGCAAGCGCTTGTGGGGCGATGGCGGCCGCGGAAGTCGCCGCGTCATCCCCTGATGCAGCGGTTTCCTGAAAGGCCTTTCTCGTGTCGCGCCCATCCGCGGCGACTTCGCCGACAGAAGTCGTCCCAGCGGGGCCCGCCCGGGCTTCTCCAGCGGAAGATCTCGCCGTGCGATGCACTCCCGTCCTTGCCTCTCGCGTGGCTTTTTGTCCCGCGCGGTCGAAACGCTTGCTAGGCGATGAGGTTCTCGGTACTCATGCGACATGGAGGTTCGAAAATGTCCGCCCCCAAGTTGAAGCGCTCCCAATCGTTGCTCGAGGTACGTGAGACCATCGTCTGGCTGATCAACGCGTGCAAACGTACGCCGCATGCGGAAGACCAGGCGCCTCGTTTCGAGGCCGTGCTGGCCGACTGGCCTCGGCTGTTCTTGGCCCAGTCAGAGCACTGGGACGCCCAAACGGCTGCGTCCGTATGGATCCATGCGATCGACGAGCGCTTGGATGCAACGGTGCGGGAATTCCACAGCGTGTTGCTTGCGGACGCGGACGGGGACAGCAAGGATCCCCATGTTCTGCATTACACGGATGGGGAGGCCATCAGTTCCTTCGTGCGGCCGGTCCTTGGTGCGGAGCTCGAAAGCGTTCGCGCTTGGGATGGGTCCCTCGCCCTGGAGACGGACCCGAAGTTCTCAGCCTTTCGCCCCATTTTTGCAGAGGACGTGAAAGAAGCCGACGACGCGCTGAACGCAGACAAAGGGGCCTTCGCCAAGAACAAGACGTTTCGCGAGGTCGGGGAGCTCGCCAAGTTCCTGGACAAGTACGAGAACCTGCGCGACGACGTCGTGGCAACCCTGGACAAGCGACGGGCGGAGCATCCCGAGTGGAAGCTCCCGCGGGACTTTGCGACGAGCATTTTTCCCTCCCAAGACAAGCCGGAGCTGACGGAAGAAGAGAAGCTCGCGCGGACAGCGGCCAAGGACGCCAAACGCAAAAAGGCCGAGGAGAATGCTGCCAAGCGCAAAGAGGCGCTCAAAGCGATCCAGGAGGCCAAGAAGAAGCTGCACGAGCTCAAGTAACCGAGGTCCCCTCTACCTGACCATCCCTCTGCCTCCGCGGACCTCAAAACCCCTTCGCTTCGCGCAAAAGCTCGAGCGCCCGTCCCCGTTCGCCCTTTCCTGCACACCAATGCCCAAGCCTCGCAAGGGCCTCCTGAAGCCCTTCCCGTGCCTCGGTCTCCCCCTGCTCCACTCCCTTGCGCCACACTGGAACCGCAGTCTCGAGAGCCCCCGAAGCCTCCACATGACGCGCTAGGTTGGACCATCGCTGTCCGCTCGGAGCCACAACGGTCCGTGTCAGCTCCTTTGCCACCTGCCCACCAAGCGCAACGAGCCCATCGTCATGCGACAACAGCGCCAACCTGGTCGCGGTCCACGTAGGCGCAGACGCGTCCAGCGGAACGTTCCCCAGCAGCTCTCGTAACGCGTCGGCCGCTTCCGCGTTGGCCCCTGCCACCAAATGCCCCGCAGCCCGAAGAGCT
The DNA here is from genome assembly GCA_903894755.1 of uncultured delta proteobacterium. Classification (GTDB taxonomy): domain Bacteria; phylum Myxococcota_A; class Polyangia; order Polyangiales; family Polyangiaceae; genus CAITRH01. The sequence goes on from CAITRH010000174.1 coordinate 13,896, forward strand.
GGCGACACCACCGAGGAAACCCCAAGAAGCGGTTGACCACGCAGCACACACCGAGCTACCTCCAGCGACGTAGCCGAGGAACTGCCAAGCGCTTCTTCAAACAGCTTCCCTCGCTCTTCGGGCGAGGCCGCAGCAAGGTCCGCCCCCAACTGGAGACGCTCCAGTGCCAGCGTACGCTGTGCTTTGTCCTTCCAGTGAGCCAACACCGCGGCCACCCGATCGCGCTCCAAGCTTGTCAGCCGATCTCCCAGTTCATCGGCATGGCGTGCAGCCAGCAGCATCGCCGACTCGGCCCAAGGCGACTCTGTTGCAAGTGCCTCGAGTGCTGCGATGGCCGAGGCGCGTACAAACCGACTGGACGCCCGACGCTTTGCACTCACAACTTCAACAAGTAGCTCCTGGGGCACCTTGCTGAGATCCAACGTGGACGCCTCCGAAACCGCAGAGTCGTCATCAACACGTCCCAGCCACGCGACCTTGAGCGCTTGCGCAGCAATGGCCACCTGCTCGTCTCCGTCCCGTAAGCCACGTTCCGCTGCCTGCTGCACCCAGTCTAGGCCCGTCGTCATGTCGCCCGTGCGCTCGACACACCTTGCAGCAAGATACAACGCTCGCGGCGTGGCCATCCGCTCCGCTTCCGCCTCGGAAAGCTCCGCTGCCAAGCTGTCCTGACCCCGGCCCGACAGCTCGAGGCAAAGCTCCGCGATGTCCTCGAAGTGCGGCCCCCACGCCAACTTCTTCCATGTGCCGCACCATCCCCGCACCGTCGCTTGGTCGTTGAGACGCACGGCACATCGCAGGACCCCCAGCACCGCAGCGATGCGAGCCTCAGGGCTCTTCAGCCACCCCGGAAGCATCCGAAACGCGTTGAGACCCGCCGCAGACCCAAACGCCCTCTCTGTGTTCTGTGCCGCCCTCAGCGCTGTCGACTCCACTAAGTTCATGTTCACCCCCCCCGATCGGCCACCACCCCGAGCTGTGGAATCCGCTCCAATGCCATCTCGATGCGCTCGATCTCTTGATGGAGATCGTCAAGCTGTCGCCGAATGCTCGGCAAGTCCGCACCATCCCCAAGACGCAGGCCGTCGAGAACTGCAAACACATGGTCCTGCATCCAGTCGCGCAGCCTCTCTTGTTCGGCCGCCTGAAGGGACCTCACCCCCTGGTCCGCCCCCACCACGAACGACTCGATGCCGCGCAACACTCGGCTGGCATAAGCCGCCGCATTGCGATAACGCCGCTCCACATAGGCGGGATCATCCAGACGCAACGCGGAAAACTCCTCCTGATGCGCGGTCTCGAACAGTGCCTGCGCTTCGTTGCACACCCGACGCCACGAGGAACTGTCCCCCTCGGACCACGCTTCCTGGGCGCGCTCCTCCAGGTCTGTGATCCGCCGATCCCACTCGGTCCGATCCATCCCCAGCAACCTGTCGGGCGACCGGTATACCACACGCCGCAGCGCATCGAGCGACTCCTCGAACACACGCATTGGGGGCGACAGTTCCTCCCCGCCGGGTCCACGATAGTCATCGATAAGCCCGCGCAACCGGTGGCACAGGACCTCCAACTTGTCAGGATCGATGTGGGTAAGCTCTCGAATGGAGGTCGACAGCGCCGTGGACTCACGACGAAAATAAGCAGCATTGCCGCCCCATAGCGACCGTCCCGCGTCCTCGGCCTCCTCGAGGAGCCGGTCCACCGACCCCTCTGGATCGAACCGCGGTGTGGGAGCCCCCTCAATCCGCGCAGTCACAGCCCTCCCCCCCACCGTTGCCTTGACCTCCAACCTCATCGCTTCGTCGCAGCGTAGCTGCAGTTCGACAGGAGCTCCAACGGCAAGCTCCTTGGGAACTTCTACGGTCAAACTCTTGATGGGAAGCCGGTTCTGAAGCAGCCGCAACACCACGATGCCACTCTGGTCCGATGTCGCAAACGTGTGAAGGACCTCCTCTGGAAGCCCGGTCCCCCGCGCCAACAGCACCTTGCGCTCGCGGCGCCCTCCACGTAGCACCTCGATGGCAATGTCCTTTGCAACCACGGAGGGACGCGACAACGCGGAGGCCCGCGGACGTACGTCTCCTCGGTAAATGCAAAATGGCAGGTGTCCCTTGTCCACGCCTTCGCTGTCGCGCACCACGAGATCCACCTCGTTTTGCTCGGCGTCTCCAGCGTCTACCTCGAGCCGCAGTCGCTCGCTCGGGATCGCCTGCAGCGTTGCCTTTCCAATTTCCACCCCTCCACGCTCCACAGCAAGCACCACTACCCCCTGCGGAGCCTTCTCCACTTGGAGCGCCAACTTGGCTCTGGCACGACTGGTCACCAGGGGGGACGAGAACAGAACCTGAACTTGTGACTCGGCAAGACGAACCCCTCCAAGCTGCGCAGCATGGATTGCAGCCCCTAGCGCAACACAGGTGTCTACCTCGTCGCGCAACGGCTCGGAGGACTTGCAGCGGCTGCTAAGCTCTTCGATCACCCGACGCACCACCAGCGGCACCCTAGTGCTTCCCCCCACGAGTACAATGTGGTCAATGTCCTCGATGGCAACGCCGGCGATCTCTTTGCTCCGTGCCAAAGCCCGTGAGGAACAATCAAAGGTCGCGTCCACGAGGGTTCGGATCGTCCCGTCGTATTCGGCACGGCCGATCTCCGCGTCCAGAGACACCGCCTGTCCTTCTTTGTCTACCAGGATGTCCTGCTTGGAGATAGGCACCACCTCAGAGGTCGACAGCGACTCCTTGATCTGCTGTCCAAGATGCACCAAGGCAAGAAACCGTCGGCGGTCGTCGTCGCTGCTGCGCACGTCCAGATCGAGCGAGTAGCCGCGCTTGACCAGCTCCAGGCGAAGCCATTCGGCAAAGCGACGGTCGAAGTCGTCGCCACCAAGGTAGTTGTCCCCATCGATGGCAAGGACCTGGTACTCGCCCCCAACGCAGCGAAGGACCGACACATCGAAGGTCCCCCCGCCAAGATCGTACACAAGGAAATTGCCGTCGCCCAGTCGGTGCCTCCAAGTGTGGTAGATGGCTGCCGCGGTTGGCTCTTGCAACATGCCGATCACGTCGAACCCTGCAAGCACCCCTGCACGTCGGGTGGCTTCCACCTGGGGCGCGTCAAAGTACGCAGGGACCGTGATCACGGCTCGTTCCACACGCACCTCTGCACTGCCAGCGGAGCTTTGGAGCGTTTCCCGCATGCGGGTGCGGAGCTCTGCTAGCACCTTTGCCGAGATCTCCTCAGGAAGCAGTGCGTGTGGACCCACCGATACGCGCACGTTCTGTCCCATCTTGCGCTTGATGGACTCCACACATGCGGGGTCTTGTCCCCTGCGAGCGCGGGCTGCATGGCCAACGAGAAACGAATTGGCGGACGGGTACCAGGCTACCGCGGACGGGATCGTCTTGCGGCCGAACCTGTCTGCATACATGACCAGGTTCTGCTCGGACACTTCGAGCTGGGCAATCTCGGAATTGGTGGTTCCAAGATCGATCCCCACGGGGCGGTCGATCATCATGGTTCTTGTCTCCTGAGAAGCGGATCGTTGGCAAGAGCGTTAGAAACTGCAACCTCCCCAGGCGCCTTGCGGGAGTCCGACAGCGCGTCGGACACACGAGGCAACATAGCAAGATCCGCCAGGGTCAGCGTCAGTGGCGCGACTGGCACGGCAACAGCCGGGCGAGAGGCCAAGGGAGGTCTGGTTTCAGGGGTACTCTGGAGAGCCGCAAGCAGTCGGTTTTCTGGATGCATCGTGAGCTTCTCCCACACGGCACGCAGCTCGGAGCGTTCTTTATCGGAGTGGGCCTCCTCGATAAGCTCGCGCAGCCTCTCGGTGATGCCGGATGGTCCCAGGCGGGGGTCGATTCCGAAGCGTTCAAAGGGGTTTTGCCGCATCAACGTTGGGGTCTCAAGTACATTTCCGCTTGTTCTACAGCCTTGGTGGCCTCGTCGAGGCGACGGGACTCGGGCCAAAGCTGTCTAGCTCGGTCGACGAGCGCCCGGGCCTCTTGGAGTTTCCCCCCCGCAAACAGGCCTTGCGAGACGATGGTGATAGCATTGTTACAAAGCACCGAGGCAAGCACCAGTCGGGCGTTGCGGTGACTTGGACAGATCCGCCAAGCACGCTCGGCAAGCTCGATCTCTGGCTGTCCTGACGCGAGCTGCGAGTAGAAGGTAAGCATCTCGGCGCACGACGCTGCATAGGCAAGGTTTCTGGGGTCCTGTTCCACGCGGGTGCTGAGCGAGTCGACAAGGCGCCAGACGGGGACGAGCAGCTTGCGGAGGTCGTCCCAGCGCCTCGCTCGGTAAAGCTCCCAGCAAAAGGGCTCGACCTTTTCAAGTGCCACGTGCTCGATCGTCTCATTGCACTGTGCCCAGAACCAAGCCTCCTCGATGCGCTGGAAGGTCGGACGCACCTCGACAGCGTCCTTGCCCGATGCCGTGTGTTCCTGGATCTGCTCCTGGTAAGGAGCAAGCAGCAAGTCGATGGTTTCCATGTGACGTCGCCTAGCACGACGTACCGCCTGATCTGCGCTCGCCGACAGGGGGTCGCCATAGGCCTGCCGTATATTAGCAAGGCAGGCGAGTGCAACACGGGCTTCTTCGGAACGTCCCGTAGAACGTGCTCTCTTCGCGGCTTCCTCGACAAAAGCCACGTGGAGCCCCGACAGAGACCGCTGGGCCCAGTCGCGTGAACTGTCCTTGCCAAGCACGTCAACGGCAAACGCATGCAAGTAGGAGCGTTGTTCAACCAGGAAGGTCCACGCGGCAAGGGCACGCTGCCAAGCGCGTAGCGACCGACTAAGGGAATGGGACGCAAGCCCACTCGCTAGCCTTGCGAAGTATACCGCCAGGTGATGCACCAGCGGTGGTGGGAGCTCGGTCAACGGGTAAGTTGTAACGAACTGCGCAAGCTCCGCAGGCTGGCCGCACCGAGCAGCGTCGAGCGAGCCAGAGGCGGCATCAACGTCACGCAGGCACGTGATAAGGCCCGACGCTTGCTCGGGGAGCGGCGATGATGGAACACCCGCATGTTGGTGGCTGTACAGCGCGTCACAAAGCTCGGCGTCTTCGAGACGTAGGAGCAGAGCTTGGTCAGCGTCGTACCACACGGCTTGGTTCCTCGCCTCAAAACGACAACGGGATCTTCTCCCGAAGCTCTTTGGCCACGATCAGCCGCACACGGGTCAGCTCCTGTCCGGCAAGCCTCCCGAGCAAGAACGACACCGTTGCAAGCGGACGGGGCGGACCCTTGGCATACACCACCATAAACGGCTCCCCCCCAAAAGGGATATCCCCGGCTACATCCAACCCTACGTGTGTCTCTGGATCCAGCCCCGCTGCCTTGGCAAGGTCCTGGGCTACTGCAAGCGCTTGAAGACGTCCCTTCTTCGACGCCTGTTCCCCAAACAGCTCGATGGTCTTGAACAGCTCACGGTGCCGAAGACGTCGGCACAAGTCGGCAAGGGATTGGTCCTTTGCCTGCTCCCAACCGTGGAGCATGGTCCAAAGAACGTTGTCGTCGAGCTCTAGGTAATCCCCAAGCGCGATGGGCTCCCCAAGCGCCGATTGCGCAATGGCACGAGGAAGCGGCGACAGACTCGCCCCGTCGGCAATGAGCTTCGCTGCGCGTGCAAAGATAGCGCGGATCATCCACTCGGCGGCTCGGGTCGCCTTGTGCAGGTACACCTGCTGGAACATGAACAGACGCGCTAGGATAAACGCTTCGACAGCAGGAAGTCCTTTGGCTCCATCGATGGCAAGAGTCGGCTCGCCGTTCGTCTCGGAGAAGCGAAAGCTGCGAAGGAGCCAATCCAAGTCATAGTGGCCATAGCCGACACCGGTGGCATGGGCGTCGCGCAGCAGGTAATCGCAGCGGTCTACGTCGAGCTCTCCGCTGACAGCTTTCGACAGGTAAGGGATTGGATGTTGGCCGCGGACGAGAGCCGCAACACGACGAGGCATTTCGGGGTCGAGCGCGCAGAGCACGCGGTGAATGCCTGTACTGTCGTCGAGAAGCATGCGCTCGGTCCAGGCTTCGTGCGGAGGACTGTCGGCAAGGGCGTCTTCGATAGAGTGGGAAAGCGGACCATGGCCCACGTCGTGGAGCAGGGCGGCGGCGAGAGCGTCGCGGGCGCATTCGGAAGTGACCCGATGCCAGTAGGGGAGCGTCTCATCGATGGCCCTGAGGCGCGCGATGAGCAGCTTCATTACGAACGCCGTGCCGAGCGAATGGGCAAAGCGGGAATGCTCGGCCCCGGGGAACGCGAGCGAGGTGACGCCGAGCTGACGAATGCGACGGAGACGTTGAACCTCGGGGGTGGCCAGAAGGAGCTCGATGACACGCTCTTCGTCGGACTCGAAGGCTACGAGCCCGTGGACTGGGTCACGAAGGATCATGGGGTTTGCTTGGGCACCTCGCGCGCCAAGGTTCTGCGCGAAAGGCGGTGGTTGTCAACGGCGGTCACGAGCGTCGCCCAAGACTTCCGATTTCTAAAGCCCGCATCAACGTACAGGTTTGGTCTAGGCTTGCACGCCATGAACCTCGAACACACGGCGCGCCCTCTCGTCGAAGCGGCCTTTGCCAATCGAAAGCTTCTTACCGATCTCCATCACCGCGACGCCGTAGAGGCAGTCCTGGCTGCCCTCGACCGCGGTGAAATCCGGGTGGCGTCGCCCGCGTCCGAGAGCGAGAGCGAGGGCGAATGGATCACCCACACCTGGATCAAACAGGCCGTGCTTCTCTACTTTTCCATCAGGAAAATGGAAACGTTGAACGCTGGGTTCCTCGAATACCACGACAAGATCCCGGTCAAGACGGGGCTAGCAGCCGCCGGGGTCCGCGTGGTGCCGCCCGGCGTCGTTCGTTACGGTGCGTTTCTCGAGCATGGGGTCATCCTCATGCCCGGCTACGTCAACATTGGGGCCCGCGTCGGAAGTGGAACGATGATCGATACCTGGGCCACCGTGGGCTCGTGCGCCCAAGTAGGCAAAGATTGCCATCTCTCCGGCGGAGTGGGCATCGGTGGGGTGCTCGAGCCCGCCAGTGCGCAGCCGGTGATCATCGAGGACGGGGTCTTCGTGGGGTCGCGCTGCGTCATTGTCGAAGGACTGCGCGTTGGAAAGGAAGCGGTCCTTGGTGCGGGAGTCGTGCTGACCGCCTCCACGGCTATCCTGGATGTGACCGGGCCGAGCGTTGTCGAACACCGTGGGCATGTTCCCGCAAGGAGCATCGTGATCCCGGGAACCCGTCCCAAACGTTTCCCCGCAGGTGAGTTCGGGACCCCATGTGCGCTGATCATTGGACAGCGGACCGAAGCCACCGATCGCAAAGTGAGCCTGAACGTTGCCCTCCGCGAGTTCGATGTCCCTGTCTGAAGCCGCTCCCCCCACATGTGACTAAACCCCGTCAGCCGATCGCCATGCCCGCGTGCAGCTTCGACTGAAACCGGTCGGTCTGAAGCACCACCACAGGACTAGCTCCGTCCAGACCCAACATGCGCAGGTTGTCAACCATCTTGTGCGTCGAGGTGCCCAGCTTGACCCGCAGGGTCCCTCCCCTGTGCGCCTTGTTCATCCCGCGTACGTCGATGTGGGTTCGAAGTAGCGCCCCCCCCTGCCGTGTGTACGTGTCGAAACTAAGCGCAGGTGCCGGGACTCCTAGCCCCATGCGCCCTGCCAACGTCATGATCGGACCCCGTCCCGACGGGGAATCGACAACCCCTTCGAAGTCCCTTCCGTGGAGCTGAAATCCTATGGTGGTCACGAACTTCGGATACCCCCAGATCTCCCGTCCTGCCGCATACGCCGCAGCCGTGGTCACGGGAAGATCCACCACCCACACAGCAGGCGTAAGCCAATGGCGACGCTCCCCACGTCGTGCCGCAAACACCGCCGTGCCTACCTCATTGTAGACCCCGACGGACGTGTCCCGGTACTCGTAGAACGACAGCGCCACTAGGGCCCGCTTGCCAAAGGCTAGCCCTGGCTCGAGCCCCGTGCCGTCCAGCGCTGTCACTGCATTGGCGCGCGGTACAAGAAAGAACGCCGTCAGCGTGGACACGTCGTAATAGAGGATAGGTACCTCCACCGCCCCTTCGGCCGTACGGTACGTGGTGCGTGGGACTTCGAAAAAACGACCTCGATGCAACATATGGATTCCCTTCAGCGCCCGGCCAGGAGGCCAAGGAGTCGCTCTTGTTCTTCTTCGATGACAGCAAGGCGGTTGATCTGATTGGTCCCCTCGAATATCTGAGTCAAGCGCGCATCACGGAACACCTTCTCGACCCGTCCTTCGTGCAGCACTGCATGGTTTCCCAAGAGGTCCATCGCAAGCTCGCACACCCTGCGGGCCGTGTCCGTCGTGTGGAACTTTGCCGCCGCCGCTTCCCCCTGGCGCGCTTGAGGACTCGCCGCCGCTTGCCAAACCAAGGCGCGTGCTGCGTTCGTCTCCGCCATCATCTGGGCTAGCGTCAGTTGCACGTCCTGGTAGTCCACCAAGGGCTTGCCCCCAAGACGAAACCGGCACGCAAACGCCGTCGCCTCCTCGAGTGCCGCACGGGCAAAGCCAACCCCCATGGCAGCCACCGGGATCCTCGACACGTTGAGCACCGCGCGGTTCAACGCCCATCCCGCCCGCAGTCCGCCAAGCACATCGCGCTCAGGGACAAAGACCCCGTCAAGCTCGATCTCGGCAGCCCCTGATGCGCGCATCCCCATCTTCAGCTCGGTCCTCGGCACGCGAAACCCCTCGGCCCCCGCTGGGACCAAGAACGCCGTCCACGACTCCATCCCCTCCCCCTCGAGCGCCGCAAACACCACAACGTGCTTCGCTATGTCTCCGCCACTGATGTAACACTTGCGTCCAGTAAGGCGAAAGCCGCCTTGGCAAGCCTTGGCTACGACTCCAGGTCGGAGCAACGACGCTCCATGGCTCTCCTCGGCATCCGAGCCCGCCGCAGGCTCCGTGATGGCAAAGGCAAACAGGTGCGGCTCGCCCCGCTCGCAGGCTCGAAACGCTGGGATCACAGTGCGTCGTAGGGCGCCTAGATTGCCGGCAAGAAGCGCAGGAGCCACGCCAAGCCCCGTGGCGCAAAGAAGCAGCATCAGGCCGCCGTCCACCCTCGCGAATTCCTCCGCCTTCAAGGCCTGTGGAAAGGCAAGTGGAAACCGAAGAAGCCGTGGATCTAGGCTTCCCAGAGGACGAGGCAAGAGGTCCGACAGATGCCCCGCACGTCCAGCCGCGCGAAGTACTTCGCGACTGGCGGGATGCAGCTTGCCAGGAGGCGCATGTGGGGCCACGTCGATGTCGAGCGCCCTTGGGGCAAGCCAGCTCTCGGCAAACGCTCGAAGCTTGCGTCGATGCGCGGCTAGAAGACGAGGCAGTCGGCTCGTATCGAGCTCCCAAGGGTCCTGCGGCTCGTAGCGCACCATGGGACGCACGAGACTGGCCAAGCGCGCAAACGCCTTGCGGGGCGATAGAACGCTCGATGGGTGCACGTGGCCTTGAAGCGGACGGGCGAAAGGGTCAGCCACCGTGCATCTCCCAGGCGCTCACGAAGAGAGCCAGCTCGGGGGGACTTCCACTAAGCACACGAAGATGATTGAGGTCGCGCACAACTTTTTCGAGCCCCACGTCGCGCATGTACCCCATGCCCCCAAACACCTGCAAGGCGTCGTTGGCCCCTCGACAAAGAAGTGGGTGGGCCTCGGCACGGACAGAGAAAACACGCCCGATGGAGGCCCCACGGATCGAACGCTGCCCGAGCGCTTCGAGCGATCCCTCGACCGACGTGATCGCGCCGCGGCTGCTGGCGAGAAGAAGCTGCACGGCGGGATGTCCATCTATGGTCTTGCCCCCTTGACGCCTGGTGGCGGCAAACGAGCGCGCCAAGCCGTGGGCGCGTTGGGCCGAACCGAGTGCGATCGCCACGAGGCCTAGGGCATGGAGCGTGAGCGCCTCGGCAAAGAGCGCGCGGTTCGCGGTCTCCTCGGTGCAGTCGGTCCCCATGCGACGCATGCCAGGACGCACCGAGAAGGTGGCGAGCTCGTCAAACCCGTGGGCGTGAGGATGGCGGCGAATAGTAGGCGTCGTGGTCAGGCACCAGCGGACCGTCCCGCGATCTTCCATGGCGGGCCAGAGCAGCCACGAGAAGCCATCGTGCCCCGTCACCAAGCGGTCGCTCGCGCCGAAGACGTCGAGGAGCAACGCGCGGTCGTCCTCGTCGAGTTGGACCCCTGCGAGGAACCGAGCCAACGCGCTCCGTCCAATCCCGTACCGTCCGAAGACAGCGGCGAGGCCGGGCCCCTCAGCCTCGAACCCGAGACGGCGTAGAAGCACGCGAGCCAGCGACTCGAGGTGAAAGGCGAGAGCCACGCCGGCATTGGCGCGTGCGATGCGAACCAAAACGCGCAGCGATCGCGAAAGGGTGTCGTCGAGGTCTTCCCAAAGTCCAAGGCCTGGGTCGGCGGTGGCGACGATGCCGAGGGTGCGGGCTTCGACGAGGGTGGCGTCGAGGTCTCGGCTGGTCAGCGGGAGCTCGGGCCGGACGCATCGCGGTTCGAGCCAGCGGGTGGCGAAGCGATCGACCTCGGCGAGCACGGCGTCTTGGTCGGGGGAATCCATGGGTCTCCGGGAGCCCGTTCGATTTGTCACGAGCTCGATACGGGTGTCGCGCGTTCTCGCGCTGAAAACAAGGTTGACGCGTGAGAAACGCTGTCAGCGCTCGTCGGACCATGGAATGCTCAGCGCCATGAGCATCGCGGGGAGTCAGGGGCCACGGGTTCTGTTTGTCTCGAAGCCCATCGTGCCGCCTTGGAACGACGGCTCGAAAAACCTGGTTCGGGATCTTGCGACACATGTCACGGGAGCTACGGCGACGGTGCTGACGACCTCCGTGGACAGCGGGCTTGGTCCGCGGGTGAGGTGCGAGCCGGTGTACGCGAGCCCAGGGCGCTTTGCTCCATCTGTGTTCGCCAACGCGCGGGTGTTTCGACGTCTGCTTTTGGGGGACGGGCACGACGTATGGCATTTCGTATTCGCCCCCAACGCAGTTTCTGGCGTCGGGGCGCTGGTCGCTCGGGAGCTGCGGGCGACGTTTGGATGGCGAGGCTCGGTGGTGCAGACGCTGGCGAGTGCGCCGCGTTCGTTCGACGGGGTGACGCGGTGGCTCTTTGGCGACGTGATCGTTGCGCTGAGCGAATGGACCCGGGGACGTCTACTTGGAGCGGGGGTCAGGGGGCGCGACGTTCGGGTGATTCCACCTTGCGCGCGGGCGCCACGCAAGGTTGGCGAGGACGAGCGTCGTGCCACCCGGGAGCGCTACGAGCTCGGGTCTGGGCCAGTGGTGCTTTACCCTGGGGACTACGAAGTTTCGCGGGGAGCCGAGACGGTGGCCCGTGCAACGCGTCGTCTATTGCGTGCGGTCCCCGAGGCCCATGTGATCTTTGCATGCCGGCAGAAGACGCCAGCGGCCACCAAAGGAGCCAAGCGCATTGGACAACTGCTTCACGAGCAAGGGGCGATGGGGCGAGTCCGGCTTCTAGGCGACGTGGACGACATGCCTGCACTGCTGGCGATCAGCTCGGTGTTGGCGTTTCCTGTCGACGACCTCTTTGCCAAGGTGGATCTTCCCCTGGTGCTATTGGAGGCCTTGGCGCTCGGTCTGCCGCTGGTGTTGGCCCGTGGAGGACCCCTCGAAGCGCTCCATTGCGGTAGGTTCGTGGAGCCCGGCGACGCCGACGCTGTAGCGAACCAGGTGCTGGACCTGCTGCACAACCCAGCGGACGTAGCCCAGGAGGGACAAGCGTTGTATCGGGAACGCTACGAGCCCTCCAAGGTGGCTGCAGTCTATGACGCGCTGTACGCGGAGCTGTTTGCCAAGCGGCGATGAAGAGCGTGCAACGGTTCAAAGCCAACCTCCGCTCGGCGTTGGCGCAGGCGTTGGCGCAGGCGTTGGCGCAGGCTTAGGAGCCGTCGGAGGGACCGTGGGCTTTGGCTTCGTGTTCGGTCCTGGCACAAGCCCGAGCCCAGGAACGTACACCGTCTCCGTTGCACGCAAGGGGCCGGCTTCAGACCCCGCCTGAAAACTTACCTCGAACCTCCCTGGACTGCCGAACACCGTATGTGCGTGGTACACCCCCGGTTCCTTTGCTACTGCAGCAACATGGTTGCCCGTGCCGAGCCCCGGCCCAAGCACCACAAATGTGGGATCGACAAGCTGCCAATTCTCCGCTGCTGGCGTCGGAACAAGACGTGCCGCTAATTCGACCTGCTCGCCTGCCCGGGCACGGGACGGGACCACCGTCAGCAACACATGGACCGAGCTCGTAGTCGACGTCGCGCTGGGCAAGGGAACCCCCTTTGATCCTGCTTCAAGCAACGTGATGAGATCCCGTGCGCTTGGCTCGGTCGGATCGAGCTCGGCGGCTAGCTTCGCCAGACGGAGCGCTTCGGTCACCTGTCCCGTATGCCGCTTCAAGTCCGCTAGACGTACAAGCTCGTCGGCCGCCAGCGCCCTCACCCGCAGGATCCCTGGATCGTTCGGCCAGCGCGCAAGCCCCTCGTTGGTCAAGTCCCGAACATTGTCCCCAGCAGGCGCGTCGAAACGGTGCCGAAGAAGCGCATCGTTGGCCCGCACGGTCTGACGCTCCGCGGTTTTCCCCAGGTGTCCCAGCTTGAAGGCCACCCCCATGGCCCCTCCAACCCCCACAAGAAAAAACAGTAGAACAAGCACCACGGTTCGAGCGAGCGAACGTGGCGTGGGGACCATCCGGGGGGCGTTGGCCTGAGGAAGTAGCCGAGGACCCGCCCCCACAAGTGCCGTTGCAATCGACGGAGTAGCGTCGTCGAGGGTTGAGTCCACTCCTGCAGGGGTCAGGTAACTTGTGCGGGTTGCCGTGGGGGTGGGCGTAAACGATCGTGAAGGCCATGGCGGAGCCGCGAATTCCGTGCGCACCGCAGGCTCGTTGCTGGTTCGCAACAGGCGCGGCTCGCCGTCCGCCGAGGAGCTGGAACGCTGGCTAAGCGAGCGCCTTCCATGGAACACCGACCGTGGCGCCAGATTGTCTAGCGGAACCCCTGCCGACGACGCCGCTGCAAGTAGCGCACACCCGAACTCGGCTCCGTTCGCAGCGCGCGCTGCGGGGTTCTTGGCAAGGCAGCCCATGATCACCTCGGCAATGGGGGCAGGGACCGGGCTCGCCAACGGCAAGGTCCGCAGATCAGGCGGCACGTCGTGAATCTGCTGGACCAACACGGATACCGCGTGATTGCCGTCAAACGGGGTGCGCCCCGCCAGCATCTGGTAAAGGAGCGTCGCCATGGCGTAGACGTCGGCGGGGGGGCCTGCGACAGCTCCTTGCGCGGCTTCCGGCGACATGTACCGTGCAGTTCCAAAGATCAGCCCTGCAGCCGTAGCCATGGTCTGCTGGCCCCAGTTGAATCGGGCAATGCCAAAATCAAGCACCTTCACGAAGTCGTCGTCCGCCCCTCGCCGCACAAGCATGATGTTCTCAGGCTTGATATCGCGGTGGACAACGCCGAGGGAATGCGCTTCGCCGACCGCATCGCAAAGCTGCAGCATGATGTGCAAGGCCCTCGCAAGTGGCAGGACTCCACACGCTGCGAGGGTTGCCTGAAGCGACAGGCCATCGAGGTACTCCATGGCGATGTACATCTCGCCGGTCGGCAGCTGCCCGGTCAGGTGGACATGCACGACGTTGGGGTGCTGAAGCCTCGAGGCTACTTTGGCTTCACGATGAAAGCGTCCGACAATCTGCGGGTTGGCGCTTAGCTCGCGATGGAGAATCTTGACCGCCACATCGCGTTCCACCCCCTGTTGATACGCGCGGTAAACCCGTCCCATCGCCCCCACGCCGGCGAGCGCGCGTAGCTGAATGGCCCCAGGAAGCTCCCGACCTAGGTAAGGATCCACCGCTTCGGCGCTCACTCGGCTTCCATCGTTCGGGCAGAAAAGCGCATCGTCGGGAACCTCCACACCACAGGACGGGCAGACTCTCGATGCGGCAACGGAAACGCTCACGGCAGCTATGGTAATCGAAGTAGCGGTCGGGGGTGAGGGCCGGTGAGGGGCCGGTGAGGGCCCGACCTCAAACCAAATGCACTTCCCCAGCCACCCATCGCCCGACTCCCCCATCGTCGCCACGAACCCGTAGGCTTCCATCCACCTCAATCCCGTCGGCCACCCCCTCGCCAAGCTCGCCCCGTACCCGCTCGCCCCGCAGTGCGTCCCACTTGGAAAGCTCTGCATGAATCGGTGCAAGCCCCAGCGACGCTACCAACGGGATCTTCTCAGCTAAGGCCGCCAACACTCCTACCAAAATAGCGCCGCGATCTCTGGATGCCCCCCCCAGTAGCTCTATGCTCGTCGCACGGCCCCGAAGCTCCTCGGGAAACTGCCGCGTGCGCACATTGATCCCCACCCCAACCACCACCCCCTCGACCCGATCGCCCGCCAACGTTGCTTCCACCAGAATCCCAGCAACCTTGCGTGTCCCTACCACCACATCGTTGGGCCACTTCACGCGCACTTCCGCTTCAGGCACCGCGCGAGCCACCGCCTGACGTACCGCAAGTCCGGCTGCTAGGGCAAACAGAGGAAGCCTCCCCAGTGGACACTCGGTCCGCAGCAGCACCGAAAAAAGTAGCCCCTCGCCTGCAACTGCAATCCAACCTCGCCCTTGCCTCCCACGCCCCTCGGTCTGCGTCTCCGCGACCCACGTCGCCCCGTGCGGCGCCCCAGCCCTTGCCCCAAGCTTTGCCTCGTCGTTCGTCGACGCCGCGGTCGCTAAAAGGGTCAGCGGACGTCCCAACGCTAGCCTTCGTTTCTCCAGTACCGCTGCCGCGCTCTTCAAATCCTCGCCTATCATGCGACCTCGAAGTCGAGACCAATGTCGCTGGCCACAGTCGAATGGGTCAGTGCTCCCACACTGATGGCGTGGATTCCAGCAAGAGCAAGCTCGCGGACTCGAGCCAGCGTGATTCCACCGGAAGCTTCGAGCATCGCGCGACTGCCGGTCCTTCGAATCGCCTCGATGACCGTGTCGGTGTCCATGTTGTCGAGCAGCACGATGTCCGCACCGGCTTCAAGCGCTTCTTCGAGTTGTTCGAGGGTGTCGACCTCGCATTCGATCTTGCAAGTGTGGGATGCAAATTGCTTGGCGCGCAAGATGGCCTGACGCACCCCGCCGGAGGCAACCACATGGTTGTCATTGATGAGGACCGCTGCGCCAAGATTGTCCCGATGGTTGTAGCCGCCACCTGTCCTGACCGCATAACGCTCGAGGACCCGAAGCCCTGGAGTCGTCTTGCGCGTGTCGGTAATGCGGGCGGCGCATCCTGCAGGGATCGCGTCGACGTACAACCGTGTGGCGGTGGCCACGCCGCACATGCGCTGGGTCAGGTTGAGGGCGACCCTCTCGCCCATCAGGATAGACCTGGCGCGTCCTCGTACAGTCCACAGCGCAGCTGCCCGCGAGGCTCGCGCGCCGTCGGCAAGGTGTTGCTCGACGCGAAGCTGCGGGTCGAGGCGTGTCCAGACGCGAGCAAACACCGCTGCGCCGCACGCGATGAGAGGGGTTCGAGCCACGGCGTGGGCTACGGCCTGGACCGACGGGTCCACACAGGCTTCCGTGGTGACATCGCCCGAAGAGAGGTCTTCCTCGAGGGCGCGGTCGACAATCCGATCGATGAAGACATTGGCAAGTTCGTGCATGCGCGGCGTCCTATCACGTCCGCATCACGTCTGCATCACGTCCGCGGCCTTTGGCGCGAAGCCGAGGACCGGCCTCACGATCGAAACCGACGACCTAAACCAAACCCATCTTGAAAACCGCAGGTCCGATCTACCCCTTCCGCGCCCCAATTTCGCGCGGACCTCACCCCCAACCCCCTCTCCCTCGACATCCTCCTTGCCCATCCATTCGGGCAAGGAAAATGTCTGGCTCCGGCCAGAGCGCAGTGGTGGGGTTGCCCTTCTCCGGGGCGCTCACCGTGCTCGTGTCCGACTCCGTTGGCCACCCGGTGCCCGGGTTGGAGCGCCGGGAACCATCACGGCGGCGTCGTCGCCTCTTCACCCCCGAAGCACCGTCACCCGATACCCCTTGGCCGTCGACGCCTCCTCGAACCGACCGCGTTCCTCAAAGGGGACTCCCCCCTTACTGCGTCGGTCAAAGAGCACCAGTACCCCCTCCTGCAGACCAAGGCGATCCAAGTAGGTCTCCAACTGTTTCAGTCCTTGTGCCAGCGGGTCAGCCTTCTTGTCCGCCCAGGTCTTCAGCTCCAAGGCTTCCCGCTGCCACACGCGCTTGCCCGCAGTGTCCGTGTACGGCCAACGGACCAACAGATCGATCCGCCCTCGTCCAATGCCGTACTCCCGGTCCACATAGCCACCACCATTGACGATGCGCTGGAGAAACGCCATCAGCACCAACTGAGGAGCCACCTCGTGGTA
>CAITRH010000175.1 GCA_903894755.1 uncultured delta proteobacterium
GAAAAGCTCGACGGCCTGATCATCACCCAGCCGACCAAGGACCTTACGGAAAAGGAGCTCCGTCGCATCGACCAGTTTGTCATGAGGGGCAAGTCACTGGCCATCTATGCAAGCTCGGTGAATGTGAAAAACAGCGATGCGAGCATGAACGCCACCCTTGGCGCACATGGTCTCGAGAAGCTGCTCGAGGGGTACGGGATCGAGCTTCGCAAGGACGTTGTGCTCGACTATGGACGGGCATTCCATGTGAACCTGATGACCAACACGGGAGTGGCGCGTCAGTGGTTTCCTCACTTCCTGAGCGCCGAGGACGACTCGAGGTTCACGGGAGACGAGCAGCTGCTTGACACGTCGTTTCCTCCGTTCTTCAGGATTCCCACCCTGGTGTTTCCTCTGGCGTCGTCCGTGGTGCTGCACAAAGAGAAGCAGCCGGGAGCGTCGCTGCGTGTCGTGGCCCGCTCGACTCCAGCGTCGTTTCGGGTGACCACGGACACGGTGGACCTTCGGCCCATCCAGCGTTGGACCCCTCCGAAGGGCTCGGAGCCGTCCCAGTTTGCCATTGCGGCCACAGTTGAGGGAGAGAAGCTGAAGAGCGCGTTTCCCAGTGGCGACAAGCAGGGGGTCGATGCACCTGCGGAGAGCGTTGGCAAGGCGCGCGTGTTTGTGATTGCGTCGTCGCAGTTTCTAGCCAATCCGCTTGCACGTGCGGGCAATGGTCCCGACATGGGGCAGATGGGGATGATGATGCCAGGCATGGGGGGCGACGAGCAGCTGCAGCAGCTTGCGGGGCCGTATGCGCAGCAGGCCATCACGCAGACCATTCTGTCGTTCAAGAACGCGCTGGACTGGCTGAGTGGGGATACCGACCTTCTTGCCGTGTCTGCGAAGATCTTGAGCGAGCCTAGCCTGGCGTACGGGGACGTCACCAAGCCCAAGTTCGATCCGAACGAATCCGAGGATCAGCTCCGCAAGCGAGACCAAGAGCTCAAGGAGTCGCGCAAGGCGATGCAGTCACGGGTGCAGTGGCTCTTGATCCTTGGCATTCCGATGCTGTTTGCAGGGTATGGAATCCTTCGCTGGCGTCTGCGGCTCATGGCCCGCGCCAACATCTCGCTCGCGTAAACCTTCATGTGACTCGATCCAACCTGCCGCGCTCTCAGGGGCGGCGGCTCCTACTTTATCAAGAGGTCTTATGTCTCGCGACAAGCTCATTTACGCCGGCGTGATCGTGCTCGCTGTGCTGGGCTTTTTGGTCTTCAAACAGAGCCAAAAGGATCAGCAGATCGGCAAACCCAAAGCTGCCTTGGAGCTTCCAAGTATCAATGCGCCGGATGATATCGACAAAATCAGTATCAAGGACGGCACCAAGGGGGAGATTGTCCTTCAAAAGGAAGGCGACAAGTGGATGCTCGTCCAACCCGTGAGGGCCGCCGCGAACGCTGCGACGGTGAAAGACGCGGTGAGCAATCTGGTCGGCCTCAAGGTGGACCGAGAGTCTGGGCTGCGACTTGATGACGAGGTCCGCAAGTCGAAGAAGCTCGATCCAGAGCAGGCGATGCACGTGGTGGCCTGGAAAGGCGCGGAGCTGAAGACCGACCTCTTTTTTGGCGCGAACATGCTGGCGGTCAAGGCGGACAAACCGGAGTTTGCCTGGATCGTCAAGGGCTACTCGAGTTGGATCTTCGCCCGCGAGCCCAAGGACTGGCGCGACAAAGAGATCTTCAAGTTCGAGGATGCGAACGCGAGCCAGATCAGTCTGATCAACAGGGCTGGTGAGTTCTCGTTTACGAAGGGCGAAAAGGGATGGGCGGCGAGCTTCAAAGGCAAAGAGCTTGAGCGCCTCGATGAAGACCGGGTCAAAGATCTCCTTCGCGAGTTGAAGGGGCTCATCGCGGAAGACTTCGGGGACGGCAAGTTGCCTGCGGAAACCGGCCTCGACGCTCCTGAAGCCACCGTGGTGGTGACGCTCAAAGACAACGCGGGCAAGTACACGCTGAGGCTCGGCAAAGTGTCGGGCGCTGGGCCTGCTCGCTTCGCGCTGAGGGACGGCAACGACACCATTTTTGTAGTCGGCAAGTTTGCCGGCGAGTGGCTGCTGGCCGAGGTGACCAAGTTCCAGAAGATCGTCGATGCGGGGGCCGATGCGGCTCACGATGCCGCGGTGAAACCTAGGCCTGCGCCATGAAGTTCGCCTGGTTGTTTCCTGGTCAAGGAGCCCAAACGGTCGGCATGGCCGATTCGATCCTCGAGGTCTCCCCAGCCGCACGCGACGTGTTTCGTCGCGCCGACGAGGCCCTTGGAGAGCCGCTGTCCGACCTGGTTCATTCAGGCCCCGAGGAGCGGCTCACCCTCACGGCCAATGCACAGCCCGCTATCTTGGCGACGAGCTTGGCGTTCCTGGCGGCTCTACGAGAAGGCTTTTCAGACTTTCCCGAACCCGCCTTCGCCGCTGGGCACTCGCTGGGGGAGTATTCGGCGCTGGTGGCCGCAGGGGCGCTGACGCTCGAAGATGCGGTCCGTCTGGTGCGAATCCGAGGGACCGCCATGCAGGAAGCGGTTCCCGCGGGGGTGGGCGCGATGAGCGCCATCGTGGGGCTCGAGGCTTCGGTGGTGGAAGCGATCTGTACGGAGGTCTCTTTAGCTGGCGAGGGGATGTGCTCACCAGCGAACTACAACGCTCCAGGGCAGCTGGTGATCGCAGGGCACGCCGAGGCGGTGGCGCGTGCCTCGGAGCGCGTGGCGGCGAGTGGAGGGAGGGCCATGCCGCTCAAAGTGAGCGCGCCGTTTCATTCGTCCCTCATGGCCCCTGTCGCGCGGGTGCTCGATACGGCACTGGCGCGGACCTCCGTGGGGCCGCTTCGATTCCCCGTGGTCGCCAACGTAGACGCGACGCCCAATGCCGAGGCTGCGTCGGTTCGTGGGCTGCTTGTCGCCCAGGTAGACGCTCCGGTGCGCTGGGAGGCGACCGTGCGGTTTCTCGTTGCCCAGGGGGTCACCCACGCTCTGGAAATCGGCCCCGGTAAGGTGCTCTCAGGGCTTTCGAGGCGCATCGCGAAGGAGCTTCGAGTGCTCAGCATCAACGACGTTGTCTCTTTGGCGCAAACGATCACCTTCCTTGGTGCGTAACGCGCAGGGCATTGAACCCGGGCGCGCAGTCCGCCTATAAGCCTGCCCGCACCTATGGCGGCCCCCAGCATGTTTCGACTTGACGGCAAAATTGCTCTTGTTACGGGCGCTTCTCGCGGCATTGGACGGGCGTGCGCCGAGGCTTTGGCCTCTCAGGGGGCTCTCGTTATTGTCCATTATCGCAGCGGTGAAGACGCCGCCAAAGGGGTCGAGGCGGCTATCGTCGCGAAGGGCGGCAAGGCGGAAACGTGTGCCTTCGATGTCGCCGACACCGGAGCGACCGAGACCGCCATCGAGGGGCTCATCAAGCGTCATGGACGGCTTGATATCCTGGTGGCCAACGCGGGAATCTCGATCGATGGGCTTCTTTTGCGCCTCAAGGACGACGACCTCGATCTGCTCTTTCACACCAACGTACGCGGCGCCATCGTGTGCGCGCGGGCCGCGACGCGCAGCATGATGCGGACTAAGCGCGGAAGGGTCATCTTCGTCTCCAGTGTGGTGGGGGAGACGGGCAACGGGGGACAGACCGCATATGCGGCGACCAAGGCTGCTCTTTTAGGCGCGGCCAAGTCGATTGCGCGCGAGTACGCGTCACGTCAGATCACGGTCAACGTTCTTTCGCCTGGCTTCATCGACACGGACATGACGTCGTCGATGACCGACGCTCAACGCGAGGCCTTGGTCAAGGCGGTACCGCTCGGGCGAACGGGGTCCACTGCCGATGTGGCGGCGGCCTGTGTGTATCTTGCAAGCGACGAGGCGTCGTACGTGACCGGCCAGGTATTGCGTGTCAACGGGGGGATGTACGTCTAGTTTAGAACTCCGTCTGCCAACATCGGCGGCGGCTTATTGGGCGCGGTTGCGCCGTTTTGCGACGAGGGATGCATGACTCAGAATATTGTGAGCGAGGTCAAACGCATTATCAAAGACCAGTTCGACATCGAGGAGGACAAGATCAAACCGGAGTCTCTTTTTGTAGAAGACCTCGGCGCCGACTCGCTCGGTCTCGTCGAGCTCGTTCTCGCCTTCGAGGAGGCCTTCGAGATCGATATCCCCGATGACGTGACCGAAAAGATCCGGACGGTCCAAGACGCCATCGATTACCTTGAGCAGCACGTCAAGAAAGCCTAGCTGCCATCCATGGAACGCGTTGTCGTCACCGGCCTCGGCCTCGTGACTCCCCTAGGGATCGGAACCGCCGACTCCTGGCAGGCGCTTCTTGCTGCGAAGAGCGGCGCCGGTCCGGTGACCCAGTTCGATGCGACTGCATTTCGAGTTCGCATCGCCGCCGAGGTAAAGGGGTGGGAACCAACGCGTTTTATCGAGAAGAAAAAGCTCAAGGAGATGGACCGGTTCATCGAGTTCACCCTCGGGGCGGCGAAGATGGCCGTCGACGATGCGCGTCTGGAGCTCTCCGACGCGGAATCCGAAACAGCCGGTTGCATCATCGGGGTTGGGATCGGCGGCATCGCCACTTTCGAGAAGACCAAGCAGGTCCTCATGGAGCGGGGGCCACATAAAATCAGTCCCTACGCAATCCCGAGCATCATTGCCAACCTTGCCGCGGGCCAGGTTTCCATGAGCCATGGACTCCGCGGCGTGAACTTCTGCACCACGAGCGCCTGTGCCAGCGGAGCCCACGCCATTGGGGAGGCGACCGAGTGGATCCGACGTGGACGCGCCTCGGTGATGGTGGCGGGCGGTGCCGAGGCGAGCATTACGCCGGTGGGCATTGGAGGCTTCGAAGCCATGTTTGCGTTGTCCAAGCGCAACGACGACCCACAAGGCGCGAGCCGTCCATTTGACCGCGGGCGCGACGGGTTCGTGGTGGGCGAAGGGAGCGGCGTGCTTGTACTCGAGTCGCTCACCCGGGCTCGAAATCGAGGGGCCTCCATTTATGCCGAGGTGACCGGCTACGGAGCGAGCAGCGACGCGCACCACTTGACGCAGCCATCGCCCAACGGCGAGGGGGCGCAGCGCGCGATGCGGATGGCGCTCGCCGACTCGGGTGTCTGCGCCGACGCGGTCGACTATCTGAACGCCCACGGGACATCGACGCCAGTGGGGGATATTCAGGAGTCGAAAGCGATCGCCGCGGTGTTTGGTACGCACGCCACGGAGAGCGCGGTTGCGACGCGACTTTGGATCAGTTCGACGAAATCGATGATGGGGCATTTGCTCGGGGCAGCGGGGGCGGTGGAGGCGGCCATTTGCGCGCTCACGGTGCGGCACGGAGTTGTGCCTCCTACGTTGAATTTAGTGGACTCCGATCCGGAGTGTCCGCTCGATTATGTTCCTCTGGTCGCGCGGGAGCGTCGGGTTCGCCATGCCATGAGCAACTCCTTTGGGTTTGGCGGGACCAACTGCGCGCTTATCCTGTCTCACTTCGATGGGTGACGTACCGTTCGTAGCTCGAAAAGATCGCGCCTTCGCGCGAAGGGGATTGATTGGATGACTGACGATCAGCGCGCTGCGGACGAAGTCTGGATGGACCGCGCCATTGCAAGGGGGGGCCGAGGGCATCCCTCTCCGAACCCTCATGTGGGCGCCGTTGTGATCGGGACCGACGGAGCGTTGGTTGCCGAAGGCCATCATGACCGTGCGGGCGAGCCTCACGCGGAGGTCGCTGCGCTGCGGGTTGCTGGGGACAAGGCGCAAGGGGGCACGTTGTATGTGACCCTCGAGCCGTGCAACCACGTCGCAAGGACTCCCAAGTGTACCGACGCCATCTTGGCATCTGGGATCGCCCGTGTGGTGATTGGCTGTCGCGATCCGAACCCTACGGTTCCTGGGGCGGGGGTTGAAGCGCTCCGAGCGGCCGGCATTGAAGTCCTGTTGGGGGTGCGCGAGACTGCTGCCCGTCGGCTCATTGCGCCCTTTACCAAGTTCATCACCACCGGCATTCCGTATGTTTCGCTCAAGTTGGCGTTGTCACTGGACGGGCGGATTGCGACGCGCACCGGCTCGTCGCAGTGGGTGACCGGTTCCGAGGCGCGGGCACGGGTCCATGTACTACGTGCTGCGCACGACGCGGTCGGGGTGGGGATAGGCACGGCGCTCGCTGACGACCCACTGCTAACGGTACGAGCTGCACCTGGGCGAAGTCCAGCACGTGTTGTGTTCGACACGCGGTTGCGACTTCCGCTCCATTCGCAGCTGGTCAGGACTGCGCGTCAAGTTGCACTGTGGGTCATCTGTGGGCCGGATGCTCCCGAGGCGCACGAGGACGCACTGGTGACGAGCGGGGCACATGTGCTGCGAGCGCCCATTTCGCCAGAGGGACGTGTGGACGCGTCTGCTGCACTGAAGTTGCTTGCGTCGGGTGGGGTTGTTTCGATCCTGGTGGAGGGGGGGGCGGAGCTCGCGGGGAGCATGCTAGCGGGGAGGCTTGCCGACGAGCTTCATGCGTTCCTGGCGCCCATTTTACTGGGGCCTCGGGGACGTCCTGGCGCGGTTGACTGGGCGGGTCCGACGACTCCTTCGGAGGCGCCGCGGGTGGCCGATCCTCAGTGGGAGGTGTGCGGTCAGGATGCGCACGTGTTTGGACCACTGGTGTACCCGGAGCATCCGGACCGCTGATTGTGGTGTGGATCGATCCGCTTCGATGCGGCATCGATCCGTATCGATGCGAGATCGCCCGGCGCATCTCGTGGAGCCCTTGCAAAACGGACCGCGGTATTTACTACGAAGAGCTCACTAAACCAAGCCGATCTTGAAAACCGCAGGTCC
>CAITRH010000176.1 GCA_903894755.1 uncultured delta proteobacterium
CTCGAAACCCACTCGACGGAGCGCCTTTCGATAACCCCCCCACCTCGACCCCCACTCGACGGAGCGCCTTTCGATAACCCCCCCACCTCGAGCTCGGGAGAGGGGGCGCTCGGGAGGGTCCCTGGCACGTGACTCGCTATGCGCTCACTGGTGGCATCCGTAGCGGCTACAGCTCCAAAGACCTCAGGCGGCATTGCGGAGGTGATCCTCCCCTTCGCCATCATCCTCATCGTGCTGATGATGGTGGTCCCGGTCCCTCCTTTTCTGCTCGACTCGCTGCTCGCGGTAAGCCTAGCCCTTGCGGTGGGGGTGTTCCTCATTGCCATGTTCATCGAGGACCCCCTCGATTACAGCGTCTTTCCCATCGTCGTTCTGGTGGCAACGCTGCTGCGGCTGTCGCTCAACGTGTCGAGCACGCGGCTGATCCTGCTGCATGGCGCCGAGGGGCAGGGGTCGGCGGGACGGATCATCGAGACCTTCGGGAGGTTCGTCATCGGCGGCGATCTCCTGGTAGGTCTCGTGGTGTTCCTGATCCTGGTGGTGATCAACTTCGTGGTCATCGTGAAGGGCTCAGGACGCGTCGCAGAGGTAGCGGCGCGTTTCACCCTCGACGGCATGCCTGGCAAGCAGATGGCGATCGACCAGGACCTGAACTCCGGGGCGATCACGGCCGAAGTAGCCCAGAAGAAGCGCGACGAGCTCGAACGCGAGTCGGACTTCTACGGGGCCATGGACGGAGCCAGCAAGTTCGTACACGGCGACGCGGTCGCGGGCTTGATGATCACCTTCGTCAACCTGATCGGCGGACTGCTTCGCGGTCTCCTGTACGGCATGGACATCTCCAAGGCCATAGAAACCTTCTCGATTCTGTCGGTTGGGGACGCGCTCGTAGCGCAGGTGCCGGCGCTTCTCATGTCGACGGCGTCGGGTCTCTTCGTCACGCGCACAGCCACCGAGGGGCAGGTTGGACGTGCGCTAGCGTCGCAGCTTCTCTCCAGTCGGCGCGCTGTCGGCATGACCGCTGGAATTTTGACGCTGTTTGCGTTGATCCCGGGGATGCCGGCGCTGCCGTTCCTGGGGCTTGCAGGGGTCCTTGGCTACGCGGCCTATACGACCAAGGAGAAGACCGCCGAGGAAAAAGCGGCGGAAGCGTCGGGCTCGACCGCGCCTGGCGGTGGACCCGCCGCTCCTCCAACACCAGGGAAGACCGAGGAAATCGAAGCGTCGCTGCCGCTTGACATGCTTTCGCTCGACGTGGGCTACGAGCTCATTCCCGCGGTGGATGTTGCGGCGGGTGGCACGCTGCTCGAGCGCATCGGGTCGATGCGAAAGCAGTTTGCGATCGACCTTGGGATCATCGTTCCACCGGTTCGGATCCGGGACAATCTGCAGCTAGAACCATGTTCGTATCAGTACTCGCTTCTAGGGACTGAGATTGCCAAGGGGAGACTTCGCTCGGGCCAACTGCTGGCCATGAACCCGGCAGGCGTCGAGGTCGACGGTGATGACGGCGCGGATCCTGTGTTTGGAACGCCGGCCAAGTGGATTTCCCCTCGGGATCGCGAGCTTGCCGAAGCCCTTCAGTGCACCGTGGTGGACAACGCAACGGTGATGGCAACGCACTTAGGAGAACTGGTTCGGAGCCATGCCGACCAGCTTCTAGGACGTCCAGAGCTTCAGCAGCTCTTCGAGGTGTTTGGACGGAGCCATCCGAAGCTGGTCGAGGACTTGGTCCCGTCCTTGCTCACCATTGGAGACGTGCTGAAGGTATGTCGGAATCTGCTTCGGGAGGGGGTGTCTATTCGGGACCTCCGGACCATTCTCGAAGCGTTGTCCGACACGGCGCCGGCGACCAAGGACACCGAGCAGCTGACAGAGATCACAAGGCAGCGATTGTTCCGCCAGATTACGTCGGCCTACAAGGACACACAGGACGGTGTGTTGTATGTCATCGTACTGGACCAGCAAGTGGAGGAGATGTTTCGCAGGTCGCTTCGTGATTTGGCCCAGGGGGCAGGGGGGGCATTGGATCCTGAGGAGGTACGACGGCTTGGGGTATCGCTTGAAAACGCGGCACAGCGGCAGCGTCAAGCGGGCCATGTGCCTATCCTTTTGACGAGTCCTGATCTTCGACGTTATGTGCGGGCGTTTGTGGAGCGTAGGGCACCGACGGTGCCTGTGTTGTCGTTTCGCGAGATTGACCCGCAGTGCACCATTCGCCCTGTCGACACACTTTCGACACGGGGCATTGGATGACCCACGGATGTGAGGGTGGCCATGCAGTTCGAACAGTTTCGAGGACGGGATGTAGCAGAGGCACTGGCGCAGGTACGGGCTGCATATGGGGCAAATGCGCTGATTGGCTCGACGCGGGTGATCACCAACGGCAAGCCTGGTGGACTAAACCAGTCGTTCGTGGAGGTGACCGCGGCGGCGGGGACAGCGCCGGCACCAAGCCAGACACCGTTTTCCAAGGACATCGCGCGAGCGGTGTCGTCGGCAGCGTCGTCGCGTTCGCTGTCATCGACCGCGTCTCGGACGCCGGCACCATCGCGGGTCACGGCGTCTCGTCCTGTGGCGGCGGCGGCGGCTGTTACGCCGACCGAGTCGGCGGTGGGGGTGGAGCTTCGGGCGCTTCGGGCGTTGGTGGAGGAGCTCGCGACGCAGCACAAGCCGAAGGATCGCGTGACGGCGATGTTGAACGCGTTAGGGCTGGAGGGCGAGGTTGCGACGGAGCTTGCGAGCAAGGCGCCTCGGGGCAAAACGGGAGGAGCGGCGCTTAGGGCATGGGTACGCGGGGAGGTTCACGGGCGCATTCGGACGCTACCGAGTCCCATCGAGCAGCCAGGGCTTCGCTTGATCGCGTGTGTAGGGCCGACGGGGGTGGGCAAGACGACGACGTTAGCGAAGCTTGCGGCGCGGGCCTATCTCGAGCTTGGGCGGAGTGTGGCGATCATCAGTCTCGACACGTTTCGGGTGGGGGCGGTGGAGCAGATGAGGCGGTTTGCCCAGTTGATAGGGCTTCCGTTCGAGACGGCGCAGGATGCGTCTGCGTTTTCCCAGGCGGTGGCGGCGGCGCGGGAGGACATCGTGCTGGTGGACACGCCGAGTCGAGCACCGGCCGACATGGCGTCGTTGAAGCGTCTCGTGGAGTGCTTGCGGGGAGTGACGGGGCGCGAGGTGGATGTGCTTTTGACCATACCGGCGTCGATACGTTCTCGGGATGCGGAGCGGGTGGCGGAGTGTTACCAAGACTGCGGGATCACTGGGGTTTGCATCACGAAGCTCGATGAGACCGATCAGATTGGCGGGGCGCTTCACGGGGTACTTGCCCATGGGACTCCGTTGGCGTATTTGTGCGCCGGTCCGCGCGTACCGGAGGATCTGGAAGACGCGTCGGCCGACAGCATCACGGAGCGTTTGATACCGTCCGAGCACTGAACTGAATATGGACGAACGGCCTAGGGAGCCATCGGCAGCGGACACGCGCACAGCCGATCGGGCGGTATATGAGCGGTATTTACCGCTTGTACGGCGCATTGCGATGCGAACGGTGCGCAATGTGCCGTCCTCGGTGAGCTTCGACGATTTGGTATCGGCGGGGTGGACTGGGCTTGTCGAAGCGCTTCGACGGCGTGGCGAGCAGATGCCCGAAGAGGAATTCGAGGCGTACGCGTCGCATCGGATTCGGGGCTCGGTACTCGACTACCTACGAAGCCTGGATCCGATGTCACGCAAGCTTCGCGGGGCGTCGAGGACGATCTCGTCAGCGATCCGGTCTCTTACGGGACGTCTTGGGCGCGAGCCTGAGGAGACTGAGGTAGCGGGCGAGATAGGGATCTCGTTGGAGACGTACCATGAGCTTCTTGGCGACATTGCGCAGTCCGAGGTGGTTCGAGTCGAGCTAACGGATCTTGGGTCGGCGTCGACGGGGCCGGAGGCGGGACCGGAGGCGATTTTTTCGCGGCAGGAGCTTATCGAACGGGTGAGCGATGCCATCTCGATGCTTCCCGAGCGCGTACAGATCGTGATGGGGCTGTATTACCAGGAAGACTGCAATTTCCGAGAGATTGGCGAGATCCTCGGCGTGACCGAGGCGCGCATTTGCCAGATCCACACCGAGGCGGTGCATCGGATCCGAGCGAGGCTGGAGTCCCCTGACATATTCCGACCGCGTGCGAGTGCACCATCGCTTCCCGCGCTGGTTTTACCGCAACTAAAGGAGCCCGGAACGCCCCCTGCAGAACCCTCCGCAGTTCCACCGACTGTGCCCGTTGGGCGTCGTGGGAACGTGCGGAGGATACGATGAGTAAGGGAATCTGGTCGGCCGCTTCGGGGGCAATCAGCCAGATCGCGAGTCTCGAGGCAGCGGCCAACGACATCGCCAATGCGGGGACCGCAGGATACCGTGCGACGCAACCGGTGTTTCGCCAGGCGATGGTGCGAGCGCAGGGGAGCGGACGGGAGGGGCGGATCCAGACGCAGAGTGTGCGATACGCGCGCGTTGACGGTGCCGCCATGGATATGACGCCAGCGGAGATGAAGTCCACGGGACGTCCGCTTGACGTGGCGCTGCGAGGCGAGGGGTACTTCGTGGTGAAGACCTCGGATGGGCAGGAGCGCTACACGCGAGTGGGAAGCCTTCAGCTGACCAAGGATGGGACCATTTCGACCCCCTCTGGCGAGGCTTTTCTGGGAAAAGATGGCCGTCCGCTGAAGATCCCGGCTGGAGGGGACGTCACGGTGAGCGGCGACGGGACCCTGAGTCGGAAGGGGGAAGCGATGGGTCAACTGCGGGTGGTGCGGTTCGCCGATCCAGGGAGGCTGGAGCGAGACGGCACCAACCGTTACCGTGCCACGCAGGCTTCTGGGGCTCCCACGGCAGCCGAAGTGCCCGTGGAGTCGGGGACACTCGAGGGCTCCAACGTGACGCCTGTACGGGGCATGCTGCAGGTGTTGGCGACCACGCGAGCCTTTGAAGCGAGCGAACGTGCCCTTGCGGCGTTCAAGGATGCCGACAGCCGTGCGATCTCGATCATGAAGGGCTAAGGACAGCCGGAAACGCTCTGGCACGCCAAGTGCTTATATCTAAGGACAGCTGACCGGGGAGCAGACGCTCCGAGCGGGGCAACAAGGTGTGTGCTGAAGGGCATGCGACGAGTCCGCGAGAAGCGGCACGCTACGCCAGGAGAAGGATCATGAAGATTGATAGCAACCGCTTCGGGACCATTGAGATCGACGACGAAGAAGCCATCGCGTTTCCGAACGGCATCATCGGGTTTCCTGGAGAGAAATCGTTCATTTTGATCCGTCAAAGCGACAACTCTCCGATTGGGTGGCTTCATTCGACAAAGACGGGCTGGCTGGCACTTCCAGTGGTGTCCGTCGAGGCGCTCGCCATCGAGTGCGACGATCTGACGAGCGACAGCACATTGCGAGGGCTTGGCATTGATCCGAACCACTCGATTGCCATGATGGTGGTGCTGAACCCGTCAGGGCCGATTGGACCGACCGTCAACCTTGTGGCTCCCATTGTCGTCAATGCGGAAACGCGTCAAGGGGCGCAGGTATTGATAGAGGGGACGGAGCATTCGACGCAGGAGCGACTGCTGCTAAAACCGACCAAGTCGGTTACACCGCAGCCATCGGCCGTACAGGCGGCTCCTGTGCAGCGAACAGCGTCCCACGGTCACGGCCACGCGTCCCCCCACCCTCGCGTCCAACGAGCGGTCGCAGAAGCCTTCTAACCCCGCCCCCTGCGGGGGGGCAAACCAGGGGCTTCGCCCCTACGCTCCCGTTGGTCGCTACCCCTCTTGGGGGGTGGTTTGCTGTCGGATTGTCCAGTGTGTTAGCCGTCTCGCGCGGTCCCTATGGGATCGCACAAAGTCTGTTGTTGGGCGGGGTCCCCCTTACGTTGTTGTGGCGGGCTCCCCGGCTTGCGGGAGGCACGCATCGCACACAAACACTCGTTGGGTGGTCTTGCGGGGCGATTCCTCTCGAATGCCAAGGTGGGCTTGAAGTCCCTGCGCCAAGTCCTTTTGACATTTGGCACACATCGCAGGCTGTGCCAACGTCACCGCCTGGTAGGCTACCACCCCTGCAAGAGGATCACTCTTCACACGCTTCTTCAACTTTGCGCGCTCGTGCTCAAGATGATCGACAGCACGCCTCAAACGGTCTTCCACATTCTCCGTCGCGGCATCCGCCACACTCATCGCATCCTCGAGGATGGTCCGGACCAGGTTCGACACGGGGATCCGAAGGCCCTCGGCAAAGCGCTTTAGCTCTCGCTCCAACACCGCCGGAACCCGCGTGTGCAGAACACGCTCCTTCCTCGAGGACTCCGCCGCAGGTTGCGACTCCGCCGCAGGTTGCGACTCCGGACTGGCAGTGGTCTCTGATACAACCGGCTCTGTGGAAACGTCTGCATGTGTCACACCGTGATACCTAGCGTTTGCGATAGGCTACGTCAAGGCCCGCGGAGAAGATTTAAGGGCCCTGGTCACGAGGGCGCCAGCCGTCTTCCATGCTCGAAGCCCAGGTCAAAGGCCCTCAAGTTGAGCTCGATGGTCTTCTCTGGGACCGAATTCGCCACCGCTTTCCTAAGCGCTTCCGGAGTGACCACATCGGCAACGGCCGCAAACACGCCAACCATCACGATGTTCAGGACCAGCCGCCGTCCAAGCCCCTCCGCAAGCCGCGTCGCCGGTACCTTGTACACGCGCGCATCGACAGTCCCATCGACCTGCACCAGGTCATCCTCGACAAGAAGGATTCCACCCGGAGCCAGCTCCCGTCCAAAGCGCCCGTAGGCGTCCTGCGACAACGCCATCAGACACTGGGGACGGACCACGTAAGGGTACAGTATGCGCTCAGTGGACACGACAACCTGTGCACTGCAAGCACTTCCCCGCGCCTCGGGACCAAACGACTGGGTGAGCGTTGCATGTTTGTGGTCGAACAGCGCAGCAGCTTTGCCCACGATCATGGCGGCAAGAATGACCCCTTGTCCACCTAGACCGCTGAATTTGAGCTCGGTGACCATTGGTTCAAACCTCCGCCTGAGGGTAGGAGAACTCCTCGCCGAGGACTTCCTTGAACCGGCGGTTCATGGCGTCGAGGAAAGTGGGACGAGGGCGGTCCACAAAGGTCCCCACGGTGATTTCCCCTTGGAAGTCCATAGCTAGTGTGCGCGTGTCCGCACCGTTTCGGATCACCGACTGGTCGGCGTAATACTTCATCGCGTCAAGACCATCCCCGAGGTGATTGCGCCGCTGGTAGAGCGTAGGACAGGGGGCGACCACTTCGATGAAGCGAAACCCCTTCTTGCCAAGCGCGTCGCGCATGCACTTGGCCAAGTGGCGCACATGAAAGGTGGTCCAGCGGGCAACGTACACTGCTCCACAGGAATCGGCCAATGCAGGCAGATTGAACGGGTCCTCGAATTGCCCAAAAGGAGCCGTGGTGAACGTTGCCGTAGCGGGTGACGTGGGACTCACCTGTCCACCGGTCATGCCGTAGGTGAAGTTGTTTACACAGACCACCAGCATGTCCATGTTGCGTCGAGCCGCGTGGATAAAGTGGTTGCCACCGATCGCGAAGAGGTCCCCCTCGCCCGAGTAGACAATGACGTTGAGCTCGGGATTGGCCAGCTTGAGCCCCGTGGCAAAGGGGATCGCTCGCCCATGGGTGGTGTGAAACGAGTCCAGTTTCAGATACCCAGAAACCCTTCCCGTGCACCCAATGCCCGACACGATGGAGGTCTTTCGCAGGTCGAGATGCGACTGCTGCAGCGCGCGAATGAAACAGTTGACACTGGTCCCAATGCCGCATCCCGGGCACCAAATACTGGGCATGCGATCCTGACGCAGCAGCGAGCTTACTGGGTTCGGGGGAACTTCAGCCAACATGATTTCCTCCATTCTGCGCTGCCTTGACAATGGCGTCGGCAATGACCGATGGGTCATGGACCTCGCCTCCGCTACTTCCCACAAGAACGGTACTGCACTTGCCCCGAGCAGCTCGCTCCACCTCAAACACCATTTGACCGAGGTTTAGCTCCGCGACAACCAACGCTCGGACAGTCGACGCAAGTGCGCGGATCCTATTTTCCGGGAAGGGCCAGACCACGATGAGACGTAGGAACCCCACCTTGATCCCTTGCGCCCGAGCAAGTTCCGCCCCGCGTCGCGCCACCCGCGACGTAATGCCGTAGGAGACCACCACCACATCGGCATCCTCGAGCCCCTCTTCTTCGTATCTTGCAATGCGGTCGGCGTTCTTGCGTATCTTGTCTACCAACCGTCCCACCAGACGCTTTTGGCCCGCCGGGCTTAGGGATGGATACCCTCGCTCGTCATGCGTCAACCCCGTGACATACATTTCGTACCCGTCGCCAGCCTTGGCCATGTCGGGAACCATGTCGGGCCCTGGTTCGTACGCGCGGTAGGACTCTGGAGGCTTCTGTGTGAATCGGCGCGGGGTGACTGCGATGCGGTCGGACTGCGGAATGGTGACCCTTTCCGTCATGTGCCCTACGCACTCATCCATCATGAACATGACCGGGACACGCCAGGTCTCGGCAAGGTTGAACGCCTCGATAGCAAGGTCGAAGCACTCTTGGGGAGACTCAGGAGACAGTGCGATGATCTCGTAGTCGCCGTGCGATCCCCAGCGGGCCTGCATCATGTCGGCCTGGCCAGGAAGCGTCGGGAGCCCCGTTGAGGGCCCTCCGCGCTGCACATTCATATAGACGCATGGGCACTCGGTCATGGCAGCAAAACCAATGTGTTCCATCATGAGCGAGAAGCCCGGGCCAGAGGTGACCGTCATCGCCTTTTTCCCCGCCCAAACGGCCCCCTGAAGAGCAATCGAGGCCGCGATCTCGTCTTCCATCTGGATGAACAGCCCCCCGATGCGCGGAAAACGCCAGGCAATCCGTTCCACTATTTCGGTAGAGGGAGTAATAGGGTAGCCCGCAGCAAAGCGACAGCCCGCCGCAATGGCCCCTTCGCACGCAGCGTGGTTTCCGTCGAGAAAGTGCTCTCCAACAAGGACACCTCGGGGATCGGCATTCATGGGACTCCTATTGGTCTCCGCTAGCTTTTGGGACCTTACGCTTGGCCATGACCCCGTAGATGCTGAAGTCAGGGCAGAAAAGCCCGCAGAGATCGCATCCACTGCACTGGTCAGGGTCCACGAGAACGGGGGGATGATAGCCCTTTTTGTTGTAGCTCGAGTCGAGTTCGAGTGCGTGTGTCGGACAAAACTCGACGCAGAAGCCGCATCCTTTGCATCGGTCCCGGTCCACATGGACCTCCCCCTTCACCTTGACCGCTTTGGCCTTTTCTTGGGAAACTGGCACCTTGGTTGTGTCGCTCATGGGAATGCCCTTTGCCAGGCTCGAAGGAAGACGCTCTTAGGTGGCAGAGTAGCCTGGTTGCCGTGCGAGTCCACATCTTTTCGACGCATCCCTGCTCAGCGCCGCAAGAAACCCCTCGCAGGACGAGGCGCGAGCTCTCCCAGGTACGTCGCCAAATCCCTACAACTCGCAATGCGCTTTGAAGGCTCCTTCTCGAGAAGCCTCAAAATGATATCCTCTAGCTCGCGCGGTATCTCCGGATTGCGCGAACGAGGCGACGGTGGCGCCTCGGACAGGTGCGCCACCAAGAGCGACATCACCGCGTCGCTCCAGAAAGGCAAGGTCCCCGTAAACACCTCGAACGCCAGCACCCCAAGAGAGTAGATGTCCGACAAATGCGTGACTGCTCCAAAGTCGTTGATCTGCTCGGGAGACATGTACGCAGGAGTTCCCGCAACAAACCCTACAACGGTCAATCCCGCAGAGGCCTTGCCCTTGGCGATCCCAAAGTCCATGATCCTCAAGGTGTCGGCCTTGGTGATGAAAAAGTTCTCAGGCTTGATGTCGCGATGGATGATCCCCTTCTCGTGAGCCAGACTGAGCCCCTCGCAGGCTTGGATCATGTAACGCAGCCCGCGCCCCAACTCGAGCGGCTTGCCGTCCTCGAGACACTTTCCAAGATCACAGCCCTCCAGGAGCTCCATCGTGATGAACTTGTAGCCCTGGTGGGTCCCGATATCGTAGAGACGTACAATGTTCGGGTGGTTCAGTTGACGCGATAAGCTTAGCTCCTGTTTGAACCTGGAAAGCATCTGTTCATCGGTGCGTTGCAGGAAGATCTTGACCGCCACCGCCTCGCCCAGCTCCGAGTCCATCGCTTCGTACACCGCGGCCATCCCCCCCTGGCCAAGCTTTCGCTCCACTCGGTAGCGACCTGCAATGATGGCTCCCGGAGGAAGCGCGTCCAGTGGAAACGACGGCTCGGAAGCTGGTCCAACGCCATGCCCCTGGCCGCTCAGTGCGACCGTGGCAGAAAAGCCAGTCGCGGGGAGCGGTGGAAGGTCTGGGAAATCAGGGATCCGAAGCGTATGCGGGACATTGGCTTTGGCGCCGGTTTTGGGTTCGACCCGCTCCCCCTGTTTGTGGGAGTCGTGGGACCCATGCCCCGCTTTGCGAAAAGAAGCATCCTCTCGGACAATGGACTCGTACACCATTGCGGAACCACGTGTTTCCGCGTCGATGGAGGCTAGGAGCGCCGCTGTATCGCGGTAGTTGGGATTGACCTTTAGAATGCGTTGGTAGAGATCCCGCGCGTTTTCCATGTGATCGCGCGCCTTGTAGAGCTGAGCGAGCAGATAAAAGGCCTCGACTTCGTGCGCGTCCATCGGACCCGCAGCAACAAACCGAGACAAGAATTGGTCGAGACGAAAGTCGAGGGAGCCAAGGTCCTTAGCCATATGCACCGCCTTGATGCACGACACACGATACTTGGGATGGTTACTGGGAATCATCACCAGGGCCTCGAGGCACTGCCCTGTCTCGCTCGCATTGTTGAAACATACTGCAGCCTCGTAAGGCATGCCAGCATCGAGGAATATCCGGGCAGCGTCGATGTGACGCCGCAATGCGACGGCCACCCGTCCCGCGTCGCGAAGCTGCCGAAGCTGCAGATAGGCCGCCATCGCTTCTTCCAGATGTCCCCCTTGTTCGAGACGGCGGGCTGCATTGCGGTTCACCGGATCGGCCGCGCTGACAACGGACACTGGCTGTCCCTGCATGGCACGGAGACGCCCTGCTCCTGCCGCATCTCCGGCCCGCTCGAGCACGTCGGCCGCTCGCATCGAATCCCCCAGTCCCTGGTAAATGGCCACGCTGGTCTTGTAGTCTCCCGCTTTCGCAAAACAGACCGCAGCATTGGAGGCAAGCCTCTTTCGCTCTGGATCGAGCCCGGCTAAGAGCGCAGTCCCCACATTGAGACTATCCATCAAAAGACGTCCCGCATCGGCAAAGCGCTCGACTGCCATGTACGCCTGCGCCGCTTCCTCGAACGCCTGGGCGCGCAAAAAAGCCCCCACCGCCGCGTCTACCTGCCCCCGTTGCTGCAGGGAACGCGCTATTTCTAAAGTCTGCCTGGTCTGCTCGTTCACGGTCGCCTCAGTCGTCGGGAGGAAGTTCGGCCATCGCGCGCCGAAGTGTGTCGGGATAGTTTGCAATCCGAAGCCCTTCCTCGGCCGAAATGGTTCCCACTTTGACATTGTTGAATATGCATGTGTCGAGACTCTGCATTCCGGTTCCGGACTGCTCGCCTGACTGCAAGTAACTGTCGATTTGAAACGCCTTGTTCTCCCGGATCATATTCGAGATGGCGTAGGTCTGAAGAAGTAGCTCCACGATCGCCGTCCGTCCCTCGCCCGACGCTCGCTTGCACAAATGCTGGGCAAGCACCCCTCGAAGTAGCACAGATACCACTCCGCGTACCTGATCCTGTGCTCCGTCAGGGCATACGTCGATGATGCGATCTATCGCCTTGGCCGCGGAGTTCGTGTGCAGTGTTCCAAACACCAGGACCCCGGTTTCAGCAGCGGAAATCGCAAGACTCACAGTCTCGTAATCCCGAAGCTCCCCAATCACCAGTACGTCCGGTGACTCGCGAAGCGCCGACCTGAGA
Source organism: uncultured delta proteobacterium (assembly GCA_903894755.1). GTDB lineage: Bacteria > Myxococcota_A > Polyangia > Polyangiales > Polyangiaceae > CAITRH01. Next base: position 12,030 of record CAITRH010000176.1, read on the forward strand.
GCCGCATGGAACGACTCCGTGTGCGTCCCCACCTGACGCTGCGTGATGACACTGCTGAGTGGCTTGTGCACAAACTCGATGGGGTCTTCAATCGAGATGATGTGACGCTTGGAGGTCGCGTTGATCTCGTGAACACATGCCGCCAATGTCGTCGACTTGCCCGACCCTGTAGGCCCCGTCACCAACATGAGCCCGTTGGCGTACGACACAAGCTTCTTCAGAACCACCGGTAGCCCTAGCTCGTCAAGCGTCGGGATACGCTCCGGAATGATCCTGAACACCGCACCGAGCCCGCGCGACTGCGCAAACACGCACACCCGAAACCTCCCTATTCCATCCATCACATAGGCAAGGTCGATCTCCCGATCCCGCGCCAGCACCGCCTGCTGCTCAGGACTGAGGATCTCCATGAGAAACCGCTGCACCTCCTCGGGCGACAGCACGCGAAAAGGAAGCGGTACAAGCTCCCCATCGTGCCGAATGATCGGCGGATTGCCCGCATGAAAGTGTAGATCACTGGCCTTTTGCTCGATCACCAGCCGTAGGAACGAATCAACCCGTGCCATCCTCAAACCACCTTGCCCCGTCCGGTTGCTCCCCCTGGCTCGACTTCCGCAGCAGGCCCAGCAGGCGCAGCAGGCCCAGCGCGTCCCAACAACACTTCAAAGGCTTTCTTGTCGTTCGACTGAATCAATGCGTCGGTCTGGGAAATCAGCCCCGCCTTGCAAAGACGAAGCAGGTCCGAGTCCATCGACTGCATCCCCGTGTCGCGAGAGGTCGCTACCACCGTCGGAATCTGAAAGGTCTTTCCCTTGCGGATAAGGTTTGCCGTAGCGTCGTTGTTGAGCATCACTTCGACAGCTAACACCCGTCCCGAGCCATTCGCCTTGCGCAGCAAATGCTGGCAGACCACCGCGCGAAGTGTTTCGGCCAGCATCGAGCGCACCTGCGGTTGCTGTCCCGTTGGAAAGGTGTTGATCAGACGGTCGATGCTCGTGTCCGCTGAAACCGTGTGCACTGTCCCAAACACAAGATGCCCAGTTTCAGCCGCCGTCACCGCAAAGGCAATAGTCGTGAGGTCCCGAAGCTCGCCAACCAAGATAACATCTGGGTCCTGGCGAAGCGTCGAGCGCAGCGCAGAGGCAAACGACGGGGTGTGGGAGCCCACCTCGCGCTGGTTGATCAGCGACTTGACTGGCCCGTGCACCACCTCGATCGGATCCTCGATAGTCACGATATGGCAGGCCGTATTGCGGTTGATGGCGTTGATCATCGCCGCAAGGGTCGTGGACTTGCCCGATCCCGTGGGACCTCCAACAAGCACAAGACCGTTCTTGAAATCGGCGAAAGTCCTGACAATGTCGGGAAGTCCCAGCTCCTCGATGGTGGGGATCTGGTTCTTTACGATGCGAAACACAGCACCTAGGCCCGTCATCTGATGGAAAACATGGGCCCGAAACCGCAGCTTGTGTGTCTTGACCTCGTAAGACAGGTCCACGTCCTTGCGGTCGTCCAGATCGTGCAGCTGCACACGCGACAGCAGCGGGAAAAGAATGGCCTTCATGAGCTCATCGCTGAAAGCCGTGCGGCTAAACGGCGTCATCTTGCCGAGGCGCTTGACGTAAGGTGGACGATCGGTCGCAAGCACCAAGTCGTCACCCCCAGCCTGCGAGAGCGCCACGAGCATCCTGTCGAGCACATTGGAGAGGGCTTCCGTACTCTCACTGACCTCGCTCTGCACTTGCCACTTTTGCAAGAGCGCCTGCGCGGCCGTTCGGACTCGGAACACGTCGTCCTTCTCACACTCTTTGACCGCTTGGGCCACACTGCGGTCGTCGAGAGCCCCAAGGCACTCGAGAGCGGCAACGCGAATGTTGGGGTCGTCGTCGCTCAGAAACTCGCACATCTTCGGAATCGCCTGCTTGGCACCTAGCTTTGCGAAAGCCTGGATACACGCAAGGTGCGCATCGGCATGGAGCGCAAGTACCTCGAGGAGATAGGGGATCGCGCGTGGGTCGCCGAGAGACGCCGCCGCTTCGATGGCCTGCTCGCGAACCCACCAGTCTGCGTCGTTCATCGCAGAACGCACCAAGGCACCAAGGGAACGGGGATCCTTGAGACGCACCAGACCACCGACTGCAAAACGTCGGACCACATCGGAAGGGTCCTGCAGGTAGTCGAGCAGGTGCTTGGTAAGCGTCTGTCCTGCCATTTCAGACAGGGCATCCATGACCCGCTCCCGCACCCACCAGTCTTCGTCGCGCAGCTGCCGAAGCATGCGCGGGGCGAGCTCTCCGCTCTTGTCGCCTACCTTTCGCGCTATCTCGACAGCTATCCGGCGCACGTTGACGTCGCGGCTTCGAAGCAGCCATAGGATTGCCCGGGCTACGTCGATGCGCCCCGACGTGCTCAGCTCCGCGATGACGTCGGCCGCTCGGGTTCGCACCTCGACACGACGGTTGGAAAGCGCTTCGACAAGGAGACCCAGCGCGGTGTCGTGGCCCCCCGCACCGATGGCTTCCAGGATCGCCAGCCGGATCTGCGTGGGCCCATCGCGAAACTTCCGCGTGAAAAACTCGAGGGTCCGCGGCGAGCCGTACTTGCGTAGCCCCTCGATGAGCGCCTTGAGCGCTTCGAGACTCTTGGTTTCGATGCGGTCGCCAACCAGCTCGAAAAATTCGTCCTCCTTCGCCAAAGTCGCGACGGCCACCATGGCTTGCGTGACAACACGTGGATCGATGTCGTCCAGGCAAGCCGCTATGGCGCGAAGAGACCCGGGAAGATCCTTGGCCATGAGGCGCGCATCGGACAGATGCGTTAGTGCCCGTCCCCGCTCGTTCGGATCCCCCGCGAAAAGGATCGCCGAAAGCAAAGGGATCGCGTGGTGCCCAGCCTTCGAGACCAATGCATCCATCGCCTCGAACCGCCCAGCAAACGCAGGGTCTCGAACCATCGACTGCAAGACTTCTAGAGCCGTCGTGCCTCCGAGCTGGCGGAGCACCAAAGACGCGGCCTTGCGAACCTCGGGCTCGCGAGCGCCTAGCGTCTGGCACAAGTCAGCGTGACGGGAGACGTCGTTGACCTTGGAAAAAAGCGGAACCAGGACCCCTCGCAGCGTCTGATCGGCCGCGCGAAGTGCTCGAAGCATCGGTACGAAAAGCTCCGGGTCGGCGAAGCGCTCGACCAGAAGTCCAAAGGCAGCGCAACGGTCGCGATGAGCCCGCGTGTCCGTCGCAAGCGCTTTGTCGACAAGCAACTCCAGGAGCTTGCAGAGCTCCTTGGGAGCCATCGGCTCCACCTGCGCCACGAATGCATCGATCTCCGCCGGTGAGGTCCACGCGGCCGTGCGGAAGTACTTGGAAACCTCCTTTGGTGCCACCATGCAGCCGAGCCTATCACCACGCAGTTGAGCCGGGGTTTGGCGACGACCCTCGCGGGTAAACCAAACCTACTTTGAGAACCGAAGGTCCGAACCGGGTCCGAGCCGCGCCATCCACGACCCAGGGTTACCCACCCTGGGCTGATTTGATTCGCCCCTTCGGGGCTGCCAGAGAACGCGCGGTTCGGACCTGCGGTTCTCAAGATGGGTTTGGTTTAGCTCGGACCTACCTCGTGGGTAGCTCGGACCTCCCTCGTGGGTAGCTCGGACCTCCCTCGTGGGTAGCTCGGACCTCCCTCGCGGGTAGCTCGGACCTCACTCGCGGCTAAACCAAACCCATCTTGAAAACCGCAGGTTCCGAGCCGCGGACCTCACCCCCC
>CAITRH010000177.1 GCA_903894755.1 uncultured delta proteobacterium
CCGGGACCCTTCTTCAACGCTTTCGCCTCGAGCCGCTGGGGGATGTCGCGGTCACCACCTGGATGCCGTTTCTTGTGGAAATTGGCTCGCGCCGCCCCAATCCCTCGAAGACCAACGATACCTACTTCCGCGTTGTGCCGTTCGATCGGGTGACTCCAACGCCATCTGCCGCAAGTTACTTCTATCGCGATGAGGCGCCGCAGAAGCTGATTCCCGCCATGACCAGCGCGCGCGCCGGCGCGGTGCTTTCCTCGGGCAACGTAACGGTGTTGGGAACCGCCTTCTCCAACGGCGTCTTCAGCCCCACGTTGTTTACGTCGGACCCTTTGGGCGGATGGAAGACGTTGACGTTGCCTGTTGACGGCGAGCCAAAGGCCATCGGGACCAAGGGAGACCTGTTGGCCGCTGCGGTAGGAACACAAATGGTGATAAGTCGCACCGCGACCAACTGCAGCAGCACCATCACGTCCCTCGCAGCGAACGGCGAAGACCGTGGAGCAAGCTTCCTCGTGGCCACCGAAGCAGGACTGCGAGCGTTCCAGCCCTCCACCGACACATCGGTTTCATCAACCTGTGTCGCGGTCCTCGAGGAAAAGGGTTGTATGGAAACCCACGCGTGTTTCCTTGTTTGCCCTACTGGCAATACGACATGCGAGGCCGCCTGCCTCGTAACGGTAACGCCGAACACCCCACAGGCACACAATGCCCTCAAGTCATGTGAAGTTCGCACCGGTTGCCTCACGACCGGCAACTGCGCACAGCTCTGCGCCAACGAAACACAACGCTGCCAGCAGACCACGAACTACCGTCCAACCCGTGCTCCGAGCGTGCTCGCCTGGTTGACCCAAAGGCGTTCCATGGCCATTGGAGCCGACAACATCGTGTACATGGCCCGCCTCCGCGAGGCTCCGCAGCCGAACAACCTGGTCATTTCCTGGCCCACCGATTCGACCTCTCGCGCCGTTCTGCCCGAAGGTGCAGTGATCACCAGTATGCTCGACATGCAAAGCGAGTACTTGCTGGGGACACGCAATGGTCTCTATAGGGTTCCGGGTTCGCTCCAAGGGGCCCTGCGTCTTCAAACGTGCAGTTCCACGGAAATCCTTCGGGACCGTCCGCCCCCCTCGGAGGTGAGCATCACCAGTTTGGCGAGGGCCGGCGACGGTGTGTTGATTGGAACCTCCCATGGGCTTGCCACTCTCTCCGTTCTTGGCAGTGTGGCCTGTGTGGCGTGGCTTCCCACGCAGCTTTCTACCAGCTCCGGCACATCGGTTCCCGTGTTCCCAGCGGGAATCCCCATCAACGACATCGTGGTTGGAGCCGACCGACTATTTGTTCTCACGGAAGACCAGGGACTGTTCCACTACGACGGAGATGTGCCATGAAGTTCTTGTGCATAGCGTTTGCCGCAGCGATGGTCTTGCTCCCTCGGCTGGCTCGAGCCGCCGAAACAACCACGTCGACTCCTGCGATCAAGGCAACAGCGGATGTCAGCGCACTGGCTCGCCTCGAGAGCGACCTGTTCACCTTCGGTATTTTTCCAAACAGCGCGGGGTTCATGGACGCCCGCATCTATGCCCGAGCCCGCTACTGGGAACATCTGAGCTCCGGGTTGTACTTCGACTACACGACAGCCCGAGCCCTCAGCGAAGATCCCGGCAAACGTCGAAACGACCGCTTGGTGAGGGAATACCGTTTCGAGGCGGATGTCCTCAAAGGCATCTTTGTATTCTTCAACGCCAAACGCGACGGCACTTCGAGAGCGTCGGGCTCGCTCGAACCAGGCTTCAACGCCAAGTTCTTGGCCCAGGATATCCAAGAGTCGGGCTACACTAGAAACACTTTCGATGAGACCGTGTTCCGCTCCACCGATACCACGCTCTACTCGATGATCACCTCGGTCAAGCTCGACTCCACACTGGCCTTTGGACGGTTGCTGACGCTCGATCTGTCGGGCGAGTGGCTTCCCCTTGTCTACACTTTTGAAACCGGACGGACCCAGTCAAGTCAGTTTCCTTCGCCGGTCTCCTCCTCCATCACCAACCGCACCTACGGCTGGCAAGGAACCGCCACCGTTGCCCTCAACTTGGAACGCTATGGACGCTACTCGCTACGGGCCAAGGGCTATCGCAATGTGGGGCAGGTCAGCGCCCGTGCGGCCCTCATCAGCGGCAACTTCGAATACACTTTCGAAACCTACGGACAGTCGGCCCGTGAGGACTACTCCCTCGAGCTGATTCACACCGCTAGCTACCTCAAGTTCTTCGGGGTCCTCTGTCCTGCCTTCGGTGTGGCGGTCCAGCGAAAGCGCTTCGAGACCACTACCGACAGCTTTCAGGCCGATGTCATCAAACTCGCATTGCTCTTGGAGATCCCATGAATATCCACAGACTGCCCCCTTGGCTGGGCCTCCTGTTCCTAGTCCTTCTGGGGTGCTCCACAGAAACGGGCGATACGCTCTCGGTCCCGGCAGGACTTCGGGTGGCCGTGCGCGGTCATCTGGTCCCGAGCGCGACTGACTTCGTTGCCGTCACTGCGGTCGTGCAGCGGGTGGCAAAGGATGGGACCCGCGTCGACCACACGGGCAGGGTCGGCGTGGATGCAGAAGCGCGATTTCTCCTGCCCGCAGTTCCGCTCAAGCCCTGGGAGGATACCTACGAGCTGCGCATCGAGGACCCCTCAGGAACCTACCAGACGCGCAGCTTCGCACTGTTTGCTCTGGCCGGCGATGCTGTCGACTACGGAGACATCCAGATGACCCGGGTGGCTGGAGACTCGCTGACCGTGGTCCGTGGCAATGTCCTCAGCGCCATGAACGGTACTGCACTGAGCGGCGTCTCCGTGACCCTGGACGGAGAGGGAGCCACCACCACCACGACCACGGATGCAATGGGCGCCTTTAGCTTCGATGCCGTGCGGATCGGCGCGCGGAAACTGACCCTCGACGGGACCCAGCACGGGTATGTGCTCGAATCCCGTGACTTGTCTCTTGCTGCAAGTCCCGAGAACATGTTGGATCGGTCTTTCCTGGTGCCAAGAAGCACCAACCTGGACGTCACCCTCATCTTCTCTACGCCAAGCAGCACCGCATGCAGGGCCGTGTTTGTAGGGAAAAACAATCACCCAGGTAAACTCCCTGCCTACTCGCACCTGTCCACACCAACCAGTACCTTCGACATCAACCATGCCTACGGCTATCAGCGAGAACGCTGGGATTCCTCGGGCCTCACGCTTCCCGCCGGCTTCGGCTTCGGCACGTCCTTCTGGCCCCCATTCCTCAGTGCCCTCGGTGGTGCCAAGCTTGCTCCCCAGGATCGGTTCCTCTTCGGCATGACCCACGATGCCACCACCACCATTGAAACCTACGACGTCGCCGGTACTTCCGTTGTGGAAGGCAAGTTCTTCGGCTACGACGACCAATGGTTGGAGACGATGGTGGTCCGTCAGGCCAGCTTTCTAGCAACCGTTCCCACGAAGCTTGCTTACTACTATGTTTTGACAGACGGCACGCGACACTATCCTGTTGGCACCCTGCTCTACTCGGTGTGGACCGAATGCTTCGACAAGGGGGAAGTCCGTGTCTACCGCAAGGAGGAGCGCATCGCACGGTTCGCATTGCCAGCCAAGGAGTCGTCGCAACAGGTCGGTGAGTTCACAGAGTGGGCTCCTGTGGTGATCGAATACGGCTACACGACCGCCAATCCGACCGGCAACAGCGACATCTACTTGGATGTTCTTCCTCTCACAGCTTTGGACCTCACCCACGGCGCCGAGCCACAAGCTTATGAACGTCGCGCGGGGACCGATCAACCAGGACAAGGCTGGAGCCATCCCCCAGCATCCCTCTCGCTTGGCGCCAAGGGGGCCAGCCAATCGTACTTCGTGGGGGTCGATTCCCAGTCAACCACAGGAGTCTGGTACTTAGACGCGTCCAAGCGCATCCTGCAGGCAGCACAAGATACCGTGTCGTCTGGTATCGAGATCCTTGCAGTCGGCACGATCAACCGCTCGCGGACCTTCGATCCACCGATGTTCGCTTATCGGTCGCAGGGGGCGCTCTACTATCGAGAGGGACGCTTCGATGATAGCTTTGCTGTTGGCTCGAGTTCTTTCACTTGTGGAGTTCCAACCACCCTGGGAACGGTAAGCGGTCTTGTCCTGGTAGGGACCACCACGGGACTCGCGTATCCGGACTGCCATACGTCCACCACGCTCACCAGCAGTGCGCCATGGCTCGACGATCTGGTACGTCGGACTCCGACAGCAAGCATCTCTTACATTGGAGAGCAAATTGACGCGCAGGGACACACGGTGGTCCTGCTTGGCACCGCCAACGGAAGTCTGTGGACCGCCAGGAGCGGCGTGTCTGGCACGGGGTGGGCCTTGGTCAAGGGGATCACAAGCACGGCAGCGGTGGTGGGGGCAGTGGACTACGACGCTACAGCGTTCGTGGCAACGGCACGCGACGGGCTCTACTTTGGCCTCGACTCGGGACGAATGGTTGGCGCGATCCCGGTGGGGACTGGTCCTGGGATGTTTCCGAGGCGGGTCTACAGCGACGAAGTTGGAAGCGAGGTGGATTTGGAGCTCAAGTCCCTGGCTGTCTATGCAGATCGCCTCTATGTGGGGACCAATGCGGGCATCTGGGAATACGACCGCAGGAGAACGCTCGAGTGCGGCCGTCCACCGAGCGCGGCTTGTTTGGAACAAGCGCTTCGTAGGCTTCGAGGGGTGCCAGCGATTGCGTTTCCTGGACTTGTCAGCGGTGTGGGAAGGTTTTACGGGCTAAGCGGCAAGGGGCTGTTCGAGATCGTTGCTCCTTGATGTCGCCCCGGTGCATGGGCCCCCGTCCTCGGGCCCTCGGCATCGACCCGGACGCATGACGATCATTGCACTTGCCTTGCGTTCTGTTCCGCCGCAGAGTCACGCCCATGCCGCATGGTGCCCTGGCTCAAATGTCCCCCGCGTCGTTGCCGGTCCTTCCTCTGGAGTATAACGAAGCCTCGTTTCCGCCTCCGGACCTCTGGAGTGATGAACCCCCTATGGAGAGCTCGATCCATGTTGCGCAGATGATGCTGCTGATTCTTTGTCTCGAGCGTCGATGGCGCGACCGGCACGACTTCTTCGTAACTGGCAATCTCACGATCTATTTCAACCCGCAGCAACTCAAGTCGGTAGACTTCCGCGGACCTGACTTCTTCGTGGTTCTCGGCACCGTACGCAAGGAACGCCGAAGTTGGACCGTCTGGCACGAGGGGGGAAAATACCCGAATGTCATTGTGGAGATCCTATCGAGCAGCACGAGCAAGATCGACCGGGGCCTAAAGAAGAAAATCTATCAGGACACTTTCAAGACTCCTGAGTACTTTCTGTTCGATCCCGAGACCCTGTCACTCGAGGGGTTTCACCTGGTGGGTCTCAGCTACGTGTCGATTTCTCCTGGCCAACATGGATGGTTATGGTGCGGTCAGCTCGGGCTGTTCTTTGGGGTCCAAGGTGGGCGACTTCGCATGTTCGAGCCGGACGGCACGCTGGTCTTGACGTCGCTGGAGGCGGAGGATCGGGAACATGCCCGCGCAGACGCAGAAGCAAAACGCGCCAAAGCGGAAGCAAAACGCGCCAAAGCGGAAGCAAAACGCGCCAAAGCGGAAGCAAAACGCGCAGACGCGGCAGCCCTACGCGCAGATCACTTGGCGGCACGTCTTCGGGCCCTCGGCATCGACCCGGATTCGAGGTGAATGCATCGGCAAAACCCTTGACAACCGGTACGTGTTCAACGCCGTTTTCGGCGACGCCGGCATGGGGATGGCCTAGTAGCTCTCGCGGCGGAAGTCCTTGGACACTACTCACGACACCCGTGACCCTGGGCCCAGCCCTGGGCTACGGACCAGGGTGCGGTGATCGCTTGGATACCCCGGAGTGTCCAAGAACTTCCGCCTCGATCTAAACCAAAACCATCTTGAAAACAGCAGGTCCGATCTACCGCTTCCGCGCCCCAATGTCGCGTAGACCTCACCCCCAACCCCCTCTCCCTCGACATCCTCCTTGCCCATGCGGGCAAGGAAGATCGTCTTCGAGAGAGGGGGCTCGGAACAGTGGTGCACGAGGC
>CAITRH010000178.1 GCA_903894755.1 uncultured delta proteobacterium
ACGTCGAGGTCGACGTGGGCAATGCTCCCACGCGCAGACCTCGAACATCGGCTGCTGGGACCACGAGCATCGTACACATGGACCTCAATTGTTTGCCTGTGGCCACGTGGAGTATCTAGGTCTCGACGTACAACCATCGAGGTCGCGAACGTCAAACGTTGCGTGGCGACGTTCGATGCTCGCACGCTGCGACCTCGATGCTTGCACGCAGCGACCTCGAGGGGCCAACCCATGGACTTCGAGCATTGCACGCCAGACGTGAATTACGGGCACGTCCTGTATGCCGATGTCGAGGTCGAGACAGTAGTTGCTCCAACGCAAAGACTTGGAGCATTGGCCACATGGACCCAAAGCATCGAACAGCTGGACGTCAATTTCGGGGCTGTCGCAACGTCAAGTTCGAGGTCGTGATGTACAACCATGGAGGTCGCGATGTAGGAGGGTCGAACGCGCTGGGTGCAAGCGTCGAGGTCGCCTCGTGCGAGCGTTGAACGGGCGGTGTGCGAGCATTCGGGTCGCGTTGAAGATAGTTTTGAGCGCGAGGGGGGGAATGTCGAGGGAGAGGGTAGGGAGAGGCTGTCAGCGCCTTCCCAAGATGTCGGCGCGCATGGCCCCTAGGCGCACGATGAGGATACTTTGGTCGTCCTCGGCCACTCCGCGTGCTTTGAGGGCGAGCCCGAAGTCTTCGAGGAACGCGTTCCATTGCACCGTGGTGATCCGAAATGGCGCGTGAACCTTCTTCATGTCGCCCGCATAGGTGCAGGGACCCTCGCTGAGGGTGCAGATTTGCTCGATGAGTGCGGAGCGCAGGTGGGCAAGTTTGGAGGGATCTTTCAAAGTCTTTTCGAACACTTTGCTCACGCGCCTATCGGTGGCAAAGGATGCGAGGAGGAGATCCACGACAGCCCCGACACCATCTGGACCTCCGAGGCGATCGAAGAGCGTCTCGGGGGCCGGTGGAGGAGGCGGTTCGGGCGGGCCTGCGTCCACCACGACAGGCGCAGGAGGTGGCCGAACGACCGGCGGAGGCTCCGCTTTGCGGCAGTGAAGGATGGCAAGCAAGGGCAGAAGGAGCAGGGGGCGCATGGCGTTGATCGGAGCGTACTCGGAGACGCGGGCGAAAAACGAGGATATCCTTCGCGGCGAAGGGGCTTTGTGTGTGCGGACGTGAACTGCTCGCTGACGATCGGGGATCAAGTTGTGGTGGAGTCCGAGGGGGGACCTCCCGAGGCCGAGTTTGCTTTGTTCGACACGGCAAGCCTCGAACTGCATTCAAACGAGCCTGGAAGTATTCGGGAATTCGGCTACCGCAGCACGGCTCGGGAGGCCCGTAGTCGTCTCGAAGAAGCCGGGGTGACCCTTCTGTTGGCCGAGGAGGCGGCCGCGGCCATGCGGGGCATGCTCGCCCAGGCGTACGCACGCGGTGCGGCTGTCCGGAGTGTCGCAGCGATGCTGGAGCCTGCCGAGCTCTTTGCGGGACGGGTCTACGACATGGCGCTTCACACGTATCTGGGCGCGTGGCTCGACCTCGCCGTGCTTGCCCAAGACACAAAGATGCCCCGAGCCACGACTGCGTTTCAGGCGCTGCATCTCGTATCGCTGCTGGCCGACACGCCCGACGAAGCCCCGGTTTTTCTGTCGACCGCGGCCTACACCTCGGAGCGCCGTCCTGGAGTGCGAACCCTGCGACGTGTGTCCCTCGACCACGCCGTCGATCTTCCCGATGCCCTGCGGGCGCTTGCCGAAAAACCGGTTGAAACCGTGCCGGAGCGAGAGTTCGGACCCCTTCGGGTCGAGGTGCTCGAGGCTATCGAGGGACGTCTTGTTCGCGCGACGCGTGAGACCACCCGCGAGCATCTCGTCGCAATTACGCGTCGGTTGAAGGCGCCCGAGCACGTGGTTCCGCAAGGTCCCCTCGCCGACCCCGATCTGTGGGAGCTCGAGGGGCGTCTGATGCGCGGAGATCCGACCGGCGTCGCCGACAGGCTGGACATCCTCGAACGGGCAGCAGGACGACATCCCGCCACGGTCTACCTTCGGTCACGTCTTGCGCTGCTTACGAAGGCAGAGAGCCCAGAGGTGACGGCGGGACGGGCCGCGACCCTTGCGAGCTCCATGAGCTCGTTTTTCGAGCTCGAACTTCTGGCTGCAGAAGCATGGAAAGAGGCCGGCAACGATCGTCGAGCGCGCGCCTTTGCCCGCAACCTCGTTGAGAATCCGAGCGCACCGGACGCTCTGCGCATCCGGGCCCTCGATGTGCTCGAAGCCGTAGGGCTCAATTCGATGCCAGCGAGGATTCTCCGCGCAGCCCCGTCCGTCGAAATGCCCCCTCCCCCCCCGTCCGCATTTCGCCTTCCCGCGGCAAAAGCCCCGCCTAGCAGCCGCGTGCGGCGCGAAAACATCAGTTCAAGTACTCGCCCGGCCGTTTCCCAATCGTTCGAGCCAGCCAGCGATCCGATGCGGTCGCCGACTCCTGCGAACGAGGGGTTCGGCTCCCACCGCGCGGAGACGCTCATGGCAGACAACTTTGACGGTCCTAGTGACACGCTTGCCCTCGTGGATGGAGAGATGGAAGACGACGCTCCGGACACGGAGATCAATCCGGGGCGCATTGTCGATGTGCGCACCGACCCCGTACCGCCTCCCCCGAGGCTTCCCGACCTCCAGCGTGTTCCACGCGAGTCGCCCTGGGGCATGGGGGTCCCTGATATCGCGCGCATCGTGTCTCTCAATCCGCCCACCCCCGTGCCGCTTCCTCCACGGCTCCCGTCCTCGTTGGTCTCCCGCCGATCGCCGCCGCCGGGCGACTTTGACATCCCTGTTGCCGTACCGATGTTCCATGGGTTTCCGTCCGAGGCCACGACCGCGTTGGCCCTAAGCCGAGGAGCTTCGCAACCGTTGGTGCGAACCGACCCGCCGCCATCGTTTGCCTCTGCCTCTTTCCCAGTGCCTCCCAGTGCGAGACCGCGTGAGACCAAACGCGTGATCCCTGCGGAGCTCGCGGAGACGCTGAGTCTGCCGCCAGGTCTGCACGGCCAGCCGCCGCCGCGGGACGACGTGATCCCTCGCACCGTGATGGAGGCCCGTGTGGCCTTTGTCCACATGTCGCGGGAGCTCGGACGGTTTTACAAAAGCCATCTCGGTGTCGCTCTTCGCACCGACGTCGCCGGGATCGAGGCCATGCAGCACTACCTGTCCGAGCGGTTTCAAGATGGACTCCGATCGCAGGAAGACACCATCGAGCTGAAAAAGCATGGCGCCTTCTTGAGTGAGGTCCTCGCCCGTGCCTTCGGCGCTCAGTGGATCGATATCCTGCCGACCGAGCTGGGGTTCTGGGCCATGCTGGTCCCTCCTTCTTCGCGCGTATGGCCCTTTGGTCGCCTCCTGCGCTTCGTGTCCATGGGACGTCGTGAGCGCGACCTCGTGAGCTACTACCTCGAGCTCGAAGCCCGCGCGCTCCGAGGCGGGACGTGAGCGACCCCAACTACATCACCCCCGTCGGAGCCCGGCGCCTTCAAGACGAGCTCACCACGCTCCGCACCAAGATACGCCCCAAGGTTGTCCAAGAGGTCGCCGACGCCGCTGCCCAGGGCGATCGAAGTGAAAACGCCGAGTACATTTACGGAAAAAAACGCCTCCGCGAGATCGACCGTCGCATGCACTTCCTCGTCAAGCGCCTCGAGGATGCCGTCGTCGTCGAGCCTCGCACCGACGCGCCCAACCAGGTGTTCTTCGGCGCTTGGGTCACGGTCGAGGACGAGGACGGGGTCCGATCGGAATACCGTCTCGTGGGCGCAGACGAGCTCGACGTCGACCACGGCGACATCAGTTGGCGTTCCCCCCTCGGACGCGCACTCTTGAAACGCAAGCTCGACGACGTCGTGGTGTTTCACAGGCCAAGCGGCGAGGTCGACCTGACCATCGTTGCCATCCGGTATGGCTAAATCCTATGCGCGCGCTCTTGGTTGCAGCTCTCTCTTTGGCCTCCGGTTGCAGTGGCAATGACGCGTCGTCGAGCCCTGAGCCCTCGCCTCCCGACGCGTCCCCTGTCGACGCCGCCCCCACCTACGACGTCGTATCGGACAGGTCCGTCGACGCCATTGCAGACACGGCACGTCCCGATGTCCATGTGGAAGCGGGAACCTATCTGTTCAACCTCGACGCTGCGCCGTTTCCCAACACGGGTCATCCCGACGTAGCGGTGCATGTGCCATCCGGGTTCGACCCATTGGATCGTCCAGGGGTGATCGTCTTCTTTCACGGCTTCAGCAACTGTGTGGCCAACGTGGTGGGGGCAGTGAACACGCCGTGTACGTCGGGTGGACCGGCACGTCCAGCGCTTCATCTGGCCGAGCAACTCGAGGCCGCGCGGGTCAACGCGCTCCTTGTGGCCCTGCAGCTTCGTTACGACATGCGCAGCGGCGACGTAGGACAGCTTGCCCAACCAGGACAGCTTCGACTGCTTCTCAGCGAGCTCCTCTTCGGTCCACTTGCGCCGGTCCTCGGGTACGGCTTGACTGTGGAACAACTTGACCGCGTGGTGGTGGCAACCCACTCGGGCGGATACCGAGCGGCTGCAGCGGTGCTGCAATCCGGAGGGGTCGCGTCGCTGTTCGAGGTCGATCTGTACGACTCCCTTTACGGAGAGATGGCCACCTACGACGCTTGGGTACTCGCCAACCTGGCTCGTTTCGGACCAAACCGTGCCGACGGGGTACGCTTTACCGACGTGTACACAGCCGGCGGAGGGACTGCTGTCTACTCGCGGGCCATGGCATCGCGCGTCGCGGGCTGGATCGGCGATGCGGGCCTTCCCTGGCGTGATGCTGCGCTGGCGGTGGATGACACGACGGCAACATTGACGGACGCGCAGGTTGCAGCTCCGTTGTTGTTCAAGTTGACCGCGGTGGCTCACGACGACATTCCAAGGGTTACCTTCGAGCGCTTTGCTCGAGCAGCGGGTTTCTCTCCTGCGGGGGCTCGATGACTGGAGGACACATGAAACGACGCCTTCTTCCTCGTCTTGTCCTCGCTGCTGCGGTGGCTCTCGTAGGTGCGGCCACCTGGTTCTACACCGGCGGAAGACACCAAGGACCAGGCGTAGTCCATTCAACCCCAGTCCCAGCCTCTGTCGCCTTAGCCCGCCGCGAGCCCATTCCAGGGTCGAAACAGATCCTCTTTGGCGACCTGCATGTGCACACGACGTTTTCTGTCGACGCCTTTGCGCGGGCGCTACCGTTTTTGCAAGGCGAGGGGGTCCATCCGCCCGCCGACGCCTGCGACTTTGCCCGTTTCTGTTCCGGTCTCGACTTCTTTGCCCTCACCGACCACGCCGAAGGGCTCACCCCGGCTCACTGGAGCGAATCCAAAGACTCCATCCGTCAGTGCAATGCCGTTGCGGGCGATCCAAGCAGTCCGGACCTGGTCGCCTTTGTTGGGTGGGAATGGACCCAAGTTGGCCTTACTCCTGAAACCCACTACGGGCACAAGAACGTGATCTTCCGCAGCACCGCAGAAGTCTCGCTCCCGTCCCGTCCCATCTCCGCTGGGGGGACCGTAGGAAAAGCGATGCGAGACAACCGCGACCCGCGTGTTTACGCGATCCCGCTGCTCGATCCAGGCGGACGGCAAGCGTACCTTGATTTTGCCGAGTCGCAGAGTGAGCTCATGGCAGTACCGGCGTGTCCCGAGGGGCTGGCAGAGCGCGACATGCCTGTTGCCTGTCACGAAACGGCGATCACGCCCCGCGACCTCTTTGCCAAGCTGCGCGACTGGGGTTTCGAGTCCATGGTAATCCCCCACGGCACGACCTGGGGACTCTACACGCCTGCAGGCACGACCTGGGAGAAACAGCTCACCCCTGACCAGAGCGACCCAGGGTTGCAATACTTGTTCGAGATCTACTCGGGACACGGCAACTCCGAGGAAGTCCGAAGCTGGGAGGCAGTGACCCCCGAAGGGACCTGTCCCGAGCCCACGTCCCAGTACGAGCCTTGCTGCTGGCGGGCGGGGGAGATCATTCGACAGCGTTGCAAGGAGTCCCCGGATGTCTGCGAACGTCGTGTGCTCGATGCTCGTTCCAAGTACTTGGCCTCGGGCTATGCGGGACACCTTTCTGTCCCTGGCGCAACGGTAGCCGACTGGAAAGACTGCGGTCAGTGCCGCGACTGTTTCCTTCCTGCCTTCAACTACCGTCCTGGTGGCTCGGCACAATCGGTTTTGGCCCTGGCAAAACAACCTTTTGGATTCCTAGCTTCGAGCGACAACCACACGGCCCGTCCAGGCACCGGCTACAAGGAATACGCAAGGCGCTCGATGACAGAGACCGCGGGGCCTCGCGACGAAGTCTGGGCAGCTCGCTTGGCGTCACCTTTGCCAAGCAAAGGTCCAGCGCGTGCCATTGACCCGAAGGACCCTGGTGTCACACCGCTGCAAGCGTTCGACTTCGAGCGGCAAGCGTCCTTTTTCCTGACTGGAGGTCTCGTAGCGGTCCATTCCGAGGGGAAGACCCGGGATGCCATCTGGGACGCGCTCAATCGCCGCGAGGTTTACGGCACGTCAGGCCCGCGGATTCTGCTCTGGTTCGATCTTGTCAGTCCCGCAAGTGTTCCCATGGGAAGCGTTGTGACGGTCACGTCGACTCCAAGGTTTGCGGTACGCGCACTTGGGTCTCGTGTGGAGCTTCCAGGATGTCCCTCATTGGGGCAGGACGGTCCTTCAGCGGAGCGCATCGAGCGTCTTTGCCGTGGCGAATGCCATCATCCAGGGGACACGCGCCGTAGGATCACGCGTATCGAGGTCGTCCGGGTGCGTCCACAGCGCAGCCGCGACGAGGCCATTGCGGGACTTGTGGCCGACCCTTGGAAAGTGTTGTTGTGTCCTGAGGGCGAGGGGTCGTGCCGCGTGGAGTTTGACGATCCGGAGTTTCAGCCAAGCGCCCGGGACGCGATCTACTATGTTCGAGCCATTGAAGAACCAAGTCTTGCGGTCAACGCGGCGGGGGTCCGGTGCGAGCGCGACGTTGCGGGTAGCTGCACAAGAGTCAACCCCTGTTATGGCGACACGCGGACGCCGGCTGCGGACAATTGCCTTGCTGCGACGGAAGAACGCGCGTGGTCGTCACCCATATACGCCCAGGTGCGGTAGCCCGGCCGAGGACACCGAGGCGCCCGTCGCGGCTCTTGCTCGATCGCGTCTGCGCCTTGATCCGATCGAGCCGACGGTGCGGTGAAAGGAGAACCGGACCCCTCAGCGGTAGAACGTCGCTCGGCAGTCGTCACTCTCCCAAACGTCGACCCGCACCACGCGCACGCGGCTGTCGTCAAGCTGAGTGGCTAGCGCTTCGGCGACGACCTGGGCAAGGTTTTCTGCAGTGGGGTTCAAGGTGTCAAAGGGAGCGACGTCGTTGAGAAACACGTGCTCGTAAGGTTCGACGATCTCGCGAAGAAGCTTGCCGACGCGGTAGAAATCGACAACCCAGCCGGCTTCCGCGAGTCTGTTGGCTTCCACGGTCGCGCGAATCCGCCAGTTGTGGCCGTGAAGGCGCTCGCCGTCGCCGGGAGCATGTCGAAGCTTATGGGCGGCGGCGACTACAGTCTGGTGGCTGATCTCCCACATCGATCCGGGCATCTACCACGAGGCCATTTGAAAAGGGTGCAGTTTCGTCGCATTCTCTCCCGACGGCAAGCTAAACCACGTCCAGATCGGTCTCGATCTGGACGTGGTTTAACGCGAGCAGGCAAGCGCTCGGCAGCACAGTACTCCAAGGGGCAAAGCCGGAATCGAGCGTTGCGTAGAGATGAACCCGCACCACGTGCTAAACCAAACCCATCTTGAAAACCGCAGGTTTCCGCTCGCGCAGACCTCAGCCCCCCTCTCCCTCGACATCTTCCTTGCCCATGCGGGCAAGTAAAATCGTCTTCGAGCGAGGGGGGAGGAGAGCCTCGTGCACCACTGTTCCGAGCCCCCTCTCTCGAAGAC
>CAITRH010000179.1 GCA_903894755.1 uncultured delta proteobacterium
CCAACGAGATGAACTGGGAGTCCGCCAAAACGTATTGCAACGGGTTGACGCTCGCGGGCGGCGGTTGGAAGCTGCCGACAAAAGAGGAGCTACTGGCGCTGTATGCGACCAAGTCGTCGGGGACATCGGGGTTTCCTGGCATGGATGGCGGCATCTATTGGTCTTCTTCTGCGGTGTCTGGCTCGTCCGGCAACGCGTGGTTCGTCAACTTCTACTACGGCAACACCAGCTACATCGTCGTGGGCTACAACTACCGCGTTCGCTGTGTTCGCTGAGGACGGGGTCGATTTGACTGTTTGACTCTTCGACTTTTTGCCTCTCTGCGGTGCTGACCGTGGCAGCTATGTTGTGGAGGGGGCGGGAGTTCCGAGAGGGAGCGCGCGTAAGCGCGCCGAAAAATTTTTCATGTGTTCTATGTAGTGGAAGTGCAACGATCGGTCAAGCGGTTTCTGCAACAAAAGGGGCGTTTGTGCTGCAGGTGCGGACGGTCAGGCAATTCAGGCTAGGCGTTGATTGGCAGCCCCGAAGGGGCGAGTCAGAACAGCCCAGGGTGGGCAACCCTGGGTCGTGGTAGGCTCGGGGCTTGGCTCGGGCTTGGCTCGGGCTTGGCTCGCGGTCTGCGGGCGTTGCGCAAACCGTGGGGGGGGTAACCTGGGGTAACCTGGGGCCACCAGGCGGTAACCGCCCCCTTCACTTCGTCCCACACCTCAACAAGCGCCGTGACGACGACGACACCAGAGTCACCGAGACCGTTGGACCTGACAGCGACACGGGGACGGCTTTGCTGACACGCACCAATACGTCCTCATCAACTGCCGCAGCGAGACGCTCCACACATCCCGAATCCACGGCAAACCTTGCAAAGGGCTGACGAAGCCCAATCGGTGCACCTGCTCCCACGTGAAGTCGCGCCATAAACGGCGCTGTCGCGTCCAGTTTCCAATCGCCTTCTGCACAAACACGAGCTGGCAAAGGCCCACGAAGTGCCCTCGGTTCGCTGAAAACGCCGGTCTCGATGTCCACAACCACGGCCCACGGGACCGTCACGCCGCGCTCCGAAAGACCGTCCACCACGACAGCCAGTGAACGACCGTCGCTCCCGCGGGCCAACCGAGCGGGGGGACGTCCCTCAACCCTTGGAATGCGTGCTAGCCCCCGCGCCGAAGCCCCATCGACAGTCCAGAGCACGCTTGCTGCCAATTCTCCTGGACCGTTCGCCGTGAGCAGAACCCAGTGTCCATCGACCCGTGTTGCCCCCTGGATCTCACCGAACGGAGCCCCGTCCATGCGTCGCAGCTCTGACGGGGCACGCCCCGGCTCGAGGCCATAGACCCTCACGACAGCAGCTTGCCTGGTCAAGAGAAGCCCATGGTGCGGTCCATCGGCAAGAAGACTCCAGTTTGCCGCTCCAAGGCCACGCTTGGCGGCCTCGAGATCCTCGTAAAGAGCTCGCATGGAGCCACTGAGCCGAACGTCGGACTGCGCTCCAAAAGGCCATACCCAGCGTAGCGCCATGTGTCCATCGAGCTCCCACGGGCCTAAGTACGGCCCCCAGGTGTACACACGCCCCAACATGCCTGCAGAACCCGAGATGTCTGCTGCCAATCCCAGATGGTCGTTTCCAAGACGTGGCGCTGGACGGCCTAGAAACGCAGGGAGCTCACGGAGTCCAGTCGCTGTGGTGTAGCCACCGTAGGGGAGATAGCCTGCCAACGGTTTCACCGGACCCGCGGGAGCAATGGCGGGCAACGTAGGCGTCGGCTCCACAGTGCAGGTCAGCTCGAGAGGTGGCGAGGAAGGAGCCGTTACCGTCGGGAGCACCGGCGGACTCTCGGGTTTCGGCAAGGGCTCGGGGACTCCCCAGCCAACACGCAGCCATCCAGCTGCGGTACATCCGATCGGACCACAAGCCCTCGACCGAATGGCACGTCCTGCTGCTAGTGGCTCTGGAAGCTCAATGTCGTTCCATGTAAAACCTCCATCGGTGGTTTCATACCCTCGTCGTGAGGCAAGCCAGCCAAGTCCATAACGTCCAGACACCATCGGACTGCCCGCATCGCGCAGAAAGCGTCCCAGGGTGACGTCACCGTTCAGAGTGATGCGCACCCCAAGCAGCGAGCCGCTCCCTTCGACCCATCCTGAAACTTGGCCCACTGGACGTTCCTCGAAGCCGTCCAGCCAAACTCCGAGACGAAGCGCGCGCTCGAGATCACCTGACAGCTTAGGAAACCGCAACGGGACGCTCCGAAGCTGTCCGGCGCCATCCAGCACGGTCACCCGCGCGGCGGCAAGAACCCCTTGAGGCGGAGTGACGAACACCAGGCGTCCGTCGCCAAGAAGCACAAGACGGTCGTCCACGAAGTCGCCTTTGACGACAAGCTCGCGCCAGGTGCCGCGGTGGTCGAAGAGGCAAAACCGAGGCTCGCCGGCATCTGGGTCCTGTTCATTGCAGCTGCCATGGACAGCGAGCAGGCCATTGCCCGAGGAGATGACGGCTCGAGGATGGGCAAAGCGCCCGTATGGGATCAGTCTTCCCCGTTCGAAGGCGAAAATTACGGTGCGTCCATGGGGCTCGCCGCAGATGAAGGCAAAGGCAGGTGCAAGGCCGAAGGGGACGGGATGGCATCTCGCAGGACTCAACGCAAAGGCCCTTGGAACAGCCTCGAGGAGAGCCCCATCGGAAAGGCGGATCCTTGCCAGCATGCCGTCCCGAGCGACCACGGCGGTTGCATCGGAAAGGGGCCAGCCGTCCTCGATGGCGGCAACGAGCGGGCGAGCTCCGAACACGCGTTCTGCTTCCCCCGCAACAGCGGCCGTGCGATGGGGACTTGCACTGGGGCGTGACGTGGGACTGCTGTCGATTCGCGTTACCGAGCCATCGTCGCGGATCTCGAAGGCTGCGGGACGGCTGCCAGCATCCATACCGACCACGAAGAGCCGTCCTGCGTCGGCTCTTGCCTCACGAGGTGTGATGGGAAGGTCGAGTGCATGCCAGGACGCGCCGGCATCAAAGGTGACCACGACGCCTTGAAGGTCGGCGATGGCGAGGGCTCGCCAGCCGTCTGCAGCCGCGTAGGAGGCAATCCATGGAGAACGCGGCCATGGTCCGAGGTCGAGGAGCTTTCCGGTGTGAGGGTCGAGGCCAGTGACCCTTCCTGTGGAGCCACGGACGTAGACGCGGTCAAGTCCGACGAACAGGTGTCCTGGAATGCCTGTAAGCAATGGCTTGGCCTCATGTATCCAGTCGTCAGAGCGCCATAGGGTATTGCCCACGGAAAACAGCACGCCGTGTCCGAGGTGGGGGGGCAAGAAGGTGATGGCGCTCGGAGGGGCTGGGAGTCGGTCCGGAGAGGCCAAGACGCCTCCTCGGGCAAAACGGGCGACACGCATGCCGGCGACGATGCCGCGAGCTCCTCCGCCTGGTTGCTGTCCATAACCTGCGCTGTCTGAAAAGGACTCGGGAACCACCCTTGCTCCCAGCACAGTGGGGTCGTTGGCCGGTGCGGCGTTGGTATGGAGGATGCCGGTCCCTTCTTCATCGGCAAGGGGGCGCGGGACGGTGGGGGCTCCACAAGCGACGACGAAGGATCCGAGGAGCAGGGCCACGACGCGCACCGGAGCTATGGTAAACCAATCGACGTTGAGAAGAACAATTATCCCTCGTCGATACCGCACCGCGACACCGCCTTCCTTACGGCGGGTCAGGGGTCGAAACAGGGGCGCCAAGCCGCACGAGGACTCGACTGAAGGGCCAGGCGAGAACAAAGTGGTCCCAGGTCTTGCGGAGCACCGTTCCCGTTCTCACCACGGCTTCCATCGGCACGAGCACGGCCCCCGCCCGCCGCGCCACAAACGCGGCCCCAGGTTTCGCGATCCCCCGCGGCCCTCGAGGACCGTCCACCGCAATCGCCGCATCAAGCCCCTCGCGTTTCATACGTCGCAGCAGCGTCGCCAGCCCCCGTGCCCCACCGTGCGAGCTCGAACCGCGAACCACCTCGAGCCCGAGAACCCGCAGCGCACGCGACTGCATCGTGCCATCTGCCGAAAGGCTCACGAGCACCACCGTCTTTCGCCTTCGACGCCACGCGAGCAGCGGCCACTGCTGACCGTGAAGAAACGCTAAAACCCATGGACGACACGCCACTGCGGCAAGTCCCGGGTCCATCTCGACCTCCACGCGCAATGTCGCGAGCCACACGCGAGCCAGCAGTCCCAGGGCAAACCCGAGAAGCACCCGAAACCAGCTCTCTTGAAGCCTCTGCATCCTCTCCATCGAGCCGCACTCAATGGCCTTGCCAGTTTGCGATAGCAAGGCGGGCGCGACGACACTACGAAGTACTTCGTGACCATCGACCTTCATCCGACCCAGACCCCGCTCTCCGACGAAGAGCGTCGTCAACGCCTTCAAAGCCCTGGTTTTGGACGTATTTTCACCGAGCACATGATCTCGATCAAGTACACCGCAGACAAGGGATGGGGACCGAGCACGTTAGTTCCGTACGGCCCCATCACCCTGGACCCGGCGGCGGCTGTCCTCCATTACGGTCAGGCCATTTTCGAGGGCTTCAAAGCGTACCGTCACGCAAACGGCGGCATCGTTACCTTTCGTCCAGAGGCCAATGCGCTCCGCTTTGCGGCTTCCGCGAGACGTTTGGCCATGCCGGAGCTTCCTGTCGACCGTTTCCTCGAAGCCGCCCGCGTGCTCATCACCCAAGACCAGGCGTGGGTCCCGTCGCGAGAAGGCGAGAGCCTCTACATTCGTCCGCTTCTCGTCGCCACGGAGGCGTTCCTTGGGGTTCGGCCCTCGCACGAATACCTATTTCTGCTCTTTGCCTCGCCGGCGGGGGCCTATTTCCCCGGTGGGGTGAAGCCGGTAACCGTTTGGATTTCCGATGACTACGTGCGTGCGGCACCCGGCGGGACAGGTACGGCCAAGTGTGCGGGCAACTATGCGGCGAGCCTGGTGGCCCAAAGCAAGGCACTCGAGCAAGGGTGCGATCAGGTCGTGTGGCTCGACGCCGTCGAGCGCCACTGGGTTGAGGAAATGGGCGGTATGAACATCTTCTTCGTGTTCGAGCGCGGTGGTTATCCACGTCTTGTGACCCCGTCGCTCGAGACCGGCACATTGCTTCCCGGCATTACCCGCGACAGCCTGTTGACTCTGGCGCGCGACCTTGGATGGGAGGCTGAAGAGCGTCGGGTGAGTGTCGAAGAATGGGACGAGGGGCTGGAAACAGGGCTTATCAAAGAGGTCTTTGCGTGCGGGACTGCGGCGGTGATCACGCCGATTGGCACGGTCAAGTCGAAGCGGGGCACCTGGGAAGTCGGAGATGGGAAAGCGGGTCCTATCGCTACCCGGCTTCGCACGTTGCTGCTCGATGTGCAGCATGGACGAGTGCCTGACACGCACGGGTGGTTGACGGCTATGGTGCCCGCATGAAGAACGACCTTTTCCTTCGCGCGTGCCGTCGCGAGCACACCGACACGACCCCAGTTTGGTTCATGCGCCAGGCTGGACGGTACATGCCTGAATACCGGGCACTTCGGACCAAGTACACGCTCCTCGATCTTTGCAAAAACCCCGAGCTTGCAGTCCAGGTGACGCTCCAACCGCTTCGGTTGGGTGTGGATGCTGCCATCTTGTTTGCAGATATCTTGCTTCCACTCGAGCCTATGGGAGCCCCCTTCGAGTTTGCGCAAGGCGAGGGCCCGGTCATTCACGCTCCCATCGTGGATCGGGCGGGCATTGACGCGCTTCGCGTGATCGAGCCTGAGGATGGCCTTGGATTTGTCCTTGCGGCCATACGGCTCCTGAAGAAGGAGCTTCCTGTCCCGCTCATTGGCTTTGCTGGAGCCCCTTTTACTCTTGCCAGTTACCTGATCGAGGGGGGCAAGAGTGCGAACTTTCTCAAGACCAAGCGGCTGATGTTGAGCGATCCCGAGTCGTGGCATGCGCTGCTCGGCAAGCTTGCCGAGGTGGTACGTCGGTACCTGCGCGCGCAGATTGCCGCGGGTGTGGATGCTGTCCAGTTGTTCGATTCCTGGGTAGGTCAGCTTTCACCGGATCAATACCGCACCTACGTATTGCCTCATACGCGTCATGTGCTGCAGGACCTGGAACAGGTTCCAGTGATCCACTTTGGGACCGGGACCCATTCGCTTCTCGAGGCGATGCGCGACGCGGGGGGCTCCGTGATTGGGCTCGACTGGCGGACTCCCTTGCCTGACGGCTGGAAGCGCGTGGGGTACGACCGAGCGGTCCAGGGCAATCTTGATCCTGCGGTGCTGTTTGCGCCGCGGGATGTGGCAGAACGCGAGGTTGACCGAGTGCTTGCGCAAGCTGGGGATCGACCGGGGCACATATTCAACCTTGGCCACGGGATTCTTCCCGAGACACCGGTGGAGACGGTGCAAGCGGTGGTCGAGCGGGTACATGCGCATCGCAAGGTTCGATGAACGCAGTTGTACTGGTGGCCCACGGGACTGTGGCGTCGCTCGACGAGCTTGGGGCCTTCTTGACGACCATACGTCGAGGTCACGCGCCACCACCGGAGCTCCTTGCGGAGGTACGTCGGCGTTACGAAGCGATCGGGGGCAAGTCGCCGCTCAACGACATCAATCAGGCGCTGGCGTGCAAGCTTGAACGCGAGCTGGGATTGCCAGTACGTCTAGCGAACCGTCTCACGGCCCCTGGGTTGGAGACGGTGTTTACGGAGCTGCAGCATGTGGAGCGGGTGGTAGCGATCCCGTTGGCACAGCATTCGAGTGGGGTGTATGCGGACGCGTGTCGAGCGGCGCATGCTGCGGTGGACGCACGTTTTTCGCTTGTGTGTGCGCCGAACTGGGGACGAGCCCCGGGGCTTGTACGAGCCTATGGCGAGCGGATCGACGAGGCGCTGGCGGGGGTTGGATCCAGTGCGCGGGTAGTGATGACGGCGCACAGTCTTCCGCTCGCAGTGCTTCGTCGGGGCGATCCCTATGAGCGCGAGGTTCGAGCTGCGGCGGAGGCGATAGGGGCGAACCTGCGGGGGCCTTGGACCGTAGCGTTTCAGAGTCAGGGGCTGGGGTCTTCAGGCGACTGGCTTGGGCCCAACTTGCAAGAGGTTTTCGACGCGAGCCGACGCGAGGGTCATGGGACCGTGGTGGTAGCTCCCACGGGTTTTCTCGCCGATCATGTGGAGGTTCTGTACGACCTGGACGTGGAAGCACGCGCGTGGGCGACGGAGCGCGGGCTTGCGTTGGTACGGACACGGTCGCTCAACGACGACGATGATCTCGTGCAGGTTCTTGCGGTGCTAGCACGCGATCTGCTCGGGGCGTGAACTCTCCAGCGCGGCATCTGCGGACCTTGTGGCATACTCGCGCCATGGCAGACGATCAGGCGTTGGAGGAAGCGATCGACGGGATGCTCCACATCATTCTGCAGCGGCTTGGCTACGACAGCCTCGACGCGATTCGGGAGGAGGGGCGGGCGCTTGGCGTGGAGAAGGGGATTGACATGGGGGTGGAAATGGGACGGACCGAAGCGCTCGCCAACGGGATTCTCGCGGTCCTGCAGGCGCGGGGGCTGGTGGTGGAGCCGGACGTACGAATGCATGTCTCCGGATGTTCGGACCTGAAAACACTCGAGCGAAACCTCGTGAGGGCGGTGACGGTGCGTCAAGCTCGCGAGCTCCTTCGGGACTGACTTTTCTCAGGCGTGTAGCAAGGGCAACATAAAATGAGCGAGCCGAAACGACCCACCATTCGAGCGCTGGCCTCTGAGGAGCTTCCTCTTCTGCCTTTGCGCAATGCCGTCTTGTTTCCAGGGGTTGTGATCCCCTTCGACGTAGGTCGTCCCAAGACCCTTGCGTTAGCCTCGGCTCTTGCCGCGCAGTCGGGACGTCTCATCGCGGTGTTTCAGCAGAAGGACGCGACCACGGAGGACCCTTCGGTCGACCAGCTCCATACGATTGGCACCGTCGGCCGGGTCCGCAGTGTGATGCGACGCGACTCGGGCGTTTCCATTGTCGTGGAAGGTCTGATCCGAGCTCGGCTCAATTCGGTTACCGAGACCTCACCGTTCCTCAAGGCTCTCGTCTCACGCATCGAGGTTACCGAGGATGCTGACGAGGAGGGACACGCCCTTTTCGCGACCTTGCGTGCAGCGACCGAGGAGCTCCTCAAGATGCTTCCCAACGCCGGCCCGGAGCTCGTCGGCCAGGCGCGCAACATTTCATCGCCGGGGCTGCTCGCCGACTTCGTAGCCACCTATGTGGAGTCCTCCATCGAGGAGAGAACCGAGCTTCTAGCCACCTTCGACGTCAAGGAACGCCTACGTGGGACATTGCGTCTAGTGGCTCGCGGCATTGAAGTCTTGAAGCTCCGCGAGCGCATCAACTCGCATGTCAAAGACGAGATGAGCAAGACCCAACGTGAGCATGTACTTCGCCAGCAGCTCAAGGCGATCAAAGACGAGCTCGCCGAGGGGGACGACTCCGACACGGAGCTTGACCAGCTCGCCACGATGATCAAGGAGGCGACGCTCTCTGCAGAGGCGCGCACGGTGGCAGAGAAGCAGTTGCGGCGTCTTCGTAACATGCAGCTTGGTTCTCCAGAGTACGGCCAGACCCGCACCTACCTCGATTGGATCCTGGACATGCCATGGAGCGAAACGACCGCAGACACTGCCGACATCGCGTCGGTTCGTGCGGTGCTCGACGCGGACCATCATGGGCTCGAGAAGGTCAAGAAGCGGATCCTCGAGTTCCTAGCGGTACGGAAGCTCAAGACAGACAAGAAGGGACCGATCTTGTGTCTGGTAGGTCCACCAGGGGTGGGCAAGACGTCTCTTGGGCGCAGCGTTGCGAGGGCGCTTGGGCGCAAGTTCCATCGGGCGTCGCTTGGAGGAGTGCACGATGAGGCCGCGATCCGAGGGCATCGTCGCACCTACGTTGGAGCGCTTCCCGGGCAGATTATCCAAGGGATGAAGAAGGTCAAGACCACCAACCCTGTGTTTATGCTCGATGAGATCGACAAGCTAGGTAACGACTTTCGCGGGGATCCCTCCTCAGCGTTGCTCGAGGTACTGGATCCGGAGCAGAACGATACCTTTTCGGACCATTACCTAGAGATCCCCTACGATCTGTCCAATGTGATGTTCATTGCAACGGCCAATGTGCTCGACACGGTGCCTGCGCCGCTCCGTGACCGCATGGAAATCGTAGAGATCCCCAGCTACACAAGTCGTGAGAAGCGGGCCATTGCCCGTAGGCATTTGATCCCCAAGCAACTGGCCGAGCACGGGGTGGACGAGGTCACGGTACAGATCGCCGACGCGGCTCTCGACGTGGTGATCGAGCAATATACCCGCGAGGCGGGGGTACGGACCCTCGAGCGACAGATTGCTGCAATGATCCGAGCCGTGGCAGTGCGGGTGGCCGAAGGGGAATCGATCGAACGGGTGATTGCGTCCGAGCAAGACGTAACCGAGCTGCTTGGTGTGCCCAAGTATTCCAGTGAGGTGGCCGAGCGGACAGAAGACCCGGGCGTGGCGACAGGGCTTGCATGGACACCGACGGGGGGAGATATCCTGTTTATCGAGGCGACCAGGATGCCAGGCAAGGGGGTGCTTACGCTGACGGGACAACTGGGGGACGTGATGAAAGAGAGCGCTCGGGCGGCCCTTAGCTTTGTCCGAGCGAACTCGGAGCAGTACGGGTTGGAGCCAGGGTTTCTCGACACCATTGATCTTCATATCCATGTCCCCACCGGAGGGATACCCAAAGACGGGCCTAGCGCGGGGGTCACCTTGTTGTCTGCGCTGGTGTCTCTGCTGACCGGCATTCGGGTACGTCACGACGTAGCGATGACGGGAGAGATCACGTTACGCGGCCGAGTGCTTCCTATTGGAGGGCTCAAGGAGAAGGTGCTTGCAGCGCACCGTGCTGGAATCCGGCGTGTGGTGTTTCCCGAGCTAAACCGACACGACCTTGAGGAGATCCCTCAGGACGTGCGCGATGATCTGGAGCTGGTGCTGGTCTCGACTATGGACCAAGTGATCGAGGGGGCGCTCGAGAGGGTGCCAGTGGCTCGCGCGCTCACTGTGGTGCCAGTCGTGGTTCCCTGATGCGCATGCGTCCCTTCAGGCGAGCCTGGTCTTGAAAAATGCCCGCAGTTTGAGGAGCGTTCGCGGCTCGCGCACCCAAAGGGGAGCCCGGTAGACCCCAGCCCACTGGATCACTTCGCCAAAAAAAGCACGTTGGACATCTTGGTCCGCTGCGATCGCGTCGACTGTCCGTCCTCGCACCGGGTTGTGCCGCGCCAGCCGAACCTGCGTGACCAGCTTGGCATAATCGGCTCCAAGGAACGAGCTCACCCCGTCAGCTTCCCGTGCAAGGCGGCATGCAACAGCGCCTGCCGCCCCTTCGCGAACGGCCAGAGCACACGCCACACGCAGCACGAACGCGTCGGACAAGTACCCGAGCTCCTCGACACCGTCAGGAAGAAAGTCGAGGGAGGCCAACACGAGGTTGACAACGCCCACCTGGAGGCTGCGGGCTT
This sequence comes from uncultured delta proteobacterium, assembly GCA_903894755.1. GTDB lineage: Bacteria > Myxococcota_A > Polyangia > Polyangiales > Polyangiaceae > CAITRH01. Next base: position 10,543 of record CAITRH010000179.1, read on the forward strand.
CGACGGGCTCAGGGCCAGCCGCGGTAAGTTCTTCGCACAACCCAAGGACGTCCGCTCCGAGAGCCTCGAGCCACTGTCCATACTGTTCGAGATCGTCGGCCATGCAGTCTGTTTAGACCAAGCCACCCTCGAGAACAGCAAGTTTCCGAGCACGACGTCAAAGCGGTCGGGAGGGTTGCGGCTCCGCGAGCGTTTGCCTAGGCTCGCAACCCGATGTGGCTCGTGCTGCTGGCAGTAAGTTCTTCGCTTGGAGGCGCGTGGTGGCAAGGGCTTACGGGCTCCGACTCCCGCGGCCCGCTGCAGCTTTTACGTGCTGCCGCGCCCCAACGGCTTCGTGTCCCCGGTGGGACCTTCACCATGGGGTCGACGCCCGACGACATGGTCGAAGCGCTTGTATTGTGTCGACGCGAGATTCTCCATGTGTCGTGCGACGCAATAGGACCGTCGCTTCGAGCCGAAGGGCACGCCCATCGGGTGACCGTGGGCTCGTTTTCCATGGACCGAAGCGAGGTTACCGTTGGCGCCTACCAGGGTTGCGTGCGGGGTGGGTACTGTGCACCGCCAGCGTTTTCTCCTGGGGATCGGCGCTTCGATCGCGACGAGTTTCCAGTGACCCACGTGGGATGGGACGACGCTGTGGCCTATTGCCGCCATGTTGGAGGACGTCTTGCGACCGAAGCGCAGTGGGAGTTTGCGGCCCGAGGAACGTTCGCGCGAACGTATCCCTGGGGCAACGTGTACAACCCGCGTCTGTGCAATCACGGAGCGTTTGCTCCCGACGAAACAGACGGGACCGACGGGTTCATTGGACTGGCTCCCGTTGGGGCTTTGCGCGATGGAGCGACGCCGCTCGGGATTGTGGACCTTGCGGGCAATGTGTCCGAATGGGTGCTCGACACGTTGGAACTCGATGGCGCCGGGTTTGGCTACGGAGCCGAGGCCGTGACCGATCCTCAACCAAAGCGAACAGGACCCCATGTGGTGCGAGGGGGCTCGTATCTCGACGGCGCTCCATGGATGCGGGCAGCGTCGCGAGGGGTGATGGGACTGCCTCGGTCTCCGTCCGTTGGGTTTCGTTGCGTCTACTCGGACACCCACTAGGTCGTCTCGGGGGCCAGCCGACAGACCCACTCGTTCGCCTCGTCGACAGCGCAGCGGGCAAGCGAGACATCGACCTCCACCCCGTACCCCTCGAGCAGCGTCAGGTCGTGCAGCCGAGCAAGGACCCCAGGAACAGCCGCAGGGACCCGCCCTTGAGGCACCAGCTCTCGATAGAGAAACGCCACCAGTGCTGCGTGGTCCTCGGCACGCACCCCCTCGCCGAGCGCCGCGATCGCAGTCGACAGCGCCTCGCTGGCCGCACGCACCGCATCGGCCGCAAAGCCCGCGTCGAGCACCACTCGGGCAAGCCGCAGGCGATCGTGAGCACGCGTCGGCCGACGTGTTGTGGTCACTGCCAACATCTCGGGCGCCGCAGCAGGCTCGGGAAGCTCGGGTTCTGCCAGTGTCGGTTCCTCCGCACATGCAACCTCCGGAGCATCCCCTGCAGCAAGCTCCGTCTCCTGTGCGACGACCTCCGTTGCTTCGACTGTCGCTTCGCTGCCATCCCCCGCCATGCGCTCAAGCTCCGCGAGCGTGGCCTGGATCTGCCGCAGAAACACGCCGAACCCAATCGAATCGATCGACTCGACCTCGCTGGTAACATCGAGTGCAGCGCTTCGCACGGCGCGTTTGCCACTGAGTGTCCCCTCGATGCCCCGCTCGATCCCACCTACTGCACACAGGTAGGTCACGGACACGCCGCGTGTCTGTCCAATGCGGTGCGCGCGAGCTGTGCGCTGGTCGAGGCGCGCGGGATTCCAAGGCAAGTCGAGATGCACGACATAGGTCGCGACCTGCAGATTCAGGCCAACGCCACCTGCATCGGTCGACAGCAGCACACGCTGGGCGACGTCATCTCGAAAGCGCTGCAGCAGGTCGGGACGTCGCTCTGTCGGGACTCCGCCGTGGAGCATGGCGTAGCCGATCCCGAGGGCATCGAGCCTCAGTGCTGCGAGCTTGAGCATCTCCACCCACTCGGAGAACACCAGTACTTTGCTGGTTCCTTGATCGGCGATCTCGCTGACGAGCGCCTCGAATTCGTCGAGCTTCGGCGATCCGGGCTGTCCCCGCTCAGGCTCACAGAGCTCGAGGGCGTTGCAGGCCTGACGGGCCTTGAGCAGCAGCGCTTGGAGGATCCGCTGTTCTTCGAGCCGCAGCGGACGTCGCTCCGCAATGGCCATGAGCTTCGCTGCTTCCCCCCGGTAGCCTGCCTCCACGGACGCCTGCTCCTCGGTGAGCAGCGTATAGCGCGTCTGCTCGGTCAAGCTCGGGAGCTGCATGAGGACATCCTCTTTGCGCCGCCGAAGCAGGCGCGGAGCAATCTGCAAACGGAGCGTCGAGAGGTTTTTGCAACCGAGCACCTTGCCATGTTTGGCTTGCACGTGGAAGTCGAAGTTGAAGCGCCAGAGCGGGCCCAGGATCGCAGGGTCGACGAGCTGCATCAAGGCGTAGAGGTCGTCGAGCCTGTTTTCGATCGGGGTACCGGTCAGCACGAAGAGGAAGCGCGAGGGGAGGCTACGCAGGGTCCGTGCAGTCTTACTGCGGAAGTTCTTGGCGCGCTGCGCCTCATCGATCACGAGCACGTCGGCGTCGAGCGCCTGCAGCGGCTGCAGCTCGCGCCAGGTGAGCTCGTAATTGAGGATTTTGTAGGGCGCGTCCAGCGAGATCGCCCTGGCACGCGCTCTCGAGCTGCCGCCAACGATGATGGCCCGTTCGCCGGTCGCGCGTTCGATCTCGCGGGCCCACTGGTCTTTGAGGGACGCGGGGCAGACGACCAAGATGCGGGTGGCCTCGCCGCGGCGCCGGAGCAGCTCGCAGGCCGCGATGGCCTGTATGGTCTTGCCGAGTCCCATGTCGTCGGCAAGGACTGTCCGTCCTGTTGCAACCATATGCGAGACGCCGTCGCTCTGGTACGGAAAGAGGGGAAAACGCAGCACGTCGAGGCCAAGTTTTCCCCGTTCGAAGGCGTCCCGTACCTGTTCGGCGCGGGTGCGGAGCCGCTCGCGAGTACGCAGTTGGTCGGCGAGACCGACGGCCGCATGGGTCACTCGGACCCCTTCGGGCAGTCGTCCAGCGCGCAGGCTTGGTCCGTCGAGACGGGGACGCACGACATTGCCGCTGACGCGTTCGAGCCCGCAGGCATTGAGCTGCGCGTCGCTCCAGCCGCCGAGCGTGAGCAGACGCGCGTTGTCGTGTCCATCCACTGTCAATGTTGCGGTATCTGGCAGGGGTAACTGCTCGGCGGCGGTGCTGCTGTCGAGCAAGCGGTAGACTCCCTCGATGTGTTTGCAGTCGCCGAGGTGGTTGGTGAGAAAGTCGGGGCATGAGCAGGTATCGTGCTGGCGGCTGGGGCCGACGATGTCGACCACGTAGGCCCGTCCTTTTTCACCGCGCACGACGTATCTACCGTCGATGGAGCGCTCGCAGTCGATGGCGAAGGACTCGCGGAAGGCGCGGTGGACACGGACCTGGCGTTCGTAGTGCTGGACGGAGTCCAAGCTTTGGTAATCGAGGCAAACGGGGGGCTCGTGTTTTGCGGGCGTGAGAACCATTTCGACCATAGGGCGGCATTGTACACACCGCGGATCTTGGCGGCGACCTGAATGCTCGCATGCGGGTGTTCGATGGGCCCCATGCTTAGCTGCTCAGCGCGGAGGCCAACTCGTGTTCCGCTGTTCCGAGGGCCAGGTGCTGCGTGCAGCGCGCCTGCGCCTTGATCGAATCGAGCCGACGGTGCGCTCGACCGCGCCTTCGCCTTGATCGAATCGAGCCGACGGTGCGCTCGACCGCGTCTTCGCCTTGATTCGATCGAGCCGTCGGTGCGCTCGACCGCGTCTTCGCCTTGATTCGATCGAGCCGTCGGTGCGCTCGACCGCGCCCACCTCCTGGTCGGACTCGGTCGGGTGTGCGGTCGACCGCGTCTCGGGAGCGTTCGTTTCTCCGCCAGCCTCCTCTTTCTTATCTAAACCAAACCCATCTTGAAAACCGCAGGTTTCCGCTCGCGCAGACCTCACCCCCCCAGCCCCCCTCTCCCTCGACATCTTCCTTGCCCATGCGGGCAAGTAAAATCGTCTTCGAGC
>CAITRH010000180.1 GCA_903894755.1 uncultured delta proteobacterium
ACATCTAGGGTGGGATCGAGCGTTCGGCGCACTCCGCGAGGATAGCAGATCGCGATGACGCAGGTGGATCCATGTCACTCTGGGTCGCCTGAAGTGCCTCCGCCGATTGGAACGCGTCACTCTGGGTCGCCTGAAGTGCCTCCGCCGATTGGAACGCGTCACTTTGGGCCGCCAAAAGTGCCTCCGCCGATTGGAACGCGTCACTCTGGGCCGCCCAAAGTGCCTTCGCCGATTGGAACACGTCACTCTCGGTCGCCCAAAGTGCCTCCGTCGCATCGGCGAGGCGACTTCGGCGCGCGGTGATCGGCGTGATGGACACGCACAGGTGACGATCCGCGGACTGGACCGTGACGGCCGTCTGACCCTTTCCTGACATGGCGCGCCTTATAACAGCACTTATGCAAGTCCTGTTGGTCCACCCCGAGTTCCCCATCACCTACTGGGGCTTTCAACATAGCCTCCCCCTGGTGGAAAAGCGTGCATCGCTCCCCCCCCTCAGCCTGGTCACACTCGCCGCGCTTCTCCCAAAACACTGGGAACTGCGGTTGATCGACATGAACATCACCCCCCTCACAGACCAAGCCCTCCAATGGGCCGATGCAGTCCTCGTCGGCGGCATGCTCATCCAGCTCCCCTCCATGCTCCAAGTCTTGCAACGCGCCAAATCCCTCGGTCGAAAAACCATTGTCGGCGGTCCCGCCTGCACCACCTCCCCTCACCTCTTTGCAGAAGCCGACCACGTCTTCCTTGGCGAAGCCGAAGAACGCCAAGCTGCACTCGTTGCGGCTGTCGAGGGGAGCCGTCCCATGCCTCATCTCCTCGAAGGACTCCCAAAAGTCCGTCCATCGCTGACCCATGTCCCCGTGCCACGCTTCGAGTTGCTGGACGTCAACGCGTACTGTTCGATGAGTATCCAGTACTCCCGCGGTTGCCCCTACTCCTGTGAATTCTGCGACATCATCGAGATCTTTGGACGGGTTCCCAGGGTCAAGTCCGCCTCGCAGGTGCTGGCCGAGCTCGACACTCTCTACGCCCTTGGCTTTCGAGGCTCGGTGTTCTTCGTTGACGACAACTTCATCGGCAACAAACGCGCGGTCGGCGAGCTCCTGCTCCAAGTGACCCACTGGCAGGCACAACACGGTAATCCCTTTACCTTCTATACCGAGGCTAGCCTCAACCTCGCCAAGGAGCCTGACCTGCTGGCTGCCATGGTCAACGCTGGGTTCTGCTCGGTCTTCGTTGGTATCGAGTCGCCGTCCACCAAGGCACTGCAACAATCGGGAAAGAAGCAAAACGTCGGCGTCGACCTGCGCGCCGCTGTCCGCACCATCACACGCGCTGGACTAGAGGTCTTCGGAGGATTTATCGTTGGCTTCGACAGCGACTCCGAGGAAATCTTCGAAGAGCAGCGCGCACTTCTCGAAAATCTCCCAGTTCCACTCGCCATGGTGGGACTCCTCATGGCACTTCCAGGGACCGCCCTCGCCCGTCGCCTGGCGACCGAGGGACGACTTCGACAGCGCGCATCTGGCGATCAATTTGGACGGCCCAACTTCGAGCCCACTCTTTCCGAAAGCACGCTCCTCGAACGCTACGCCTTGCTGATGAAAGAGATCTACGGGACCTCCGCCTACTATGGACGCTGCGAGGCACTCCTCGACGACATCGGGCCCCCTTCGGTGCACACGCCAACAACCTGGGCCGACATACGTTATGTGCTCCGCAGTATGCTCTACGGGGGTCTCTTGGGTCACGCCCGCATCCGCTACTGGCGCCTGCTGTTCCGAGGTATCCGTCGAGGCCTCTTCGGCTTGCGCATTGTAACCACCATGGTGATCCGAGGATACCACTTGATGCGCTACACCGAAGAACACCTGGTCCCCCGCATGCAAGCTGCCAGTGCCGAAGCGCTTGCAGACCTGCCACAGCTTCGCATGCTCGACACTGCCGCCGAATGATCGACTACTGCGAGCTGTAGTCCACAGGACGTGGGGTCAACAGCAACCTCGCCGACCCCGATGGGGTTGCAGGCACAAGAGCGTATCCGTCGTCGTCGAACGCAATCGGGATCACAAGACCGTCGGCCTGAACCAAGGCCCCCAAGAAAGCCGATGATGGCGGCTTGCCGTCCACCTTGGCCAGTCGAAGCCAGGTGATGTCGGTCACGGACGGGGCAAAGAGCGGCGCAGGGGAAAGTCCAGCGAGAGCGCGAGACGCCAGGTGTCGCACTGCAGGGTCCGGATCGAGATCCCGTGCAAGCGTGAGAGCCTCGAGTCGTACGGGGGCATGGACATCGTCGCCCGTGCGAGACGCAAGGGATGCAATCAGCGCCCGCCGTACCGTCGGCTCCGCTTCGTAGGCATAGGCCCCAGCAAGGGCCCCCGCAGCATCCCTTGCCGCGCTCTGGCCAAGGCCAAACGCAGCATGGACTCGAACATAGGCGTTGCGACTTCGCAAAAACGAAGTGACCGTGTCCGCGGATTCACAACGCCGGGCAAGGGCCATCAGTGCCAGTGACGCGTCGGCCCCGCCTGTCTCGGTGCGTTCACGGAGCCATCCCGTTGGGACGTCGCTGTCGCCATCGATCAGTCCAAGGGCAAGAACGACCCGGGTCGTTGCATCGGTCTCGACAGCTAGCCGTTGGCGCAGCAGCGGGAGATTGTCAGGAAAGGCAAGGGCCGCAAGGGCCACGGAACGTCGAACCCGCGGGTCTGGGTCGGACAGGGCTCGCGTGACCCGACGCTCTCCAAACACGATCTGCGCAGCAAGGCCGACAGCGCGATCGTTGGCGTCGCTGGCCTCGGCAAGTGCGTCGACCAGTCCATGGAGCAAGGGACTGCGTTCCCGATAAGCGGTGCGACGCAGTACATAGGCCCGGACTGCCAGGCGACGGGACGATGTGGCAAGGCGTTCGAGCGCTTTCATGGCGTTCGGGTTGGGCGAACGAGCAAGGGCGTGGGCTGTATCCCCCTGGAGCCACGGGTCTTGAAGGAACACCTCGAGGGCCTGAACTGCACGGGGGGACGGTTGGTGTCCCAACGCCGCAACGGCAGCCTCGCGTTGGTGATCGCTGGCAGCGACGCGGGCAGTGAGCGCCTTGACAATGGACTCTCCAAACGCTTTTTCAGCAAGCGCGACACCACTGGAGGCAGTGGCTTCATCGCCAATGAGGCTAGCGACAGCATCGATGTGGTCTTGCGGGGCCAGGGAGACCAGAGCCTCGGCCGCTGCGACTCGGAGGCGCGGCTCGCGATGCGCAAGGGCCTCTTTGATGAGCGGGACCGAGGCCGTGTCACCAAAGGAAGCGAGCGCGGCGAATGCGGACACAACGACGTCAGGGTCGTCACTGCGTGCTGCGGCGCGAACAGCATCGACCAAGCGCAGGTCTCCAGTGGCGGTTGCGATGCGGAGCATGGCCTGGTTGGCGAGGGGAAAGGCAAGAGTTGAAGGATGCCTTGGAGGAAAGGCGATGAGTGCCTGTTGTGCGGCGAGCCGTCCAGGCCCAGTGGAACGCGCCAGTGCGAGCAGGGTCTCGAGGGCTCGTGGCTCACGAGAGCGGGCCAAGACCATCGTTGCAGTTCGACGCGCCAGCTCGGTGCGGGCTGCGGCCAGGTCTACTTCCTCGAGGTCGCGCGGGGTTGCGGGACTGGTGCGAGGCTGCGAGGGCACGGATGCACTGGCAAGAAGGGACAGCGCGAGGCGTGCGGAGGGCTCCCGGACGAAGTGGGACAGAGCGCGGACCGCTTCGAGCATCGCGCGTGGGTCCGTGCGTGCAGCACCTGTTGGTGCGGTGGCTTCAATAAGGACAGCGAGGGCCTCGGGCGACGCAAGCGAGGCGGCCCGAGCGAGACCTCGTCGACGTGTGTCGAGGTCGCTCGACGACACGAGGCGCGCGGCGAGCTCAGGTCCCCAGCGGGCCCGCAGGTCGAGGCGACTTTCGACTGGCTGAGCGCTCGCGTCAGCAGAAACGATCAGAAGACAGAGGGCGCAAGACCGCAGCACGGGATGCATGGCGACGAGATTACGCCACACGGGCTCAGGACGGTGTCGTTTTCCCGCGTCGTTTTCCCGCGCGTTCAGTTGCGATGGCGTCGGTACAGGTAATCGCGGAGATCGACCACTACGAGCGCGACGGTCACGGTGAGCGCGAGGACGAGCATGGGGGCGAGCGTGCGCTTGCTGCGTACGAATGCACAATTTTTGGTGTCGTTTTTAAGGGCTTGGAGACGTCACGTGTTTCCAGCTTGCCAGGTCGCTCCTCCTCAGCCACGCTCCGCGTCCACGAAGGAGAAGTCTTCATGCTTGGTTTTCAATGGAAAAGCTTTTTTGCCCTGTGCCCGATGATCGCTGCAGCCGCTACGTCGGCGCCGGCGTCCGGGGCCGAGGTTCCGTTCGAGGGCTGGCAGCGTCTCGATACGACGCTGCGTCGCGCCTATCTCGAACGCACCGTGTCAAGCGGCGCGATGGTGTCGCTCTATGTTCAAACTTCTGATGTCAACGCGATGGTGGCGCGGGTGAAGGCGGGGGGAGGCTCGGTCGGAACGATCTCGGGGGACATTCTCACGGTGCGGATTCCGAGCCAGGGGCTTGCGGCGATCGCAGCGCACAACAGCGTAAGTCGCCTCGAAGGGGCGCAACGGGTCCGTCCCAAGCTGGACAAGGTGCTCCCTGCCATCAATGCGGACAAGGTGCAGGCGGGAACGGGGACTCCAAACAGCACGCAGTACAAAGGCACTGGCGTGATTGTCGGCGTCCTCGACTATGGGTTTGACGTGACCCACAGAGCGTTCCGCAAGGCTGATGGCACCACACGCGCTCTGGCCATCTGGGACCAGTCGGGACAAGGGAGCCCGCCCGCCCCCTGGACCTACGGTGTGTTCTGCACCGCCGCGATGATCGATGCAGCTATCGCCGGGGCCTCCACGGGAGCCTGTCCTCTTGCGAGCACGGCGGACCATGGGACCCATGTTACCGGGATGGCGGCCGGGGGAGCTGTTGCTGGCGTTCCTTATGTTGGCATTGCGCCCAACGCGGACATCGTGTTCGTGAACCTGGGGACCTCCCCTGACCAGTCCGTTTCGACGGCCGTTTGCGACGCGGCGTCCTTCATTTTCAAGCAGGCCGACGCTGCGGGAAAGCCCGCCGTGATCAACATGAGCATTGGTGTCCACTTCGACCCCCACGACGGGACCAGCCTTGCCAACCAGTGCCTGGACAACCTGACGGGCCCCGGCAAGATCCTCGTAGCAGCAGCCGGCAACGAAGGGCAAGGATCGGCAAAGGCCGACGGACGTGTCTATCTTCACGCCTCGGGACAGGCCAGTACGACCGCTACGCTCCTCCAGTATGGCGTTTCCAAGGCCGGCGAGTTTATCAACGTCTTTGCGGACGCTCCCGCCAACCTTACCCTGCGCCTCGGAGCCCTCAACCAGGCGGGACAGCCGGTTTGGGTCACTGGAAACCTCAATGTCACAGGCCAGCCAACGCTAGGTCCGACCAGCATCACGGTCGATGGCGTCGTGATCGATCAAATCGTAGGAGCAGCGGAGGTCACCCAGAGCGACGTACGCCAGTTTCTGTTTCGGGTGAACAGCGAGCCCTCTACAACGGTGCGCTGGGTCCTCGAAGTCACCGGCTCGGGCCAGTTTGACGCGTTCATCGACACGACCGACAGCGCCGGGTTCTACCTTCCCGCTCCTTCTGGAGTCGCCATCAACAACAACATGAGCATTGGGTATCCCGCCATAGGTGCCAAGGTGCTTGCGGTCGCGTCCTTCGTGACCCGCAACGAGTGGACCGACCGGAACGGCATCCTGCAAGTGCAGAAGGACGGCGTCACTGGGGAACAAGTCAAGCTTGGTGACCTCAGTGGCTTCTCGAGCCGTGGCCCGTCACGCAACCCAGCCAAGACAGGAATGAAGCCGGACATTGCAGCCCCAGGCGAGATTATCGCTTCGGCGCTCAACAAGCTTACCGTGGTCGAAGATCAGACACGGGTCCTGAAGGCGCCAGACGACGGTTATATCCTCATGGAGGGGACCAGCATGGCGTCTCCTGCGGCGGCAGGCGCCATTGCACTCCTCCTTGAGCGCAACCGGGCCCTCGATATCGACGGGATCAGGCGGATTTTCGATCAAACCGCGGTCAAGGTTCCAGGAGGCTTGGAAAACGACTGGGGACGGGGCAAGATCGACGTGCTTGCTGCGGTCAACGTTGCTGTCGGGGCAGCGGACGCTGGTGCGGATGCGGGAGGAAGCGTCGGGAGCAGCTCGAGTGGCTGCGCAATGGGGAGCCCCTCGGGCTTCGGACACGTTGCCTTCGCAGGACTCGCAGGAGCTGCCCTGGTGGTGGGTCTTCGCCGTTCCCGTCGCAATGGGAGGCGCAGTTGATGCGGTTTCTGTCCCTGGTGTTGCTGGCGGGGTTCGGGTGCACGGAAGCCAAGGCGCCTCAGGCACCTATGATCGCCGCAAGCGCTGCGTCGCCTAGTGCCAGTTCGGAGGTATCTGCGGATGCGTGGGTCCTTCTGCTTCATACGGGGGATGCAGGAGCGCCCGCTGCATCAGAACAGCGGTCGTCGGGGGGGAAGGTGGTGCTGGCTCGGGTGGGGGGCGACTTTGGTCCGTCGTGGACCGTGTTGACCACCCTTTCGGCAGCAGCTCTCGCCAAGGGGCCTGCTGTGCAACGTCTGCTCGACCGCATCGAAGCGAGTCCTGGGCCCGAGCGCGCGTTCTCTTGTTACCTCCAGCTTGACGAGGCAAACCTTCCAGGCGAAGCGGCTCTCCGCGCCGAGCTGTCTGGAGCGGGTTTCGTGCCGCAAACGGTTGCAAAGAACATCGTGACTGGGACTGTCCCCGCTAAAGCGCTCGGAACCGTACTGGCGTTGCCGAGGGTCAAACGTCTCGACCTTCCTGAAGGCGTCCGCCCGCGCTAAGCCCTCCCCCTGTCTCCCATCAGTTGCCCACAGCCGGCCTTGTGTCGGCAGGGATCGGCCCGATGGGCCATGGTGCCAATAGTGGAACCCTGGCCCTCGGTCCCGATTGCCTCACCACCCGCGCACACTCCTCAAGTGTGAGCCGACGGGGCCCAAACGGGGACGCATCCGATGCATCCGAATCCATCAGTAGGCTCGGAGTGTCGGCACCATAATCGTCAGGGTGTCCTGGTACGTCGAGAAGCACGTGTCCCAACTCGTGCGCCAGCGTGAGGCTGCTCTTGCGCGCGCGAATACCGGCTCGATCGAGCAGCACCACGTTGCGAAGACTCGAAAGATCGCTCCCAATAAAGGACTCTCCAATGCGACCGCCGCCCGCAAAGAGTGGAACCACCACCACCTCGATGGTCTGTGGATCGCCGTCGTCGAGCGACTTGAGCAACGTGCGTTCCTCCAACGTGCCTGCCATCGCGTCGACATCGGTAAAGTGCTCGAGCCCGTCGGTCAGGTCGACAACGCCGATCCGCGCAGTCAACGTTGCATCGGTACTCCAAGGCGATCCAGCCGGCTCGATGGATGCAAGGGTACCGTCCTTGCGACGCACGGACACGTCAACACCCGCCATGGCTCCCGGAGCCACGCGTGCATTGGGGGAAAGCACCGCCACGAAGCCCGCACGTTCGACAGCTTGGGCGAACATCGTGGCCGCACGATCGGGACTCGCCCCAGCTACCATCGCAAAGGTCAAAGGATGCCCGTCGAGACGCACTCGGACCTCCCCACCGCTTGCCGGCTGTCCAAGATCGTCGCCAAAGGCCAGCAGATGCGGCGGAGGTGGGTCGACCAGGCGCACGTCCAACGTGCGGGAGTCGCCCCATGTAATGCCACACTGGGCCCAGATTGCGGAAGCTGCGCCAAGCTCGGCTCGAAGCGTGGTGACCGCCCCCGAGTCGGTCCCGCCGATCGCCGGGACTCCTCCAGGTGCCACCCGCACCACGAAGGGACGGAGCGTTGCACGAAGTCTTGCGATGGGTCCTACAGGAGTGTGACGGGGCCCGAGGATTCGGATCCCTTGGGCTTTGTGTCCCTCGGTTCGAACGAGCAGTGCGCCACCAAGCTCCCCTCGAATGGAACGTCCTTCGGCAAGGGGATGGTTGCGATCGAGGTCGTCGACCACCAACCGCACGGGGGCGCTGGTCCAGCACCAGAAGCCAGCCAGCGTGCAGGACATTGGGGTCATCTCGAGGTGTGCAAGCCCGTCGACTCGAACCCCATAGGAAGACACGGACTCGAGCGACAACCTTGGTGGCGTACTGGTGGCAACCTCGACAAGCACACGGACCGCATCGGGGTCGTCCGCATCGACACGCGACGGCGGCGTGCGCTCGAACGACAGGTGGGAGCGGGCCATGTCCACGGGTTTTGCGGCTCCATCGCGGAGCGCGATGCCACGGACCCAGATCTCGAGGACCTGTTCGCGGGCAGGGCCGCGCTGGACAGCGATACGGACAAGTCCTGGCGAAACTCCCTGCACGACGGGGAAGCCACTGGTGGGGCGGTCCCAGGGGTAGGGTTTTCCGTCGAGCAACAGCCGGGCGTGGTGGGCTCCTTCGAGGGGGTGCAAGACGGCGCCGATGAGGTGACGGTCGAGCGGCACGGTGTCCACGCGTCCAAGGGGAGGGACTAGGTCTTGTTCGCAGTCGGGACGTCCATCGGCATCGTCGTCGTCGCGGTCGGCCCACAGGAGCATGGGGGTTGGCGTTGCAAGGGCGGAAGGCAGCCATGCAAACGCGGCGAGCAAAGGGACCGCACAGGTGGTTCTCACGCCGTCTCCTTGTCCGACCGCATCGGGCGCCGCAAGGGCAATCGCGCGACGCGGTGAGTCCGGGGGGCAGGGATGCACTTGTCGGGTCGTGACACGAGCGTGTTGCAGGCGAGGAGCCTCGATGCCGTTCCTGTAGGCGGGGACGTGATGTCGCGATCGAAACGCGTGGTTGCGGTAGGCGCGGACGTGATGTCGCGATCGAAACGCGTGGTTGCGGTAGGCGCGGACGCTCCGCTTCCTCACGGCGTAGGGGGCCGACCGATACCCGCTACCCAGGGCTACCCGCCCTGGGCTGTTCTGACTCGCCCCTTCGGGGCTGCCAATCAAACCACGAGCTTCTTGTTGCGTAAGGGGGCCTGATGGAAAGGACCCCACGCGTTGATTGGCAGCC
>CAITRH010000181.1 GCA_903894755.1 uncultured delta proteobacterium
GTGGGCTTCGACATGGAGGGGTTATCGAAAGGCGCTCCGCCAAGTGGGCTTCGACATGGAGGGGTTATCGAAAGCTACCCCAGCGTCTGAAAATGGGCTCGCCTAGAGCTTGACGTAGGCGAACCGCTACGCCACCTCGTGGAGCGCAAGGCCATGGCGTCTCTCCCGAGTGAGAGGGCATGGGGCTGGAGGGCCGAAAGAGAGAGGGCGGGCTTGGTCTAGCCGCCAAGCGTCCAATCGATCTCGCGCTGGCCGTTGTTCCGTAACGCCTGGTTGATCCCCGAGAATGGCTTGCTCCCCATAAATAGCTTCGCCGACAACGGCGACGGGTGCGCCGCCTTCAGAATGATATGTCGGCTGTCGTCGATAAGCTTCGCTTTCTTCTGCGCGTAGCTCCCCCAGAGCACAAAAACCACCGGCTCCGACTTGTCGTTGACCTTGCTAAGGATCGCGTCGGTCAACTGCTCCCATCCCCTGTCTTTGTGCGAGTTCGGCTCGTGCGCCCGTACCGTCAACACCGCATTGAGCATCAGGATCCCCTGCTTGGCCCATGGCACCAAATACCCCGTCGAAGCGATCCCCACCCCAAGGTCGTCGCGCAGCTCCTTGAACATGTTGACCAGCGACGGGGGCGGCTTGATCCCTGGACGTACCGAGAAGCAGAGTCCATGCGCCTGCCCTACGTCGTGGTACGGGTCCTGACCAAGCAAGAGCACCTTCACCTTGTCGTAGGCCGTGAGCTCCAACGCCGAAAACATGTCCCGCGCCGGCGGAAACACCTCGTGGTCACGTCGCTCGGCTTCCACGAACGCCCGCAATTGGTGGAAATACGGCTTCTCGATCTCGTCCCTCAGCACATGCCGCCACGACGCTGGAAGCTCGAATAGGTCGGTCTCCATCGGCACGTCGTCGTGGGAGACCGCTGGCGATCCCTGAACGTCCACGCCCACTTGGTCGCACAGGTCCTCGAAGATGCAGCCGCCACACTTGGGCCCCTTGGCCGTGCATACGTACCTCCCATGCAGCACCATCGCGGGACCAAAAAAGGTCCAGTCACGCTGCGGTACGACCTCCATCAGATCGCGCTCGATGGCGTCAGGCTTGGTCTCCGTGGAGAGTCCCAAACGCTGACTCACCCGTGCCACGTGGGTGTCGACAATGACCCCTGACGCGATGTCGTAAGCCGAATTGAGAACTACGTTGGCCGTCTTTCGCTGCACTCCGGGGAGCGTGAGCATGTCTTCCATGCGACGTGGCACTTGGCCCCCAAAGCTCTCGACGAGACGCGCGCATGCCCCCCGGATCGACTTGGCTTTGACCTTGTAGGTTCCTGTCGAACGGACCATCGCTTCGAGCTCGGCGAGGTCGGCGTTGGCAAAGGCCTTGGCGTCGGGATACTTCGGAAACAGCTTCTTGGTCACCTGGTTGACCACCGAGTCCCGACACTGGGCCGCCAGGATCGTAGCGACTAGGAGCTGCACGGGAGTCTCCCAATCGAGCTCGTATCGAGCGCTTGGGTGAGCTTTGCGTAGGCGTTGCAGGAGAACCGAGACGGAGGGCTTGGGCATGGACGCTCCTTCTAGATGGGACGCTCAGTCGCGTTTTTTTACCTTTCCAGCACCATCGATGCGGAACCCGTAGGGGAGCACCTTTCGAACAGGCTCGCGTAGATCCTCGGGGACCACCCAATCGCGTGCGGCCAATCCCTCGGCGACCTTGTGACGCACCCGCACGCTCTCTTCGTCAAGGAGCATCTCGAGCAGGGGACGGCACATCGCTTCGTCGTTTTGCGCCAGCAGCGTCGCCGCCGCGTGGAACCGCGCGGGCTCGTTGACATCCTCGAGAAACCGGCCCACCGCAGCCGCGATGCGAGGGTCGTTGTGATCCTCGAGGGCCGTCAAAAGCTGCAGCTTGGGATCGGCAAACTTCGCGTACTCGGTGTCCCACTTGCCAAGCCACAAGAGGAGCTCCGCTACGTAGTCGTCCTCAGGAAGCAGCTCCTTCAAGATGCGCATCGGCCACGCAAGACTCTCGGCCTTCGCCGCAAACGCCCGCACCGGCTCGATGGCTTCCCCCTGCGCTTTGAGAATCCCTTCGAACGCTAGGTCCTTTTCCTCTTGGTCGGTGATGGACGGGTCGATGACAAAGGTAAACCGCTTCAGAAGCGCCGCTGCTGCCTCCGATGTCCCCATGGCCGCCAATGCCTGAAGGGCCTCCTGGCGATCGTAGTTCTGTGCGCGTTTGTCCCCCGCACGCTCCGCCCACTTTGCCGCCGGACTCGCCTTGCCCGTCTTGCTTTTGTCCGATGTCTTCTGCCCGCCTTTGAACAGGTCGAACAATCCCATCGCGTCTCCCTGGCGCTTCGATGCCGCCTAAAGTCAATTCGTTCCGAAAGTCGCTTTAAACCACGTCCAGATCGAGACCCGCCATTTCTGCCAGACGAGGCTTTGGCCGAGGAGCCCGCGCAGCGTACTTAAAGTACGTGAGCAGGCACCGCAGGCCAAAACGGAGTATGGCGGGAATGGCGGGTTTCGAGATGGGCGTGGTTTA
>CAITRH010000182.1 GCA_903894755.1 uncultured delta proteobacterium
CCAGGAAGATGATGGCGCCATTCGTAAGAGTGGTAACCGGCGAGTAGATCACGGAGGGGACAGGCTACATCACGCGATGGCGCCAGCGGTGTTCATTGTCAACGCTGCGGCATGGCGACGTCGTCGCGGGTGGATTGGGCGAGGCTTCTGAAACGTGGACTCGATGTTGATGGCCCAATAGGATCGGGAGCATAGCAAAACAACGCCCCGCTAAGTGACGGGGGTTCGCTCTGCCGTGGGCTGAAAACTCATGGAAATATGGCTCCCGAGGGGCCAAATCCCGCCACTTAGCTAGAGGTTTCGGTCCCAGACGCGGCGCGTCATCGGACCGCGTGGACTGGGACCACCTCGGATAAAATACATATTCCGGCATTTTTGATTTTTGATGATGGACCCCCTCAGACCATACGGCTGCCCCCCGATAGATGAGAGGATACGCCTCAAGTACGTCTTTCCGGCCGAACGTGGGGGCATGACACGGGGGCGTACCGCCACTGTGCAAGCATTTCCCTGCGACCGACGAAGCTCCGCCTGTGTGGGCAGATCCGGAAAGCACGGGGCAAGGAGTTCGAACCGCTCGGTGCCGAAGGCCGCGCGATGAGAGCGACTCCTCTACGAATACCTGGCGCCCGTGGACGCGATACGCAGCGGACGCGCACGGGAGCGCGAGCGCGGGTTACCGAGCCGTATTCAAGCGCAATGGACGAACCCCTGCTCGATGCGATCACCGTGCCCGCCGCGTAACTGATTAGCGCTAAATAGCGGCAAAACGTAGGCCGTTTTGCTATCCTCCCGATCCTATTGGGCCGTAAAGGTGGTCTACGAGAACGTCCGGCACCCGATTTTGTAGGGATTTCGGAAGGAGGGTGCCGCTAATCAGTTACCCCGCCGCTGCAGATTCGATTGTTCGGTCGGCCGAGATGGCCGCGTGAAGCACGTGTCCGTCGAAACGAATTTCGTCGTTGGGGTTTTGCGGCCGTTTCCGGAGCCAAGCGCACACGCTCTCGAAGCAAGACTCGCATAGGATATCGTCGCGCAAGTGCCGTCAGCGCGAACGACGACGGTCATCGGCGGGATGAATCGACCATTCCGGCCGTCGCTTCCTGCCCAGGAACGAAATATGTGCTAGGATGCCTCCGGTCATGGAGATCCACATTCTCGTCGAACCCGTGCATGGTCGAGGATTCCGAGCGTCGGCCACGTCCCCATTTGCGGTCTCCGTCGAAGGCCCGAACCGGCAAGCTGCTCTTGCGGGACTGCGCCTTGAAATCGCCCATCGCATGAAGGACGCCGAACTGCTGTTCCTCACTGTTCCCACCAACCCGTGGGCGACGATGGCCGGATGGCTCCGCGATGACACCGCGTTCGACGAGTGGCAAGCGGCCATCGCCGAGCACCGGCAGGAAGAGGACTCAACACACGAATGATCCAGTTCGTGCTCGACACGGACACGTTATCGTTGTTCCAGCGTGGGCATCCCATTCTGGTCTCGCGGGTGCTGGCAGTCCCGTCGACCACCCTGGCGGTCACGGTGATCACCGTCGAAGAACAGCTTGCTGGATGGTTCACGCTCGTTCGGCGCGCCAAAGAACCACCGGCACTTGCCCGCGCCTATCTCCGGCTCGGAGAGGCCGTTGGCTTGCTCGGTCAGTTTCCCATCCTGCCCTATACCGAAGGCGCAATTCATCGATTCGACGAATTACGAGCTGCGAAGCTGGGCGTCGCAGCCAATGACCTCCGCATCGCTTCCATCGTTCTGGAACACGACACCATACTCGTGACGCGGAACGCAAGCGATTTCAGAAGGATCCCCGGCCTGCGCATCGAAAGCTGGGCGTAGCCATCGATAGGGAGAATGGATGATATCGACCCGTACAGGACGCAAGCACTGCCCTCCACGAGGCTAAGGGGGATTCCACGAGAAATACACGACTCGCGCCTACGTACCCGGGGTTACCCAGCCCGGGCTGGCCCACGGGTTGCGCAACGCCCGCGGCCATGTAGGTGTGCCCAGAAATGCCGTAAAATCGCGAGGGCTTCTCGATGAATTGCCCGAGTCGGCCTCGACCGTACCTCGCTGCCCCGAGCTGCCTCAGCCATCGGCCGTCACCCGGGAAATCGTGTCTGCCCAAGAGCGCACCTACATGCGTGGGTCAAATCAGCCCAGGGTGGGTAACCTGGGTCGCGGGTCGTGAATTTCCAAGGACTTCCGCCGCGACTACTAGGTCGAAGGGAGCGCCTTCCCCGACTTTAGGAACTAAACCTACCCCATCTTGAAAACCGCAACTTCTTCTCCTCGCGTCGCCCTCGCCCGATTGTCGCCCACGACCGCGACCTGGGGCCCAGCCCGAGGCTGTTTTGTGTCGCCCCTTCGGGGCTGCCAATCAACGCTTGGGCTATTTTCCACCGGCGTGATGAGCGTACCGTAAGGCGATCTGCGTTCTCTGGCAGCCCTGACGGGGCGGCACAAAACAGCACAGGACTGGGTCCTGGGTCGCGGGGGACGCGGGTCGGACCCGTTTCGGACCTGCGGTTTTCAAGATCGGCTTAGTTTACCATATTACCGGGTCGATTCGGTCGATACGACCGCCTTTTCCGCCGCCCTCTCCGGACCTGGCCTGGTGAACGTGTACCTCGACAAGAAGGTGGCCCCGCAGCCCCCACGCTCCGGAGATGCCCAGGCACTCGCGGACGTCCGGGGCTACGCGGCGGCGGCCGGCCGGTTCCCCGTGTCAAAATGAAATTGGGTTTCTTTTCCCGTCCAATCCGTCCTACGAGTCAACTGGGTCCATGGGGAGAGGCCCCTGTGGGTTCAGAAGAGGGAAATCATGGTACGGGTTGGACGGGAAAAGAAACCCAATTTCATTTTGACACGGGGGTTCCGGCTGACGCGGCACGCTCAACTGCGGTGCCGCGAGCGGGGCGCGACGTGGTGCACGCCCAGACGTGCTCGGCCGGCGAGCCGGACCGCTGGCGCGTCGAGGGGCCTGAGTGTGCCGTCTTGTCCACGGGGCCTACCAAGAACACGTCGCCTACCAAGAACACGTCGTTATATGCGGCGGTTCGATGGTGTCGACGAGTGTCCCCGGACTCGAGTTGAGGGTGCGTCCGCGCACAAGCTGGGAGAGTAGACCACCGCCATCTCTTCGGCGAGATAAACCGCGCACATCTCGAAACCCGCCATTCCCGCCATACTCCGTTTTGGCCTGCGGTGCCTGCTCACGTATTTTGAGCAACGGCCCGCTAAGTGACGGGATTTGGCCCCTCGGGAGCCATATTCCCATGAGTTTTCAGTCCACGGCAGAGCGAACTCCCGTCACTTAGCGGGCCGTTGATTTTGAGTGCGCTGGACACGACCTTGCCGATGGACGCGAAGTGCAGGCCGAGCTTGTCCGCGGCTTGCGACTTGGCCTTCTGGTGGGCGCCCCTCGGACATGTCGTTCTCGGGGTCCGAGAGGGTATTGAGCAGCTCAATCAGCCAGCGTTC
>CAITRH010000183.1 GCA_903894755.1 uncultured delta proteobacterium
GCAACGAGAAGGCCGTGGTTTGATTGGCAGCCCCGAAGGGGCGAGTCAAATCAGCCCAGGGTGGGTAACCCTGGGTAGCGGGTGTCGTGGAGTGTCCAAGGACTTCCGCCGCGAGCTACTAGTATGAGAGGTCACGCGTGTGGAAAGGTCATTTTGGTGGGGGAACACGCGGTCGTTTATGGGGTATCGGCCCTGGCCGTCGGGATCGACCGAGGCGCAACCGCGCATGCGTCCCTGCTGCCTGAAGGGCCATCGCGTCTTCGGGTCCCCGAGTGGGCGGTGACCGTGACGACCGACGACGAGGAGCGCGATCTAGGACGGGCGCTGCGAGCGGTACTCGAGACGACGGAGCGCGCACTGGATATCGAAGCCGACGCGGAGCTTCCACCTGGAGGAGGTTTGGGCTGTTCGGCAGCGCTTGGCGTTGCCATAGCCCGCGCCATTGGCGAGGTGACCGGCGGTGGGACCACCGAAGCGGAGGTCTTGCGACGCGCGATGGCATGGGAGCGTGTGTTTCATGGCAATCCATCGGGCATCGACGCGGCTGTAGCGGCCTCAGGGGGCGCACTGCTGTTCTGTCGCGGGGAGCCGTCCAAGCCGGTGCCGTTGCGTGTTTCGCTGCACTTGGCGATCGGCCATTCGGGGCTTGCGTCGAGCACCAAGACCATGGTCGACCGGGTGGCTTTGCGTCGCTCTCTGGAGCCGCAGTTGGTGGACTCCTTATTTGCCAACATGGGGAGGCTGACCCAGGAGGCAGCAGCGGCGCTGGTGGAAGGCGACCTGCCGCGTCTAGGTGGAGTGCTGGGACAGGCGCAGGAGCTGCTTGTGGCCCTTGGGGTATCGTCACCCGAGGTCGACAGGCTCTGTTCTGTGGCGCGCGAGGCTGGCGAGCTTGGTGCGAAACTTACGGGGGCGGGGGGCGGAGGATGTGTGGTGGCGTTAGCGTCTTCTGAGGGGCATGCAACCGCTATGGTTCGCGCCTGGGAGCAAGCGGGGTTTGACGGGTTTACGACACGGGTTTCGCGACGTCCTGAGGAGAGCGCCTGATGAAACGAGAGTCCATGCGGGCGACCGCGGTGGCGCATCCAAACATTGCGCTAGCCAAGTACTGGGGAAAACGTCCAGGGACAGGCAATTTCCCAGCGGTGCCAAGCCTCTCGGTAACGCTGACAGGGATGAGCACGCGCACATCTGTGGACTTTAGGCGCGACCTTTCCGAGGACCGTTTCGTGTTGGGCGGTGTGGAGGTTGCTGGCGAGCCGTATCTTCGGGTGCGCAGGCTGCTCGAGCGAGTGAGGCGCGCAGCAGGGGTGGGTTTTGCGGGCGAGGTGATCTCCACCAACGATTTCCCGACAGCAAGCGGACTTGCGTCGAGCGCATCGGGGTTTGCGGCGCTTGCGTTGGCGGCATGCGGGGCTGCGGGGCTCGACTGGGACAGGACCCAGGTGAGCGACTTGGCGCGTCGAAGCTCGGCGAGTGCAGCGCGGAGTTTGTTTGGGGGCTTTGTGGAGCTGGATGCGGGGCCGGAGTTTCCA
>CAITRH010000184.1 GCA_903894755.1 uncultured delta proteobacterium
ACATGGAAAAGCGGGGCCAATACGCAGTCAACGCCAGCAACGCCATCAACGCAGTCAACACCGTCAACCAACGACATTCCGAGCCTGCTTGGCGTTCAAGCGGTCAGTTTCCTTCAGGAGCTCGATCGTGCGGCGCTCCGCATTGCCTTCGGAAACAGCAGCTCGCAAGACGAGCCATGGTGGGCAACAAAAGAATGATGTGGAAAGACAAAGTCGTGCTCGTCACCGGCGGCACCGGCTCCTTTGGCAAGAAGTTCGTCGAGGTGCTGCTTGGCAAAGCTGCAGCCCCCAAGAAGATCATCGTGTTCAGCCGAGATGAGCTCAAACAGCACGAGATGCGAGCCGGCGGCTTCGACCAATCGAACCTCCGCTACTTCATCGGGGACGTCCGCGACGAGGCACGTCTGTACCGCGCCATGACCGGCGTCGACATCGTCATCCATGCAGCCGCGCTCAAACAGGTCCCCTCGTGCGAATACAACCCTCACGAGGCCGTGCTCACCAACGTCATGGGCGCCCGCAACGTCATCGAGGCCTCGATCAATGCTGGCGTGAAGAAGGTCCTGGCCATCAGCACCGACAAAGCCGTAAGCCCCGCAAACCTCTACGGAGCCACCAAGTTGGTCGCCGAAAAGCTCTTTGTCCACGGCAACGCCTACAGCGGAGGCAAGGAGCCTCGCTTTAGCTGCGTCCGCTACGGCAACGTCGTGGGAAGCCGCGGGAGTGTGATCCCTCTTTTCCTCGAGCAGCGCAAAACCGGTGTCCTCACCGTCACAGACCCCCGTATGACCCGCTTCTGGATCACCCTCACCCAGGGAGTCGCCTTTGTCCTTCGCTGCGTAGAGGTCATGCACGGCGGCGAAGTCTTTGTCCCAAAGCTGCGCGCCATGAACATGGTCGACCTCGCACATGTCCTCGCTCCAGAGTGCCGTGTCGACACCATCGGAATCCGCCCAGGCGAAAAACTCCACGAAGCGCTCATCTCCGAAGAAGAGGCCAGCCGCACCGTCGAAATCGACGGGATGTACGTCGTGCAACCCGCCCACCCATGGTGGCATTGCGAGTACTTGCGCCAAGGAACTCCAGTCCCCCAAGGCTTCGCCTACGTCAGCAACCACGCCGACGCGCTCGGTCGATCCGACCTTGAACACATGATCGCCGAGGCAACCGGCCCGGCTGCGTCAGGAAGCCACATCTCCACTTGATCCCCTACGCCCGGCATTCCGTCGACAACAGCGACATCGACGCCGTCGACGACGCGCTCCGAAGCGACTTTCTCACCACCGGGCCCGCCGTGGAACGCTTCGAAGCCGCCGTAGCGTCCTTCATCCTCAGCGCCAAGCCGCCGCATGCCGTCGCCGTCTCGAGCGGAACCGCCGCCCTTCACACAGCGTTCGCAGCACTCCACATTGGCCCCGGCGACGAGGTGGTGGTCCCCGCGCTCACCTTCGTGGCCACCGCCAACGCCGTCGTGTTCTGCGGTGCAACCCCTGTGTTCGCAGACATCGACGAAGACACCCTGCTTGTCGATCCCGCCAGCGTCGAGCACGTCATCACCTCGAAAACCCGCGCCATCGCTTCCGTCGACTACGCTGGCCAACCCTGCAACTACGACGCGCTCCAAGCCATCGCCCAACGCCACGGCCTTCCGCTGGTCGCCGACGCATGCCACGCCCTTGGAGCACACTGGAACGCTCGCCCCGTCGGGACACTCGCCAACCTTACGGTCTTCAGCTTTCATCCAGTCAAGCACGCCACCACCGGCGAAGGCGGAATGATCGTCACATCAGACAGTGAGCTCGCAACACGCATGCGACGCTTCCGCAACCATGGCATCGCCACCGACGCTCGCGAACGGCAACGTCTCGGGACTTTCCACTACGCCATGGAGGAACTCGGATACAACTACAGAATCAGCGATTTCCAGTGCGCATTGGGAACCTCCCAGCTTCGTAAGGTGCCAGCCTGGCTTGCGCGACGTCGTGCCATCGCCCGCCGTTACGACGAGGCCTTTGCCGAACCCACCGAAATCACTCCGCTCCTACGCAACGACCTAGCCGAGCACGCCTACCACCTGTATGTCGTCAAGTTTCCCAACGCCAAAACCAGAAACCACGTCTACGACGAGCTGAGGACCCAAGGGATCGGATCCAACGTCCATTACCTTCCCGTGTACCTCCATCCGTTCTACCAAAAGCACTTCGCCACACGCGCGGGTCTCTGCCCCAGAGCCGAACGCGCATACCAACAAATCCTGTCGCTCCCCATGTTTCCAGGGCTGTCCGACGACGACATCACCCGCATCGTAGCCGCAACCAAGGCCAGCTCGCGCTCCCCAGGTTAGACGCCTTGACGAAAGAACGGGCGTTCAGTACGGTGCCGGTGCTATGCGAGAATTGACCACGCGCCAACAATTGGTTCTGGACTATATCCGCCAGTCGATCACGAAGCACGGGTATCCGCCGACCATCCGGGAGATTGGCGCCCGGATGGGAATCCGCTCGACGAACGGGGTAAACGATCACCTTCGTGCGCTCGAGCGCAAGGGATATCTGACAAGAGAGGATTTGAAGTCTCGTGCGCTCAAACCGGTAGGGCTCGAGCCGGGGCACGACGACGAGGGGCCGAGTGAAGACGGTGTGGTGCGCGTACCCGTCGTGGGCCGAGTGGCGGCAGGCGTGCCGATGCTGGCCGAGGAGAACTTGACCTGCACCCTTCGCATCGATCGCTCGCTGCTCGACGGAGCGCACAACGTCTTTGGGCTCCGAGTTGCTGGCAAATCCATGATCGACGTTGGCATCCTGCCAGGGGATACGATCTTCGTTCAGAAGCAGTCCATCGCCAACAGTGGCGATATCGTAGTGGCGCTGATCAACGATGAAGCCACGGTCAAGTACTATTTCCCAGAGCCCGACTACGTGAGGTTTCAGCCCGCCAACAAACGCATGGCGCCCATTCTCGTGCGCACCACGGACTTCAAACCCACCATGCTGCTCGGCGTTGTGATCGGCGTGTTCCGTCGACTGCCCTAACCTACCTAGAGCCTCGCCGAAAAGCGTCGCGAGCGACGCAAAGCTAGGAAGGGCGAGCGAGGAATACTCCTGTATTTTGAGCGACCCCGACCGACGATTTGCGGCGCGCAGCAGCTTTGCGGCGAGGCTCTACCTACTTGAGCAGGCCGAGGTCGCGCATGCGACGCCAAAGGGTGACCCGGCTAAGCCCGAGGATCTTCGCTGCCCTCTCACGATTGCCCGCTGTCCGCTCGAGTACATGCACGATGCGCTGCGCTTCCACCGACAACGTTGGCTCGGACGACAGCACTGGAACTTCCGCCACACTCGACGTCTGCCCATCAAAGGAAAAGCCGCGGTCCACAAGCTCCGCGGGAAGATCGCTGGGGGCCAGTATCGGTCCTTCCCCGATCGCGTAGGCGTAGGCGAGGACATTGCGGAGCTCACGTATGTTTCCAGGCCAGTCGTGCGCTTCGAGAAACTGCCACGTTGCCGGCGCTACGTGGTCGACCCGACGACGTCCCTGCGCATTGGCGCTTTCAATGAGCTTCTCGGTGAGAAGCCGGATGTCGCCGCGACGGGCCCGAAGCGGCGGCAAGTACACCGGGATCACCCGAAGCCGATACATCAGATCCGCCCGAAACCGTCCCCCCTCCACCTCCTTGCGAAGCGCGCGGTGGGTCGCCGAGACGATGCGCACGTCGATCGGAATCGGCTCGCGTCCCCCCACCGGGATCACCGTTCGTGTCTCGAGGACCCGAAGCAGCTTGGCCTGAAGCTCCAGGGGAAGCTCCGCGACCTCGTCGAGAAACAAGGTGCCTCCGTCGGCGAGCTGCATGTGGCCAGGAGTGTCGCGCACGGCGCCGGTGAAGGCTCCGCGAATGTGTCCGAAAAGCTCGCTCTCGAGGAGGTTCGGCGGGAGCGCTGCGCAGTTGATGACACGTAGCGGGCCTTTGCTTCGACGCGATAGGGCGTGAAGGGCGTTGGCGATGAGCTCCTTGCCCGCGCCTGTTTCGCCGCGAACGAGCACCGTGTCGTCGCCGTCGGCAATGCGCACGAGGACACGGAACACGAGTTTCATGGCCGCGTCCTGGGTCCACATGCCGTGAAACAGCACGGGGCCATCGCCGCCCGCGTCGTGGGCGTCTTCGAGCAGCAGGAGCCAGCCGGTGCGAGGACCCGAGGAGGAAACGGCGAGGGGAAGCGACCGGATGTGGAGCATGTGGAGCTCTCCGCCGGGGCCTGGACGAGGGATATAGGCGGACACGGGACGTCCTGCGACCAGCGCTTCGGCGACGGGGCGTTTCACCGACTCGCCGCACAGCAGCTTTGGAGCGAGCTCGCCCGTGACGATGGGGAATCCGAGCAGCGCTTCGGCACGTTTGGTTCCGAGCACGACGTGCAGGTCGGGGTCGAGGACAAGCGCCGCGCCGCAGACCTCGTCGAAGGCGTCTCGGATGGCGTTCAGGCGTGTGTCGAGGTCGACCTCGTACCGAGCAGTCATAAGGGGAGAGAGCCTAGCCCGAATGTTTCGCCAAGGAGGGAAAGAAACAACGTTTCACGCGGTCACGCGGTCACGCCGGTGCCCCCTGCACGCGGGCACTTCGTGACGTCGTGGGGAAATGCCTGTTCGGCGTCGACCCCAATCCCATGGCTGTGGAGCTTTGCAAGGTTTCCCTCTGGATGGAGGCGGTGGAGCCGGGACGGACGCTGTCGTTCCTGGATGCCCATATCCAGTGTGGTAACGCGCTGCTTGGGACCACCCCGGAGCTCATTGCCAAGGGGATACCGGACGAGGCGCGGGAGCCGCTGGAGGGGGACGACAAGAAGATTGCCAGCGCGCTGAAAAGGCAGAAGCCGTCGCCTTGAAGGTCCGTAACGCCGTTGCGGTCTACGTCCTCGGCCAAAGCTCGCCCTCCGTCCTTCGCTCGGAAAACCTAAAACAGCGACGCCGCGGTGTCATCGGTCCACAACCATGCATCTCGCGGAATCCTCAGTCGCGCTCCAACCCGTTCGAGCCGTCCCCGCCGCAGCAAGCGCTCCACTTGCGCCGCTCGTCCTGCGGGCCAAGGCTCGGTCCCCAGTTGCAGCGCACTGGCCACTAGGTCTATCCCCTCGCTCAGTCGCAGCCCCAACATGATGCGCTCTCGAAGCAACGTTGTAGCATCCAGCTGTTCTAGGTCGGACAGTTCCTCTCCCAACTCGAGCCTCCCCACCGCCACCGCGTACTTGTCGGGTTCCAGCGGATTGCGATAGCGCCCCCCCCTCGCCGGGTTCCCTTCCGTAAGACACCCCACTGCGGCGCATCCAAGCCCGAGGTAATCGTGCCCATGCCAATAACCTAGATTGTGACGAGCTTCCTCGCCTGGTCTTGCGTAGTTGGAGATCTCGTAGTGCGCAAAGCCTCGTCCCGTCAGCGCGTCGTCGATCGCCAAGAAGGACTCTGCCACCAGCGCGTCGTCGGCCTGTGGCAGATGGCCACGTCGAGCCAGCTGACCGAAGGGAGTCCCAGCTTCGACGGTGAGCTGATAGCACGACAGATGGAGCAGTCCAAGGTCGTCCAACGCCACAACCTCGGCGACCGCCTGATCAGGAGTCTGCCCTGCAAGGCCAAACATGAGATCTGCGGAAACACGCAGTCCCGAAGCCAGGGAAGCGTCGAGCGCACGCCTCGCACCGTTTGGATCGTGAAGCCGTCCTAAAAACCGTAGCCGGCCAGCGTCGAGTGATTGCACCCCCAGCGAGATCCGCGTCACGCCCTGGTCCCGAAGCTCGCTGGCGCGGACTGCATCCATGGACGTTGGATTCGCCTCCACGGTCAC
The DNA here is from genome assembly GCA_903894755.1 of uncultured delta proteobacterium. Taxonomy (GTDB): domain Bacteria; phylum Myxococcota_A; class Polyangia; order Polyangiales; family Polyangiaceae; genus CAITRH01. Next base: position 5,834 of record CAITRH010000184.1, read on the forward strand.
TTCGAGGTCCTTCGTTGTCGGCACGTACTCGCGGATTGCAGCGAGCACGGCTCCAAAACACCACGGCGACCAAAGACTTGGAGTACCTCCTCCGAAAAACACGGTTGAACAGCAGCGATCGTCGAAACCGCGGGCTCGGACCGTAAGCTCACGCAACACAAGATCGAGGTAGCCCTGAGCGTCGAAACTTGCCGCATAGGAGACGAAGTCGCAATACGGACACTTCGACAAGCACCACGGAAAGTGCACGTAAACGGAGGTCGCGCCCAACTTTTCTGAAGGTCCCAAGGTGGCTTCGATCTATACGCCTGCCCCATGTCCTTGGAAACCTTGATGACCCCGCAGAGACGGCGCTTCGTTTTCGCGGCGCTCCTTTACGTTGTGTGTACCGGTGTCTTTGCCCTCGTGGCCGGTGGGGCCCGCATCAACCAGCACACTTCCTTCAATCACTACGCGCTCTTGGCCGACGCGTGGCTTCATGGACGGCACGACCTTGCGCACGGGGCCCCGTCCTACGCCCAGAACAACGACTTCGCCGAGTTCGAGGGGAAAACCTTCATCAGTTTCCCTCCGTTCCCTGCGCTGCTGATGCTGCCGTTCGTGAAACTGGCCGGCTCCCCAGAGAACTTCCGCGATGGACAGTTCGTGGTGTGGCTCTCCGGACTTGGCCCCGCGCTCCTCTTCTTGGTGCTCGACAAACTGCGCAGGGACGGGCGCTCGCCTCGTACGGAGCGCGAGAACCTGGTCCTGTCGCTGCTCTTTGCCTTTGGTACGGTGTACTTCTTCGTGGCAGTCGAGGGGACCGTCTGGTTTGCAGCACATGTTGTCGGCGTGGCCCTTGGGGCGTTGTTCTTGTTGTGTGCGCTTGACGCACGTCGTCCTTTTTGGGCGGGTGTGCTCCTCGCGTGCGCCTGGATGACCCGTCCGCCGATGCTGCTCACCGGGGTTATCTTTGCCTTTGAGGCGCTTCGAGTGCACAGTGTTGGAGGATCGCCCTCATGCAACCGGAGGCTTCTGCGCGACGCCGCTCTCTTTGCGTTACCGATTGCAGTGGCCGTGGCGGTAGCGTCCTGGATGAACCACGCGCGCTTTCACGACTCAAGCCCATTTGCCATGGGGCACGAGCATCTTGGAGTGGTGTGGAAAGCGCGAATGGCCAAGTGGGGACTCTTTGGCACCCACTATTTCCCGAAGAACCTAGGTGTGATGCTGACCATACTTCCATGGTTTCCGGCCAAGGGAGTGCTTGGGGACGCGCCCTTCAGGATCAACGAGCACGGGCTGGCGCTCTGGTTTACAACGCCGCTTTACTTCTGGCTGCTTTGGCCTCGCAAGAGTGAACCGGGGGCGTCTGGAAGACGTGATTTCCGCTGGCTCTACGCGGTGTTTACGTTAGCGGCGGCTTTGCCAGCGGTGCTCGACCTGATGTACCAGAACAGTGGATGGCGCCAGTTTGGCTACCGCTTTTCCAACGACTACGCGCTGCTGCTGTTTGTGCTGCTAGCCATCGGGGCCCGTCCCATGCGCATTGCGTTTGCGCTGGCGGCCACCTGGGGACTCGCCTGGAACCTGTTTGGCGCAGTGACCTTCGACCGCGCGCAGTTCGACCGGTTCTACTTTCGCGACGGGTCGCAGACGGTGCTCTACCAGCCGGATTGACCTGCACTCTGATTTCGGCCGGTCAAGTCCCCCTCACGACGCTTTCGGATAACCTCGTGCTACCATCGGCCCATGATCGCCACCGCTGAAAACCTGCCGACCCCACTGATCGCTCCCACGGTAGAAGAGTGGGAGGCCATGACGCCCGACGAGCGCCTGGACTTTCAGGTTCGCGTCAACGACGCGCTATCGGACCCCAGGATCGCGATGACCGAGGGCCGCCGCCACAAGAAGGCCAAGGTGCAGGTCATCGACAAGCTGGGGCTCCACTTCGGCTCCATTGGGCGGGTGATCTATCTGGCTGAAGAGATGGCAGTGCTGTATCCGGGCGAAGAGACCTTTTCCCCGGATGTTCTCGCGGTCGTTGGTGTTGCAGAGCCCGACGACGATCCCCGGATGGCGTGGGTCGTGGCTGACGAGCACAAGGGGATCGATTGGGTGCTGGAGGTGTTGCATCGCGGAGACCGCCGCAAGGATCTCGTGGTCAACGTCGAGCGGTATGCGCGTCTTGGCATTCCCGAGTACTTTGTTTACGACAGGCTCCACCAGAAGATCAAAGGCTATCGTCTCGCGGGGCCGCAGGCTCGGCGCTACAGCCACATCGCGCCCCAGGCTGGTCGATACAGCTCACTGGTGCTCGGGCTCGACCTGTCGATTCAGGGCGGCAAGCTGCGTTTTTTTGACGGGATAACAGAGATTTGCGGCACCCTCGACCTGATAGGTCGTCTCCACGGAATGGTTGACAGTCTCGAGGCCAAGGCCCAGCGAGCACGGGTCCGGATTCGGCAAGAGCGGGATAGGACACAGCGAGCGCAAGTCAAGGCCCACCGAGCGCAGCTCCGGACGGAGCGAGCGCAGGTCGAGGCCGAGCAAGCGCTCTCCAGTTTGCGAGCAGGGCTCCTGGGACTTCTCGACATCCGCCGGATCCCTTGCCCAACCGACGCTCGGGAGCGCGTGATGTCGTGCTCGGACCCGCCCTTGTTGCAGCGCTGGTTGCTGCGAGCAGCAACGGTCAGCACCATGGAAGACGTGTTTGAAACGAAGGAATAGTGCTATCAATACAGCATTTCGTGCAGGCGGTTTGGCGTTGGAGATCGCGGCCTACCAACTGCGCCCGTCGCACGCCCAGCCTGCTGCGTACGCGTCCCGCAGTACCCCCTCGGCCAACTTGCCTCGAGGGGAAAAGCCCCACTCGGCCTCCTGCGACGTGTCCTCCGGGTCCGCATAAACCCGCCACACGAAGAATCCCAAAAACGACGGCTCCTCAAGCAGCGGACCTATCAGTCCTCGATACGCCGCCGCCTGCGCGGCTTGGTCCACCACCACTGCGGTCATGCTGTCGGGCCACTCCCAGGGGCGAACCGCGGGGTTGGGACGGGACGTGTAGCCAATCTCAGTAAACAGCACCGGTTTGTGCCATCCGTCGGAAAGCGCACGCACCCGCTCGCGCACACGCTGTCCGCCTTCGACGAGCTCGGCTTGGGACGCTCCCTCGTGGTTGGCCAAGGGGAAAAACGCGTTGACCCCTATGACATCCAGCTCGCCTAGGATCACAGTTTCTTCGACGTCATCCCAGTTGGCCGCGTAGGTCAGGGAGCCGTGGTAGAGCGCTCGAAGCTCGCGTAACAGTGCCGAAAAAAGAGGCGCACGTGGCGTGGTCACCCACGAGCGCAGCTCCACCCCCGCCGAAAACAGCTCCACCTGCGTCTCCTCGGCCACCCTCGCCCAGGCTTTTGCAAAGTCCCCATAGCTGCGCGCCCAACGCTCCCAGCCCGCGTCGGTCTTCGGGTCGATGAGCGCGCGCCATCCTCCAGATTCCACCCAGAGATGCGGCACCAGCATCACCTGAAACCCCCGCGCATGCGCCATTGTAACAGCGCGACGCACTGCATTGCGGTTCTCTTCAAAGGGAACCTCAAAAGTGCGATCCACACCAGTCCCCGACAAGTCTGCAACCCGTCCAAAGGGCGTGAGAGCAATCCAGCGGGCTCCCAGCGCTTTGGTCTCCACAAGGGTGCGGTCGTAGGCGGGCGAGCCGACTCCAACGCCAGGGTGGTAGCCGTTTTCGATAGGCCCGACCGTCATCCCGCGGATTCCTCCCGCCAGCGCCAGCACCAACGTTGCAACCGCGGCATTCATGGGGCACCGTCGAGCAGTGCGTCGGTGACCTCGTCGAGGGTCGTTGCAACCGCGTCGGCCCCTTCGGAGATCAGCGCGTCGACAGGATACGTGTGGGCGACAGCAATGCAGCGGAGTCCAGCAGCCTTTGCAGAGCGGATCCCTTCGAGCGAGTCTTCAAGCACCACTGCAGGGGTTTCAGACGACAGGTGTTGGAGCCTGGTCAAGGCGATGAGATAGCCTTGGGGGTCTGGTTTGCAACGGGGGGCGTGTTCGGCGGAGACCACGAACGCGACGAGGTCGAGGAGGCCCATCACGCCGAGACAGTAGAGGATTTCGTGTTCGAGGGCGCCCGAGACGATGGCGACTGGGCCTCGGAGGGCACGTCGTCGAAGGAGCTCCCGTGCGCCTGGGAAGACCTTCAACGAGGTGGCGATGAGGGCCATGTACTCGGGTTTCTTGGCTTCGACGAGGGCGCGGACGTCGTCATCCGAGGGACTCTCGCCGGCGTCTTCGAGGATGGCGCGAAAGGCTCCTGCGTCATCGAACCCGAGGTAGCGTTCGGCGTAGGCGGCGTCGGAGATGGGGATGCCTCGGGGGGCGAGGGCAGCGCGGTAGGCTTGGAGGTGGACATGTTCGTCGTCGACGAGCACTCCGTTGAAGTCGAAGAACGTGGCGATCACGGCGACGTCCTATACACCGAAGGGGCCAAGGCTGGAGTAGACGGGGCCGCATGGGTCGAATGAAGGTGGTGGTTGGCTGTTGGGTGCTGGCGGTTGGGTGCGCGGAAGCTCCACGCGGTACGGGCGTTGGGAGCGGGACAAAGGTCACGGCGATCACGTCGGCGGCGTCTGGCGAGGCTGCGGAGGCTGCGGATGCCTCCTACGACGGGCCGGAGGACGGTTCCGCGGGCGCTTTTCTGGATGGTCACGTTGAGGCGGCATCGGCGGACGCGCGTCGAGGGACGCTGGTGGCGCACATAGGGGACTCGTTTGCGGAGGCGTGGTTTGAGCAGAATCTTCGTGGGAGGTTTCGCGGGGTTGGGGCGAAGTACTGGGTGAAGGCGGAGACTTCGGCGGCGACGACGACTTGGGTGTACCACCCGGATTTCCAGCTCATGATGGCGGCTCGTCCAGCCCTGGTGATCATTTCGCTTGGGGCGAACGAGTTTGACATGCCGACACCGGAGATCCACGCGGGGGCGGTGCGGAGTTTGGCGAAGAAGGCGAGCGTGTCAGGGAGCTGCGTGTGGGTCGCACCACCGCGATGGAAGAAGGACACGGGAATTCTTGACGTGATCCGACGCAATTGCGCACCGTGTCTATATTTCGACACGGACAGCATTGTGCCGGACATCGAGCGTCAGTCGTGGGACCGGATTCATCCGAACGAGAAGGGGGGAGCGAAGTGGGCGGCGGCGTTTTGGCAGTGGCTCGAGGATCACCGGGTCCCGGAGCACGGGGCTTGGGCGCTTAGGGAGTGATGCCGACGCTAGTAGCTCGCGGCGGAAGTCCTTTGACACTCACGACCGGCTACCCAACCCAGGGTGGGCAACCCTGGGTCGCGGGTGTCGCGGGCTCGGC
>CAITRH010000185.1 GCA_903894755.1 uncultured delta proteobacterium
GCTGGGGTTCGTCCAGGCGCGACTGTGGCTCTTGCGCCTCGAGGCTCACGGGTTCCAGTGGGGGCGGGGTTTCTGGGACGGGTCGTGGACTCGTTCTGCTTGCCGATGGATGGGATGCCGTCCCCTGCCGTAGCGGACTACTATCCGGTGCATGCGTCGCCGCCTCACCCATTTTCGCGTCGTCCCATCGACCACGCTTTTGGGACCGGCGCGCGAGCGATCGACGCGCTGCTGACGCTTGGTTGCGGGCAGCGTGTGGGGATCTTCGCGGGCTCTGGGGTAGGCAAGACGACGCTACTGGGGATCATATGTCGCGAGTCGCAGGCCGAGGTGAACGTGATAGGTCTGGTGGGGGAACGAGGACGCGAGGTGAATGATTTCCTTCGCGACGCCTTGGGACCCGGGCTCGCGCGTTCTGTAGTGGTGGTAGCCACGAGCGATCAGCCGCCAATTGTCCGAGCGCGGGCGGCGGAGGTAGCGACTGCGATGGCGGAGTACTTTCGCGACCAAGGGAAAGACGTCCTGCTGGTCATGGACTCGGTGACGCGCTACGCGATGTCGATGCGTGAAGCGGCGTTAGCGACGGGGGAACCGCCGGCGACCAAGGGATATCCCCCCTCTGTATTTGCGGCGCTACCAAGGCTTCTCGAGCGGGCGGGCACATCGGGGGGCCAGGGGGTGATCACGGCGCTTTACACTGTGTTGGTGGAGGGGGACGATCTGTCCGAGCCGATAGCGGACACTGTGCGAGGCATTCTTGACGGGCACATTGTGTTGGCTCGGGCGCTTGCGGAAAAGGGGCATTACCCGCCGATCGACGTACTTCAGAGCGTGTCGCGTCTTGCTCCCTTGGTAGCGTCGCAGGAGCAACTGCGAGATGCTGCGGTGGTACGAGAGCTGATGGGGGCACATCGGGATACAGCCGATTTGATACAAGTGGGGGCATATGTGTCGGGCAGCGATCCCAGGGTTGACGTAGCGGTGAAGATGATGCCATCCATCGAGGCTTTTCTGAGGCAAAGCTCTGGGGAAGCGGCTCCTTACGAGCTCACTGTCAACAGGTTGCACGAGCTTGCGGCCATCGCTGCCCGAGGCGGGGCATGACGCTGGCGAAGGAGAAGCGCATTGGAAGGATTCGAGAGGTACGCGAGGAGCAGCGTGACCAGCGCATCAAGGAGCTGACCGATGCGCAGCTGGAAGAGGCACGCAAGCAACGCGAGCTTGACGAAGCTCGGGAGCGGACCGAGCTAGCGGCCCGAGGACGCGAGGCACTTGGGCATGAAGCGGCGCAACCGCCCGACTGGCACGAGGTAGAGACCTGGCTGATGGATCAACAAGACCGGGAGCGTTTTGCGGAGCTCGCTCGGGTCGAGGCAGCCCGCGAGGTCACGATGGCGCGCGAGCGGGTGGCGGTGGCGCACAAGGAGGTACAGCGCATGGATGCGCTCCTCGACATACTGGTGACGGCGCGGAAGAAGGAAGAACAGCGGCGGGAGCGCAAGCTCGAAGACGAACTTGCGTCGCGCAAGCGCATCTAGGCAAGATTGGGCGCAGCCAGCCCTCTCGGCCATGCGCAAACGGCGGTGATCGCCGTGCATCACCTCATTTCCGCACATCCAGGCCACTCACTGCTTACACTCCGGAATCCACTCCAACGACCGCACCACTTCCTCCCGACTCATCGCGGCGGGACCCGTCCCGCAGCCAGCCGCCCCGGTACCGGGCACATCCCACTGGACATCGCCCAAATCCCCAATGCAGCTTCCGAGTCGGCTGCAACTACAAGGGCCGTTGTCGATGCGCGCTCCAGGGCGTTGGGCGTGGACGCGTCATCGAAGGCGGTCACGCGAGCTTCACGACAACGACCACGCCACTGCAAGGACCGCGAGAAACTAGTAGGTCGCAGCGGAAGTCCTTGGACACTCTGCTGTCAGGCTGCCATGGAGGCCTTTCACAGGTGAAAGCGGTACGGGTGCGCGAGTTTTTCGTTAAAGTAGGTCACGAAGGCCACAACCTTGGTTTCTAGCTCCGCCATGGAGCGGAAGGAGCCGATCGAAGGTCCCCGCGTAGCCGCCGCGGATCGTTGCATTTGTCGAGTTGACAATGCTGTTGGTGTCGACGCGGACTCCGAGGTGCAATGCCTGCGAAGGAGGAAAGGCGTACTGGGCCAGCATATAGACGCCTATGTCGTCCAAGTCGCGCTTGTTGCGACCGTCGAGGTCCGCATTGCTCTGGGGAGTGCTATCGATGGGATCGGTGCTGGTGGTCCCCGAATACTGCACAATCGACACGTAGCGATAGGACGATCTGCTCGATGGTCAGCCCCTTCGCACTGTCAGCCATGGCCGTTCCTGGCTTCAGGTTCCTGCGCAGCTCCGGCGGAAGCGTGGCGGGGACTCCAGTTGGGCCCGAGTCGTCCTCGTCCTGCTTGTCGCCGACCACGATGTCCACGTCCTGGGGAGCCGACGTCAGTGCCGTATCGGCGGGGGCAGGGGCTCCAGCGGGAGGTGGTGCGGATGGCGGTTTACCGGAGGCTGTCGGAGGCGCGGTCGGAAGCGCTGGGACCGTTGGGACACGTCGGGTCTCAAGATGGACGTAGTTTACTCCACCGGCACGAGCTGCGGTACATACGAAATCTCCAGCTTCGCAAGCTCCGTACGCCCCTCGGTCAGTACGAACGGTACCGCCTTGCGTACTCCCGCTGCCCCGATCACCACAGTCCCCGTCACCGCCTGCCCCGCCCGCCCCGTCGCCACCCGAGTCACTTCCACCAGATACCGCCCCGCAGGAAGGTTCACAAAAGACAGCGTCTCGCGCCGTCCTCCCGCAACGTTCTGCGTCCTCACATTGGCCCCCCCAGTCCACGATAGACGTACTCCGCGTGGTCCAATCAACGCCAGGTCCACATCGTCGTCCGACCCCCACATTGCCTCGAGACGCACATCCCCCGCCAGTGCCTCCGCCAACACTGGAGCTCCTAGCGCCCGCTCCGCTGCCGTTCGGATCGCCGCTGACGCATCCGCCAAGAGCCGCATTGCAAGCTCCGTCGCCCCCCCCTCCCGACTGCAACGCACCGCCTTGGACAGTGCCACTGCATCGTCAGGACTCAACTCGGCTTGGGCCACCCGATGTGCACACGCGCGCACTGGGTCCCCAAAGCGCTCGTAAAGCTCGCTTAAACGTGCCTGCGCCGAAGCGGTCTCTGGACGAACATCCACAACACTTCCTAGCCTTCGCAACGCCTCTGTGCGGTCTCCGGAACGAGCTGCAAGGTCCGCCCGGGCCACCAGCGCATCGGGATCCAATGGGTCACGGGACGCCCACTGCTCTGCCAATGTCTGCGCCTTGTCAAGAAGCCCATGTTGGGCGTACAGCGCTAGGAGACTCTGCGTCGCTGCCCGACGATCAGGAGTCTTCGCAAAAGCCGCCTCGGCTTCCGCTATCCGCGCAACATGCGACGTATGCCACGCGCTAACGTCCGTGCTCACCGCTCCCGTGCGCACCCAAATGCGACGCATTGCGATCCAACGTCTCCCGGGACGACCCATCGAGGGGCCATCGAATTCATCCCTGCTCACCGTTGGCCTGCGCTGCATTGGAGGACTTTGCGCAGGGGCCCCCGCACCAGACGCCGGAGCCGACCGCATGTCGAGCGCTCCCAACGCCAGGCCATCGGCTTCCTTTGCAAGCGAATCCAGCGGCTCTTGCGACGGATCTCGGGAGGTCGTTGCCGTTGCCGCTGTCTCGCCGGTCCACTGCGGCAGACTGCGAGTCCGATCGAGTCCAAACGCCTGAAACATCGCCTCGCTCTCCAGCACCAACAGCGACGTGTAACGACTTGCTAGCGCAAATCGCTTCGACAGCTCCACAATGGACTCCTTGGTCCCCCCCGCTCGTTCAAGCTCCCCAATCCTCAGGGACCCAAACAGCCGTGGTACAAACCCATTGCCCTCACCCGCCACAATCCGAAGTGGATACCGCTGCTCAAATGCCTCGCCCCCAACAGTCCCTCGCAATACCGCATCCCCCTCCACCGTGCTCCCCTCAGCCCTCGCTACAACCAGCGTCTCTCCCCCCGCAAGCATCGTGTCCAACGTCGACGGTGCCACCTCGGAAAGCCCCGCAGGAAGCGTCAACACGGGATCGCGCAGCGCTACCCCGTAAACAGCTCCAAGTACACCAAGCGCCGCTACACTCGTCGGTTGGCCCGGTACATAAGGAACCACAGCTCCTCCCCCCCCCCTCGCAAAGGCTGCCAATAGCGGTACGTCCGCATCCGCTCCCACCGCCACTGCCGTCAGTGTGACCGGCAATCCTGACAGCGCGCGACGTACCTCCAAGGAAAGATGCGCTGCCTTTAGCGGTCCCGCGCTCGCTGCACCGTCCCCAAGGTACGTGATTGCAAGACGACGTCCTGCTTCGCGTGCCCCAGCCGCCTTGCGCGCCTCACGGGCTATGGCCGCTAGATCCGTCGCACCATCAGGTACCACCGCTGCAAAAAGGCGTTCCAGTGCAGCTGTGGCACCAGGTCCAGCGTCGAGCCATTCGGTGCCGTCACAGGTTGTGTCGCAAACAAGTGCTTTGACCCGGTCGTGTCCGTCTAGCTCCCGAACTAGCCCAAGTGCAAGGGCTCGGGCCCGTCCAAAGCGCTCTCCCACCATCGACCGACTGCGGTCCAGCACAATCACATGATCGCGATGCTCCACCTCGCGCACCCGAGGAAGAGTGGGACGCAACGCCAGTGCAACATACGGCTTGACCTCATTGGGCACTGCATAAGAATACGCCGACACCTGGGCAGCAGGATCCGCCAGCCCATAATCGAGCGTCAGATCCCCAGCAGGAACAAACGCGCTTCTCTCAAAAGCAAGACGCTCCGCTCCCCCTTCGGTCGAACGGCTCATGTCGTACCCGCGAGCCTGAACGCCCCCACGCAGATCGTGCCCCAGTACCTGCGCATCCACTTTGAACTGCCCAACAGGTGCAGCCCTCGGGTCGACAGGAAGTGGGTACACATAGCGACGCAATCCACCCACCACCGGCACATGCTCCGTGTAGGCCAGCACAATGCGTCGTGAGCCCTTGGCAGGAATAGGGAAAATGCGAAGCTCGAACCGTCCCCCCCGTTTCCACTCGAGCAACGCCGGGTCGCGCCAAGGCCCAGGGACCCACACGATGTCGTCAACCGGTGCCTTGGCCTGCGGCGTTGCATGTTGGATCACACCGCGCCAGATCGCCGCGGCACGTCCCTTCTCTACAAAGGCGCCTTCCTCGAGTTTCCCGTTCACCTCGAGAGCGAGGCGTTCCACTTCGGCTCCTGGTGGCAAAGGGAACCGATAGATCCCTTCCAGCTCGTCGGGCGCGTCATTGGAAAAGACCTCGTCGATCTCAGTGCGCGCAAAGCCGTCGACAATGCGCACCTTGACGTTGTGCGAGGTAAGGGAGACCGCACGGTCACGTTCGTTGCTCTCTCCCGGTTTCTTCGCGCGTAGCTCGCCAAGCCCACGCGCGGAAACCTCTGTTCCACTGTCGAGTCCTTGCTCCGCCCACGCAACCGAATCCCCGAGTGCAATAGTAGGAACCACCGCAATGGCCTCGCTCCCCACCCGTCCCTCTTCCCCCGCATGGACCTCTTCACTGCCCCGTCCATTGCGCAGTCGAACCACCCCACGGGTGACCTGGACCCGCGACCGTCCATCGCCCGCAACCACGGCAAACTTTGTTCCCAGCACATCGATACCGCCCCCTGGGACAGAGAAGCGCGCGTTGTCCTGGCTGTCTAGGTGCACGACATCGGCAACCAAGGCCCCTTTGCGAAGGTCTGCAGAGCGTCCTGTTCCAAAGGACAGCTCCGTACCTCGGTCGAGCACAAGCCGGGTCCCGTCGGACATGCGCAGACGCACCCGGGTTCGATCGTCCGTACGCAGCAGCAAGCCGGCAGTGACGGCGGCGCCAGTGTCAAGACCTACGCAGTTGGCAGCAGCATCGCACTGGACCAATCCGCCCGTAGGGTCCTTTGAGGCGCGTACGACGGCTTCGATCTCGCCTTTCCAAGAGGAGATGGCCGTGCGACTGTCGGTTTTAGGGCCCCTGCTGCGGACAACCAGGGCGAGTCCTGCAGCTAAGGCAACGGTCGCAGTGACTGCGACGACCGCGACCTGACGACGACTGGGGCGTCTGGGTTTGCGGACAGAACGCGCGTCGAGAGGAGCCAGCAGGCGCAGCTCAAGGTCGCTTTGGGGCTTGAAGTCGCAGGACGCGTCGCGGATCTTGGTGACTACAGCGGCAGCCTCATGGCGCAGGTCGCGGCAGGCATCGCAGTCGGCGATATGTTCGTAGAGTTCGGTGGGCGCGGTACCGTCGACCACACGCGCAAGGTCGTCTTTCACTTGGTCACAGGTTTTCATTGACATCTCCTTCGAGGAGGCCTCGCAGAGTGGCGAGGCCGCGGCTGACCCGTTTGCGTGCGGCGGCCTCGTCGCAACCGCACGCCGAGGCAATTTCCCGGAACGACAGCTCGCTTTCATAGCGGAGCAGCAGCGCTTCGCGTTCCGTGGGGCGAAGCTTGGTGAGCGTTTGTCGCATGCGCTGAGCGCGTTCCCGAGCCAAGACGAGCTCTTGGGCGTCCTGCACGGGCTCCTCATCGTCATTGCCAACAGCGGAAAGGAGCCCCTCGCGTCGGACACGCTTTTCGACGGCGCGAGCGCAGACGCGTCGTGCGATGCCGAAGAGGAAAGCCTTCAGGGACCCGTCGCCCCGGTACGATGGGAACGCGTCGTAGGCGCAGAGCAGTGTTTCTTGGGTGAGCTCCTCGGCCTCGCTCTGGACCCCGACGAACGCCATACAGAGGCGCCCGATAGCGTTTCCATAGGCGCGGGCCGAGAGCGAGAGAGCCTCGCGGAATTCGCCACGAGCAACGTGGCGGTCAAGGGTAGAAGCGACGTCAACGGGCAGGTCAGGAACGATGGCCACAGCCAGAGTGTCGGGCATAAACGGGAGCCTCTCGACCCCCAAGTGCCCCCATCCCCCCATTTCGTGACCCCCTGCGGGGGGGCAAATATGGCAAAGGCCGCTAAGTCACGGGGGCTCTCATGCCTACGTGACCGCGGCGGGTGAGCTGCGCCAAAACAACCCTACCTCGCTGCGTCGCAGGGGTGAGCTGCGCCAAAACAACCCTACCTCGCTGCGTCGCAGGGGTGAGCTGCGCCA
>CAITRH010000186.1 GCA_903894755.1 uncultured delta proteobacterium
AGCTCCGCGTATCGTGCACCGCTCCGTTATGTAGCGAGCCCATGTTCTGAGGAGCCGGATGCGGGAATTCCGCACGTCCGGATCTGTGGGAGCCCCGGGGCGGCCCGGGGCCACCTGGCGGTCGCGGATGGCGTGGGCTCGGCTGCCCCGGAGTGTCCAAGGACTTACGCCCCGTGACCTAGACAGGATCGCGGCGCTTCATAATGAGCAGTACTAGCGCAAACATGCAAAGGCTCATGCCGCTGAGCACGCCCCAGGGGATCCACCAAGACTCCCAGTCGGTAAAGGCCCAGGCCCCTTGCAGCCTCTCGCTTCCGACCTGCGCCATGGCACACCGGAATTTGCCGGAATAAATGTAGTCGGCAGGGCTGTTGAGGCTGGGGTTGTTCAATGAGATGTTCCATGGGTCAAGACCTGCGATGGCCAACCGCTCGTGGGCAATCGCCCCTTGGAACCCCCAGCGGGCGGGCATGAAGTACATGAGGTACTTGAGACTCCAATTGGTGGTCATGGGGACCATCATTCCACCCAGCACGACCTGTGGGATCAACGCGATGGGCGTCAGAGCCATCGCTGCGTCGGGGGACGTTACCAACGTGGACACCAGCAGTCCCAACGCCGTGGCGTTGATGGCTACCGCCACCATGCTGACAAGCTCGAGAAAGAACGCTTCTGGACCCCCATTGAACCCAAGGGAAAAGAAGACAATCCCAAGGAGCATGGTGCACTGGATCACACAGATGAAGGCGAGAAGGAGGAACTTGGAGAAAACATAGTTGACCAGCGATAGGTTTACCATGCGTTCTCTCAGGTAGATCGCCCGCTCGGTGACAATCTCCCGGGCCGCGTTGCTCGTGCCAAACCAAACACAGCTCACGACCACGAAGAACATGGCAACCGTGTGATCGGGCGTGGGGAGCATCTTGCTCATCAAATCGGCGGTACCAGACGCGGACCCGGGCTCGCTCTTGCGAGAAAGCTCTTGAAGCGCGCCTAGACACCAGAACGGAATGCTGTGCTTTTGCCCGCCAAACACCACGAACAGCATGAGACCAATGATCGGCGCCTGCAAAAACATGATGGCCGACCCCGCAACATCCCTGATCTTCACTTTCCAATAGCGGGAAAGCAGTAAGACGAGTTGACGCACCAGCGCAATGTCCGCTCGGTGCGGAACTCCTCGTGCCGCAGTCTGGGATCCTACCTCGCGCCGTCCTCCGTACATCTTCTGGTAGGTCGTGTTCTGCGGGTTGAAAAACTCGGCTCGCCACGCTTTGGCTGCCTCGAGACGTGCCTGGTTTCGCGTGATCTGAGGGTACTGCCGCTTCAACTGCTCCAACATGGAGCGCTCGCGAACACTCAACATGTCGAACATGTCGCGAGGATTGTCGATGGTCTTGGTCCCAGAGGCCGAGGAAATGCGGTCCTGGATGGACCCGAAGAACTTGTACGCCGGCTCCGAGGCGGGACCGAAGTACACCGGAATGCCGCCGTAGCCCATGATGAAGGTGTGCGTAAACTTCTCGAACTCCTCCTTCGCAGGCTGGTGGATTGTCATGATGATGGTCTTGCCTGTCTTGCTCGTGAGCTCGGACAGCAAGTTGATCAGCGCAGTGGTGTCGTCAGCCGCTAACCCGCTTGTGGGCTCGTCAAGGAACAGAATGACTGGGTCTGTCACAAGCTCCAGGGCAATGTTCACCCTCTTACGCTGACCTCCAGAAAGGACCTTCTTTTCGGGTTTGCCAATCTGAAGGTTCATCACCCCCTCCAGACCCAGGTCACGTAGGGTTTGCTCCACACGTCGATCGATCTCGTCCTCGGAATAGTCAGGAGGCAGACGGAAACGTGCGGAATACTTGACAGCCTCGAAGACCGTCAGCTCGGGATGGACAATGTCGTCCTGAGGTACGTAGCCAATCGACCCGCGGAGCGCGTCGTAGATGGCATAGAGGTCCTCGCCGTTGACACGAACCTGGCCAGCTGTGGGAGGTAAGTAGCCGTTTAGAGTCAAGAGCAGCGTTGTCTTGCCTGCTCCGGATGGACCCATGAGCGCAATCATGTCGCCTGGCAGCGCCTTGAAAGACACGCGGTCGAGCAGGGTCTTCATTTCCCCCTTTCGATCGCGGTCCTCCACTTCGAGGAACAGATCCCAGGCCTCGATCTCGTAGAGCGGCTTGCCAGCCCAGTTGCGCTGGCCTTCAACTTCGTCTTCGACAACGACGTTGACCTGCTGATCGCCGATGTGGATCAGCAAGGGCATCGGGCCTATGAAGACCTTTTCGCCGTTTTGTACGGGAACCCGCTGGCCTCGTACCAGACGCTGGCCCCGTACGTAGGTTCCGTTGGACGACCCCAGATCCTCGAGGAAAAGCTGGTCGCCCTGCTTGATGATCTGCGCGTGCTTCGAACTGACCTGGGGATGGGGGACGACAATCTTGTTGTCCGGGGTTCGCCCGATGATGATCACACTGGAGGTGAGCTGCGCCATCGAGAGCTCGCCAATGACCGTGCGGTGCTTGCGTGGGGCTTCGCCAGGTTGTGGCTGCTGCGGCCCGGGCGGGCCCGCAACGGGGTTGCCCGTCGTCTGTACGTGCGGTACGTGGGGAGCAGGTGCCATTGGTTGAAGGCCCGTAAGCCCCTGCTCGATCTGGATGAGCAGCGGTACCGATATCGAGACAGGGCCAAACGCCAACGTTCCGTTGGGATCGATCGGCACCGGCTGCTGGGCAGCGCACTGCTGGCCGTTTACGTAGGTTCCGCTGGTCGAGCCGTGATCGACCACCATCATGCGATCCAACATCACCGTCGCGTGATGGCCGCTTACCGCAGGATGGGCGATGACAAGAGAGGCCCTGGGAGCCTCCCGACCGATCACGACGTGGCCTCGGGGAGCCGCGGCTTGCCCCTGCGCCATCAGCATGAGGGTGAGGGACGGATGGTTTAAAGGGACCGGGACCTGTCCGACCGTGAAGGGGGAGCGAAGGTCGAAGGGGACCGGCTGGTTGGCCAAAATAGGGCCGGCGGGGCCGAAGCTTTGGCCCGCACCGAGGTCGATGAAAACGAGGGCAGCTCCTCTTTTCGCAACGCTGGCGTGACGAGGGGCAACCCCCGGGGCAGCGAGGACGATGTCGTTGTCAGGAGCGCTTCCGATGAAGATCTGTTCTTTGCCGAATCCGGGGATCATGGACTCCTCTCAAGCGTGGGTGCCGGTAAGCCTAAACCAAAAGCAAGAAGAACGGTGTTTTCTGGTCAACGCCTCCACGACGCTAGCAAAAGCGTCGTAAGGCTCGCTCCGTAGGCGCCGATTGCGATCATGGGGACGAGCACCGGAGTTTTCGCCCCCCTCCCTGAATGGATGATCCACGCAATGGCCGCGGCCGCAAGGGCAACCCCTAGAAACGAGGCCCGCTGCCACGCAGGCTCAGGCAAAAAAGGGGCGACGGTCGCCGTAAGCACCAACATCACGCACGCAATGGCAACAAACGCAAGCGGTACGTGCCTGGGACCAAGCAAAACAGCCAGGGTCCGTTTGCCCGTGCGCCCGTCTGGATCAAGATCTGGATACGCCGTGCTCAGACGCGCAAACACAGTCTCCACGAACAGGACCAGCACCGCCGCAACCAGCATGGACGACCAAGTCCCCTCGCCGCGTGCGCCCCCGCCACAGGAACTAGAACCCCCATCACCGTTGCCGTGACCAGTTCCCCAAGTCCACGCCGACCGAACATGAACGGCCTGCCACTGTACCCGTAGCCCAGAACCAGAATGCCCAGATACAGCGCCGCCGCAACCCAGTCCCCTGTCACCACAACCTCGAAAACAAGGACAACCCCAACGCAGCTCGCAAGCGCATCCGCCGCTCTTTTGAGTCCCGCAGGGGTGACAAGACCGAGCTGGATCGCCCGACTTCCCCCCGTGAAGGCCGTGGGATGCTCCGTTTGGTCGTCGGTGAGGACATCCTCGGCGTCGTTGACAAAGTGGGTGATGACATGGACGAGCACAATCACAAAGGCCCCGAGAGCAACCGGCAGCGTCTTCAAGGCCTCTACCCGCGCGCTCATAAGCACACCAAGCAGATAGAGAAGGAGCCCACCAGGGAGATACAGGAGCCTCGACGCAGTCAAGAGGCCACGAAGAGTCATGGGTACCAAGAGCCCGTTCGGGACAAGCCACTTGGAGGCCTAGCGCAATCGCCATAAAAGACGCAGCGCGCCTTGCCGCTCCTCTTGGCCTGGTACATGGCCAGGTCGGCGTGATGCAAAAGCTCTCTTGGCGTGTCGCCGTCCTGAGGAAACCGCGCAACCCCTATGCTTCCAGACAACTGGAGACTGTCTCCCTCGACTACCATGGGGGTGGAAAGACACTGGAGCAAACGCTGGATGAGAGACTGGAGGAAGTCCGGCTCGGAGGTGCCGGAAGTCACGATGCCGAATTCATCACCTCCCAGCCGTCCGATGGTGTCTGAATCGCGAATGCAGGAGACCAGTCTCTTACCGAGCTCGACCAGCAGAGCATCCCCCTGGTCGTGGCCCCAACGATCGTTGACTGCCTTGAAGCCGTCGAGGTCGAGGAACAGCACCGGAAGAATCGACTGCTCCCTTCGAGCTTGCGAGATCGCCCGTTGTAAGAGATCGGTGAAAAGCCGTCGGTTCGGCAGGTCCGTGAGCGCGTCGTACCCTGCCTGGTGCTCCAGGATCTCTTGTGCTCGCCGCCGCTCGGTAACGTCTTGTATGATGGCGAGGAGCACTGGAGGCGTTTCGGTCAAAAGAAGTTGGGTCCGGATCTCTGCGTCGTAGCTGCTGCCGTTTTTCCTGCGAAGCCGCGTCTCGCACGAAACAATCTCAGACGCGCCGCTGCGAAGTGTCCGTAGCGCGTCTTGCCACTCTTGCAGCGGTAGGTCGGGACTGAGGTCGAGAAGAGTCCGCTCACGCAGCTCCGCCAGCGAATAGCCCGTGTTCAGCCGCGCCCCGCGATTGGCCTGAAGACAACAAAAGGACATGGAATCTAGCAAATACACCTCGTTGAAGGACCCGTCCATAATCCTACCAAAGCGCGCGTTGGTCGCCTCGGCTCGCTTGGTGTCGGTGATGTCCTGGGTTGCACCGAAGGCTCGCACCAACGCGCCGTCGGGATCCCGTTCGAGATGATACCGCGTCACCAAATACCGCAGGTCGCCCTCTGGATGCATGTAGCGCGTTTCGAGATTCCCCTTCGTCTCCGCTGCGTGAAACGCCCGATCGAAATGTGCCCGGTCGTCGGGGGGAAGCCTACTGAGGAATGTTTCCCACGAAATGCGTCGCTTCTGCCCAAGTATTTCGTGCAGGACCGAAGACCACTCGGTGGTGTGCTCCATGGGAAGGTACTCCCAATAGCCAATTCGAGCCAACCTTCCTGCCTCTTCGAGCTTGCCTTCACTGCGACGAAGCTTGTCTTCGACAGCTTGCAGCTCTGCGACCATCTGAATGCGCTCTTGCTCGGCGGCCTTGCGGTGCGTGATGTCCCGATTGCTTCCACGTCGACCAAGATTCCCACCAGCGTCGCTAACCGACTGGCAGGAGTGGCTGATCCAACGGGTCTCGCCCGCGCGGGTCACAATGCGGAAATCCATTTCGTACGGCTCGCAATCACGGAGCTCCATGGCGCTGAAGTGTGCCCTTACCCGGTCGCGGTCGGCAGGATGGACCACGCGAAGAAATAGGTCTTTGTCTTCGAGAAATTGCTCTCGTGGGTATCCCGTGATGCGCTCGCACGATGGCGACATGTAGAGGAATGTTCCATCAGGGCTTCGCCAGGTCTCCCAGTCGTAGGTGAAGTCGGCGACCGTGCGGTAACGCTCCTCGCTCTTGCGAAGGCTCTCCTGAACCTTGGAGACATAGACGGCGGTTTCGATAGCTGCCCGAAGCTCCCGTTCTCCCACGGGCTTGACCAGATACCCAAGAGGCTGGGTCAGTCGTGCCCGCTTGACCGTCTTGTCGTCCGCATACGCCGAAATGAATAGAGATGCAATGTGAAGCTCGTCGCGCAACCTAGTGCCGGCGTCAATCCCGTCCATGGGACCGTCTAGGTGGATATCGAGGATCGCAAGGTCAGGGAGCTCGGTCCGCGCATGCTCGAGGGCGGCCTCGCCGGAGCCAACGCAGGAGCTCACCTGATAGCCCATCGCCTCCACCGTGACGCGGAGCGCCTCGGCCACGATGAACTCGTCTTCGACGATGATAATTTTGGTCTGGCCCATGTCGACGTGAAAGATAGGGAAGACAACGGGGAAAGTGAAGGAAAGGAAGTGTAGCGGCCACTAAACGCCACCCGAACGGCGGTAGACACGCTCCGGATGCTCGCCGTGGTGAGCTTGCTGAGGAGGTACTGGCGGTTCTCAAGTTAGGTTTGGTTTAGCCCCGCCCGCAAGGCGCCGGCGAAAACGCCCCCCTGGAATGCCTTGGTCCGGCGCAAACACCACCCAAAGGTGCCATGTTTCGGCACCCCAAGGTGCGCTGGTCTAGCGGAAACGTCACTCGAGATCCCCTGTATTCGCGGAAACGTCACCCAAGGGGCCCTGTATCAGCAGAAACGCCATCAAAAGGTGCCTTGGTTCGTAGGAAACGCCACCCGAGATGCGCTGTTCCAGCGGAAACGCCTTCCAAAGTGTCGTGACGCGAGGATCACGCCCTCCCAAGGTACCGTGTCCCGGTGGAAACGCCTCTCCGGGATACGTGGTCCCGACGCACAACCCTCGCAAAGCTGCGTTCCCGCCGGGACAACGCGCTCGGGAAGGGCTTACGGACCGGTCCGGTCTGTCCCGGTCGGTTTGGTCGGCCCCGTCGCCGTGGTCGGAGTGCTGGTCCCCACGGTGCCCGTCGTGCCGGTGGTCACGACCGTGTCCTTCTTTGAAGGCGCCGGATAGCGGGCGGCCAGGGTGAGGAGGGTGTCGACCAGCTTGACCGCCAGCTCGCGGTCGCCAGCTACCGTACCGCGGTTGCCCAACCGCGTAAGGGTGTGGACTGCCCAGATACAGGCGGCTGCACACTCGGCCTTCGCCCCCCGTACTTGTTCGCTCGGGCGCTGGTCGGTCCCGCCGTGCCCAATGGCCTCGGCAAGGTTCTCCGTCGCGGTCCCGATAGACGCCATCAGACTATCGATGGCGAGGAGCGCGATGTCCTTCGCAGCTTCGTCCTTGGCCGCGGCCTTGATCTGCTCCCGGCCGAAGTCGATCTCCTGCTGGTATTTGAGGCTGGTCTGCCCCGTGCCACCGCCGCGGAGAAGCAACTTCTGGAGGCGCAGGGCCGCAGCCCGTTTGTGGGCGTCCGGATCGGTGGCCGCAGTAGAGAGGGTGAGATTGAGTTGACGCTGGAAGTTGTCCCAGATCCTGTTGAGGTCGGTCGCGCTGTAGACGCTAGAACGGGCGGAGGCGAGACTCGCGATGGTGGCGAGGATCTCGATCTTGACGGTGACGAGCGCCGTGCAGAGGGGTTTGACGATTGCCCCTTGGGCATCGACGAATGGTGTGATGTCGACGGTGGCCCAGGCGCCCTGGTTGAATTCGTCGGCGAGTGCTCGGTAGCCGGTTTCTGTAACGTGCTTGAACGAGGATTGCTCCAAATTCGCACCTCCTTTTGCAGTATCCTCTCACCTATCCGGGGGTCAGCCGTAGCGAGGATTGCATCGCCAAGCGAGAAGGTGTGGAACCCTGTCGCATCTAGGGTCTGGGTCTGAGGAAAGACCTGCTGAGACAAGACTGACTCCCATGTGGAGTCGGACCAGCATCCGGCAGGCCTCTCGGAGGTCCGAGGGCCCAGCGACTGCGGCGCATCTTGGACAGATCCCTGCGGCCTCGCCAACCTTCGCGGGCAAGTGTGCCTTCCGCGACGCGAACTGTTTGCACCTTGACCGTTTGGTATGTACGCTTCTTCATCGGGGGTGACCTCCTATGTCGCCGGTTTCTCGCCGGCACTGCCTTGCCTGAGGCATCCCCGATACTTTAGTACCACTGACTCTCCCTCGACATTTTCCTTGCCCATGCGGGCAAGGAAGATCGTCTTAGAGCGAGGGGGGAGGAGAGCCTCGTGCACCACTGTTCCGAG
>CAITRH010000187.1 GCA_903894755.1 uncultured delta proteobacterium
CAACGCTCGTGGTCCTTTCCAGCGGGGCCCTTACGCAACGAGAAGGCCGTGGGTTGATTGGCAGCCCCGAAGGGGCGAGTCAAATCAGCCCAGGGTGGGTAACGGGTGGGTAACACTGGCTCGCGGGTCGTGAGTGTCCAAGGAAGCTACTAGTAGCTCGTGGCGGAAGTCCTTGGATGTGCGCATCTGGGAAGACTTCCTGAAGAACAATCCGGACGCGAAGCATCTTCCCATCATCGTGCCGGTGGTATTGCATCACGGCAAGGACGGCTGGACGGCGTCGAAGCGTTTACTCGACCTCTTTGACATCGAGGAGCCGCTTCGGAGCGTGGTCGAGCCGTACTTGCCAGATTTTGGCTTCGTGCTGGACGACCTTGCGTTCAAGAGCGACGACGAGCTTCTGGGGCGGGCCATGACGCCGTTTGCTCGTCTGGCGCTATGGTTTCTGCGCGATGCGCGGGAGGGGACGCTGCTGGATCACTGGCAGGCTTGGGCATCGGTATTGATCGAGCTGTTAGCGCATCCGACGGGGTTGAAGGCGTTAGAGATCCTTTTACGCTACTGTTCTTATGTGGCTGCTGCTCCGGCTCCCGAGACGCTTAGAAACAAGCTTCTCAAGGAGTTGGGGCCGAAGGCCGAGGAGGTGTTCGTGACATACGTAGAAATCTGGAAGGCAGAGGGGCGAACGGAGGGGGAGGCGAAGGGGGAGGCGAAGGGGGAGGCGAAGGGGCGAGCGGAAGGTGTTCTCATGATCTTCCGCGCGCGTGCGATAACCGTAGATGAAGGCACCCGCGAGCGCGTCCTCGCCTGCCGCGACCTCCCCACGCTCGAGCGCTGGTTGATGCGTGCCGTAACCGCGAATTCCATCGACGAGGTCTTCGCCGCAGACCTCTCCTGACGGCCTCACGGCCTCCGCGACATTATCCTCGTATAAACCACGCCCAGATCGAGCCCCCCTCACGGCTCCCGAAACGACATGTCCTCCGCCAATACCTTCTGCGCCAAATGCTCCACCCGATAGCGCTCCTCACACACTGAAAACTCGTAGCTGTATGCCCTCACCCTGCACAGTGGATACTCTCGCCCCTTGTCCCCCTCAGCCCCAACGAAGTCGATAAAACCATCCTTCGTAAACACATAGGCCCCATCCGCCCCAGCGATCGGACGCAACGTGAGCGCCCGCTCCCCAGACTCTGGATCCCACATCGCCACGTCCCCGTCCTCACCCCCCGAAAACAGCCACCGACGCTCCCCCTCGCGGGACCAAAACACCACCGCCTCGATCCTCCCCCCAGGTCCCCCCAACGTCCGCTGCATCTGCCCCGTGCCCACGCTCCACAACCTAACGGTCCGGTCGTCCGATCCCGACGCCACCAGGACACCGTCCGAAGAAAACGCAATGGAGCTCACGTCGTTGCCGTGCCCTCGAAGCACCCGCTCCTTGCCCGTGCCAATGTCCCAAAGGTGTACTGCGTTGTCCCGTCCCCCTGTCGCCAAGAGCCCACCGAACAGCGCCAGAGAGCGCACCCAGTCGTCGTGCTCCGCTACAAAACCCGGCGTGTAGGGGGGACGCGTGCTCCAGAAACGCGCGCGGTGGTCCTGCCCTGCTGCAACAAAGGAGCTGCTGTCGGGGGAAAAGCCTACAGCGAAGACTCGATACAGCTGCGTCGTCGTCGTGAGCGTCCCGCCTGTGGTTGCATCCCAGAGCCGCGCAGTCTTGTCCTCGCTGCCTGAGGCCACCCATCGGCCGTCCGGTGAAAGTGCCACGGAGGTCACCGGCTCGTCGTGCCCCTCCAGGCTCCGCGACGACTCCCCGCTCCAAAGCTTCACTGTCTTGTCGTCCCCCCCGCTGACCCATTGGCGTCCATCCGCAGACACAGCCACGGAGCGCACCTGTCCCCGGTGCCCAGAGAGGCGGCGGTGGGATTGTCCCCCTTGCAAGAGACGCAGGGTCCCCTCTCCGAGCCCTACCCCCAGCGTGTCGCCCGCGACAGCGAGAGCCCCCACTGAAGACGTGTGCCCGCCAAAGGCAAACCCTTCTCTCCATGCCGGGACCTCCCAGAGCCGCACAGTGCGGTCCATGGAGCCGGAAGCCAGCGTGTCGCCTCGGGGAGAGAGCGCCAAGGACCGCAGTTGGTCTCCGTGGCCAGAGAGGCTCTTTTTCTCCTTGCCCGAGGCCGTATCCCACAGTTTCAAGGAAGCGTCGGTGCCGGCGGAGACCACTACCTTGCCCCCTTCCGCGAAGAGCACTGCGCTGACATCGGTGAGTCGGGCATGTCCCGTCAGGCGTCTCGACGTTGCGGTTCCTCCCACGCTCCAGAGGTGCACCTCGCCCACGGCCCCCCCGGAAGCGACTGTCTTGCCATCGGGGGAAAAGGCTACGGAGCGGACATTGTATTCCTGCCGTCCGAGGGTCGAGAGCTCCTTACCGAGGAGCGGGTCCCACAACCGCACGGAGGAATCGCCGGAGCCGGAAACAAGGAGCTTGCCGTCCGGGGAGAAGCTCAGGGAGCTGACAGCTCCAGTGTGTCCGAGGAGTTTGGCGCGCTCGGAGCGGGTGGAGACGGTCCAGAGGCGCAGGGAGCGGTCCGCGCTGCCGCTGGCGATGGAGGCGCCGTCGGGGGAGAAGGCGACAGCGTTCACAACGTCCTGGTGTCCCTGCAGCACGGCTTCGTCCTTGCCGGTGCTGGAGCTCCAGAGGCGGACTGTGTGGTCGTCGCTGGCGGAGGCGAGGCGGGTTCCGTCGGGGGAGAATGCGAGGGAGGTGACACGTCCTGTGTGTCCGCGCAGTCGGAGTCGCTCGCGTCGGGTTCGGGCGGAGAGGACCGAGATCTCGGTACCGTGGGCGACGGCGAGCATGCCACTTCGGGACCAGGCCACGGCCTCTGTAGCCGCCTCGAAGCCGTTGATCGGGTCCAGGGAGACGCTTCCTGCTGTCCAGCGTTCCAGTTCTGCGAGGCCGCGGTCGAAGAGGCGCTGCGCGTCGGCGGCACGGCCGAGGGTCTTCGCCAAGCGTCCAGCGGCGAGGAGGGCCTGTCCGTTGGGACGCCACAGGTCCCAGGCGCGGAGGTAAAGCTTGAGGGCCATTTCGGGACGGGTATCTGCGAGGCCATCGGCTTGGCGATAGAGGGCGCGCATGGGGGTCTTGGCGGCGTCGGTGTCGGGGAAGCTCTTGGTGACCTCGGCGACGCGTCGTTGTGCGGCCTGCACGTACTGTTTCACGGGGGCCTTGGGGTCGGAGGCGATGCGTTCGATCTGTTGGGCGTTCCCAAGTTCGGCGTGGGCTTCGAGGAGCAGGGGCCAGCTCGCGGGGGCGTCGGAGGGGCAGAGGGTCTCGGCGCGCTCGAGGACCCGCACGGTGCGATGGATTTTGCCAGTGGCGAAGAGCTCTGGGGCGCGGCTTCGGAGGCGGCGGGCGATGTCGCAGGGGGGTTCGAGAGGGGCTGTTACGGGAGGTATCGAGGGGAGCGGGACAGAGGCGGAAGGCGCGGAGGCGGTCACGGAAACTGGCGGCACGGGGAGGGCGGGAGGCGGCACCGCGGTGGGGGACGTGGCGGCGCAGGCGCAGAGGAGCGCGAGGACGGAAACGGGGAGTGCTGGGACGGGACCAACGGTGTGCATGGGAGCGACGGTATGCGGGCGCGACGCCGCGGTCCAGGCTTTCCCAGCCCCCCAGGTCCGAACCTGCGGTTTTCAAAGTGGGTTTAGCTTAGCTACTTCAGTTTCGTGATATAGGCCCCGACCACCCCCATGGCCGACCTGCACCCCGCTCTCAAGACTCTCCTTCGCCGCCCTCCAGCAGAACGCAAGATAGGCCCCTTTCGCCTGGAGCACGAGCTCGGCAAGGGAGGCTTCGCCCCCGTCTACCTCGCAAAAGAGGTCTACGGCGACAAGGTCCTGCGCTCCGTCGCAGTAAAGCTCTTCGGCCTCGACCCTCTGTCCCAGACTTCCGTCGACAGCAGCGGCAGCACCCGCAAGGGCCCCTCCACCCGCGATCACATCCTCGAAGAGGCTAGGCTCCTCTGCCAGGTGGAGCACCCGAACATCGTGCGCTTCTACAGCGCTGCTATGGAGGAGAGCCTCGGCGTCATGGGCCTTGCCATGGAGTACATTGCCGGCACCTCCCTCAAAGAGCGGCTCTTCGACGGGCCCCTCTCCATAGAGGATACGCTCACTGTCGGAACCGCTGTTGCGTCCGCGCTCTCCGTGGTCCACCGCGCCGGGCTCGTGCATCGGGACGTCAAACCGCAGAACATCGTCGAGTCTTCGGGGGTCTCCAAGCTCATCGACTTCGGCATTGCACTGACACGCAGCCGCTCGACAACAGAACAAGCCCCAAAGCTACGGGTCCTCGGGGACGTGCCCGTGCTCGTGCCGCCCGGGCAACTGAGCGCATTCGGCTACACCAACACAGAAGGGACCCTCAACGACGAAGGGCTCGCGAGCCTTTCTGGCACGACAGGGTACATTGCACCGGAGTGCATGATCCCCCAGGTGCGAGCGACGCCTGCAAGCGATCTCTATGCCCTTGGGGTCGTGCTCTTCGAGTGTTTGACAGGACGTCTACCGTCCCAGAGCCAAGATGGCCTGGGGCTCCTGCGGGAGATCCTCTGCGGCGAGCGGCGTCCGCAGTCTTTGGGGGAGGTGATGCCCAGCGCGCCGCCTGCCTTGGTGCGGCTGGTGGACTCGCTGCTGGAGCCTACCAAGGAGAAGCGACCGCGGAGCGCCGAGGCAGTGGCGCAAAGCTTGGAACGCCTCCGAAGCGAAACGCGGGGACGTTCTCGGGCACTGCCTGCGGAAGCGGAAGGGCCTTTCCGTGGACTGGGGCGTTTTGAGGAGGCCCACCGAGGGGTCTACTTTGGGCGCCATTCGGAGATGGCCTCCTGTTTGGAGCGACTTCGGGGCACGCCCGTTCTTGCCATGCTAGGTCCATCAGGAAGCGGCAAGAGCAGCTTGGCGCGAGCCGGCGTACTGCCTGCCATAGTAGAAGGGGCCCTTGGACGTTGGCCCAAGCACTGGGATCCGGTGCTCGTCACGCCTGGCAATGACCCCAAGGCGTCGCTGCGGCGGGCGTTGGCTCCCCTGTTTGGCGATGTCCAGTTGCCAGCAACGCCCGAAGCGATCGTTGCGTCCCTTGGAGAGCGGACCGAGGCCATCGGTCGGGGCACAGTGCTCCTTGTAGACCAACTCGAGGAGCTGGCAACGCTCTCGAGCGGAGAGAGCCAACGTTTCCTGGTGCAGCTCTTGGTGCAACTAGGCGAGCAGGTGCTGCCCGGAGTGCGGACCGTGGTGGCGGCGCGGCGAGATCTCCTGGATGGTCTTCTTGCCCTTGAAGGTCTTGGCAAAGTGCTGACCCAGGGGACCTTCCTGGTCTTTCCTCTGAGCGACGGCACATGGGAGGAGGTCATTGACCACGCACTAGGGGTTTACGGCTACCGTTTCGAGCCGCCTGCCGTTCGCGAGGAGCTTCTGCGTCAGCTCCAAGGGACCGCCACGGCGATGCCCTTGGTGCAGTTTGCGCTGACGGAGCTTTGGAAACACCGGGACACGGCGAAGAAGAGCATCGGCCCCAAGGCGCTGGAGAGCATCGGAGGGATCCAAGGGGCGCTTCAGAGGCACGGGGAAGCCACCTTGGCGAAGCTGGGGGACCCAGAGCGGACCAGGGACGTGCTTCTAGCGCTGACCACGGCGGACGGGACAGCGAAGGCGTTCGAGAGGGAGTCGCGGCTTCTCGAGCGTTTCCCTGGAGAGCGCACGCAGCACGTACTGGAGGGGTTGCAGGGGTCAAGGCTGGTGGTGCAGGAGAGCGAGGGGTTGACCTTGGCGCACGACCAGCTTCTTACGGTGTGGGGGACCTTGGCGGGATGGCTTGCGGAGGCGAGGGAAGACCGTCTTTTGGCAATGGCGTTGGAGCGGGACGCGGGCACGTGGCACGAGGTAGGGCACGCCTCGGAGCATCTGTGGAAGAAGCGGCGTCTGGTGGCAGGTGAGGACCTTGCGCGACGCGGAAGTGTGCCAATTTCCAAGGACGCGACAACGTTCTTGCGTGCGAGCCGAGGGGCGGAGCGCCGGGGTCGACTGATAGTGGGGGCGGCTGCGCTGCTTGTGTTCCTTGGTGCGGGGGGGGGAGGTGTTGCCTACGTGAAGGGGATGGCAACAAAGAACCGAGAGATCCAGACAGCGCTGACGGCGGCCCGGGCGAGCGAGGGGAGAGCCAAGGAGGAGAGCGAGCGGGCCCGGGCAGCGGAGGGGACCGCGGAGGGGCTACGAAAAGACGCGGAGATCGCGCAGGGGACAGCGGAAACGCAGCGCAAGGACTTCGAGAAGCGCTGGACGGAGCTTGAGGAGCGGGTGCGACAGGCCAAGAACGCCAAAGAGCTCGCGGCGCTGCAGTCGGAAATCCGTGAAAAGCGCGATGGGCCGACAGTGAAGCCTCAGGGGGGGACCGCAACGCCGTTTGTCAACGAGCCGCCCCCCTGACCTGCCTTAGGTTGCCTCGCCCACGAGATGCGCAATGCAGGCGAGTCGCCTTCTGTCGTGTTTTCAAGATGGTTTTTAGAGGATCGGAGGCCAAGACACGGCGATTCGACCCGCAAAGCTCCTTTTTGACCGCCAAGAGCTGGTCTTTTTGCCCGCAAGGCCCTTTCTTGCTCCTCTGTGGGGGGAACCACGGGAGCGGGATCGGCGGGTTTGCCGGGTTCCGGGGTCGTAGCATGGGACACACGCCGTACAGGTCGGACCTTGGCAGCCAATTCGGCCAGTCCCGCGAGCTCACAAGCGCCCGCAAGCCATGCCGTGGTCCGCGCGTAGGCGTCGTTATGGGCACGAAGGGCAGTGTTCTTTGCTGACAGCGTGGCTTCGGCCTCACGGACCTCCCGCGCAACGACGGTCAGAGCCTCCTCGAGGTTGGCAAGGTCCTTTTCGAGCTCCTGGGCGAACGCTTGACGGTAGAGAGACAGCGATTGGCGGCGCGGAGAGGGGAGCGTGACACTTGGGTCCACCAGGGCGGCGAGTGTAGCCCACCGCGAGGTGGTGATGCGCCCGAAGGGGCAACACTGTTTGATGCGCAGGGGGCCTCTCCCGAGCATCGACGCGCTATTTGCCTGTAGCGCCGACCCCGTCTATCCGTCTAGCATGCCGGCATGACCACAATGCACCACGACGGGCTGGTTAAAAACGTGTTCACAGATGTGGAAAACGCCCGAGGAGAGCTCAAGACAATGCTTCCACCGGCCCTTGTGAAGCGGCTCGACTGGAGCACCCTTCGCGTGGAACCGGGAAGCTTCGTCGACGAGATCCTCAAGGAGCGCCGTTCGGACATCCTCTATTCA
>CAITRH010000188.1 GCA_903894755.1 uncultured delta proteobacterium
CAGGGTTACCCACCCTGGGCTGTTCTGACTCGCCCCTTCGGGGCTGCCAATCAACGCATAGCCTGAATTGCCTGACCGTCCGCACCTGCAGCACAAACGTGCGCTTTGTTGCAGCAACCGCTTGACTGATCGTTGCACTTCCACTACATAGAACACATGAAAACTTTTTCGGCGCGCTTCGCGCGCTCCCTCCAGACTCCGGTCCCAGCGTCGTTGACCTGAGACCAAAGGAAGTCCGATTGTAGAGAGGACCCAGCAAAACGTCAAACAGTCGAAAAGGTCCGTCCTCAGCGAACGCGGTTGACGTTGCCCACGACGTAGAGGTTGGTGTAGCCGTTGAGGAAGTAGACGTCCCACGCGTTGCCGGACGAGCCAGACACCGCAGAGAAAGACCAGTACCAGCCATCATCCATACCAGGGAACGACGCGGTACCGGACGACTTGGTCGCGTACAGCGACTGGAGCTCGTCTTTCGTGTGCAGCCTCCAACCGCCCCCGGCGAGCGCCAACTCCTCAGCATAGGCTTTGGCAGACTCCCAAGTCATTTCCCTGTCGGCAGGCTGCGTCTGCCATTCCAGGCCGGCAGCACGGAACGTAACACCTGGATCTGACGCGCTGATTCGCTTCTCCCTGCCAAACCAAAGCGCTGCTATGCAAACAATCGCGCTTCCAAAGACCAAAAGCCACATGCCCTCCATCAGCGCTATCAGGTTAACAAGCGCGGCTACAACGACGACAATCACGCCCACTGGAGACCTCCCTTTCCGCACCGGCTGGAACGGTGGGAGCTGCGGTTGCACCGGTTGCACCACCACGCGTTGCGCTCGCGAAGCGCGTTCTTCTTCCTCGCGTGCAAGTTGACCTCGCCTTTGAGCCTCCTCCTCTTGCCTTCGGACTGCGCCTTCTTGCGCCTCCCGCGCTCGGTCCCGGACTTCGCCCCCTCCAGTCTGTCCATCGGTAAGCGCTTTGGCCATCTGCTCGGCGCTCTGCTACCGGTGCTCGGGCAACTTGGCCAGGGCCTTCTCCACCATCGCCACAAGACCAGGCGGAGCTTTGCCTGCCAGTCGTGCCCGGTCCACGGCCTGCTCCATGTGCTTCTTCTGCACGCCGTACTCGCTGTTGCCTTGAAACGGCACTTCCCCTGTCAGCACCTCGTAAAACAGGATCCCACACGCATAGATGTCCGTGCAGGCGTCGATCTTCTCCCCGCGGATTTGCTCCGGGCTCATGTACTCCGGTGTTCCCATGCGAGCCCCAGTGCGCGTCATGGACCGTCCCACCGAGTCGTGTGCAATGCCGAGGTCCGCGATCTTGGGCTCGTCGTCGGCGGTGAGAAACACATTGGCAGGTTTGATGTCCCGATGGACCAGTCCAGCCTTGTGGATCGCACCAAGACCTGCCAACAAGCCTCGACCAAGGCGCACAACCTCGGTTACAGCAAGGCCATGACCAATGCGGTCGGCAAGTGTGCCGCCAGGGAGGTACTCGAGTGCAAGGACCAAGTCGTCGCCATAGGATCTTCAGTGCAACTTGGCGCTGGAGGCGCTCGTCGAAGGCTTCGAAGACCTGACCCATGCCGCCGACACCCAGGAGGCGTTTGACGCGGAAGCGATCTGCCACGAGCTCGCCGACAGCGATTCTTGGGGCGGGCGGTGGCTCGCTCGCACTGGGAAACGGAAGCCACGTGCTATGAGCACGGCATGAACGGCGAAGAGCTTCTCACCACGTTGCGCGACACCGAAGGCTTGGAAGCACGCACGAAAGGCAATTCCCGTTCGCTCCACCAAGAGCTCAGCGACCTCTTTCGGACCATCGGTTCTTTGGTCGAGGAGATCGTCGAAGCCCTGCTGGACGATTGGCTCCAGCGGGAACACCACGTACAAGTCGAATTGCAACGTGGCTACCATGTCGCCGCGCTCGGCGATGAAGAGCTGGATAGCTATGGCGAGGGGGTAGGGCCGGACGGCCCTCTACTGGTGGTGGCCGAGGTAAAGACCACGGTCCGCAAACGGG
>CAITRH010000189.1 GCA_903894755.1 uncultured delta proteobacterium
CGATCCACCCTGTGACGCCGAAAAGTAGGGTGCTCTTGTCTCCGATCGACCCTGTGCTGCCGAAAAGTAGGGTGCTCTTGTTTCCGATCGACCCTGCGACGCAACGAAGTAGGGAGCTTTTGTCTCCGCTTCACCCTACGACGCAACGAAGTAGGGAGCTTTTGGCGCAGATCGACCCTACGACGCAACGAAGTAGGGAGCTTTTCGCGCAGATCGACCCTGCGACGCAGCAAGGTAGGGTTCTTTTGGCGCAGATCGATCCTGCGACGCAACGAAGTAGGGAGCTTTTGTCGCAGATCACCTCTGCGACGCAACGAAGTAGGGATCCCGCGCCCCTACGCGAGCATGAACCGCCTCGACCGGGGGCCCCCGAGCGTGCGACACTGCCTCGGATGGCAAACGTACAGGCAGATCTCCACCTCGCGCAGCTTACGGACGAGGAACTCTCGACCATGGGCCGCGCCATCGCCACAGGACTTGACGGCAATCTAGCGTTCCCGAACCCCGTCGTTTCTCCAGCCGAACTCGTTGCGGCCGCCGATGACTTCGATACGAAGCGCAAGGCCGACGTCGAAGCCGCTGCAGCGGCTTCCAACGCGACAGCCGACATGCGGCATTCTCGACAGGTGCTCCATGACACCATCACCCGCGCCGCAAAGGGCAACGAGGCGCAAAGTGCGGGCGACGAGAGGAAACTACGGAGCACCGGCTTGATCCCGCGCAAGGCCCCCGTGCGTCACGCCGATCTCAAGGCGCCGACAGGAGTGTCCGGGTCGCTTGGCGATCTCGACCAAGAGGTCGACCTCCACTGGAACGCGCCGCGTTCAAAGGCGGTTCAAGGGCATCGCGTAGAGGTGACCGACACGCCTCAGAAGCCCGAGACGTTTCATGGAGTCGCGCAGGTGACAGGATCGAAGGTGACGCTGACGGAGCAGTCGAAGGGGGTTGCGCTGAGCTTTCGGATCGTGGCACTTGGCGCGGGCGGCAAAGAGAGCCCGCCGAGCGCAATAGTGACCGTTGTGGTCTAAGAACAGCCACCCTCCCCTCCACGTCGCGCGGCGAAATCGGACACCATGCGATGAACCGCATCATGTTTCTAGCTCTCGGTATTGCCTTCGCGATGCTCGTCGCGCTGGTCGCGTCCATGCCCACGCCGATCGAGGATCGTCTCGCGGTGCGCGCGGCCTCGCGTGTCAAGCCATAAAGCCATCGTCCCCGCGGTTGGCTCCTCAGATGGGCTCGTAACGTGCTTAAAAATATTTGGAGGGGAGTCTTTCATGGTGAGCCCTCGGCAGTGGCGATCGCCCAGAGTATCGCCACCCCGTAGTTGCGAAGGGTGGCGTCGGCGGTAACCAATGTCAGGTCGTCGCACGTCGCCTGTGCGACAAGCATTCGGTCGAACGGATCCCGGTGATGCATAGGCAACCGGGCGGCGACCATCGAGTGACGAAAGTTGATGGTGAGTTCGGTCGCCCGGAGAACTGAACGCGTGTCGACAATGAGGCGCTCGGGCCCACCGACGATGGCAATCTTGCCCGCGGCATGCTTTATTGCGATCTCCCAAAGAAACGCAGACGACACGAACACGCTTTTCGCTTCACCGATCGCTGCGCGCACGTGCATCGCAAGCCGTTCGGGCGAATCGAGGGCCCAAAGCCAAGCGTGTGTATCGAGCAGAAATCTCATTCGTCATCCCCCTCGCCATCAAAGTAGCGTTGGATCTCGGGGGCAAGCGGTGCGTCGAAATCGTCCGCAAGGGTGATCAGCCCGCGCATGCTGCCGAACCGTCGTGGCGGGGAGGAAAGCCCAGGGATGGCGAGCGGGGGAGCCTCCTCGCTCAGGGCCGTGGCCATTTCGAAAAGCCGCGTGCGCTCTTCTCGAGACAGCTTCAGGACAAGCGGAATCAAGTCGTATGCGGTGAGTTCCATCGGTGATCTCCGGGGCATCAGGAGAGCCCTTCCCCTCTGTACCCCTTGCGAAGGCCGTCGTCGAAAACCTCCAGGTTGCGGAAGGATGCTTCCTGCATGGCAAACGTACTAGGGATTGTCCTTTTGCCGGTTTGAAGACACGCCCTAGGGCGCGGGTCCGACACCCCGGAGCTCGAGGTGCCTTCGAAGATTGGCAGCGGGAGGTTTTACCTTGCTCCCGCTTAACATACACCCACTCATGGGCACTTGCGGAAATCGGTTAGCTGGTGAACCGGAAGCGTCGAGGTGTCCGAGGCCAGTTTATCGAATAGGCAGTCGCTGTTGTCCGGCGACAAAACGAGACCACTTGGCGTAGTGGTGCCGCTCAATTTTGCACAGAACCGATTCGGAGGAGTGGTGAGTGCCCCATAGAAAACTGCGTTTTGAAGGGTGATGACTTCGATACGAAGCGCAAGGCCGACGTCGACGCCGCTGCAGCGGCTTCCAACGCAACAGCCGATATGCGGCAGTCTCGACAGGTGCTCCATGACACCATCACCCGCGCCGCCAAGGGCAACGAAGCGCAAAGTGCGGGCGACGAGAGGAAACTACGGAGCACGGGGTTTATCCCTCGCAAGGCCCCCGTGCGTCACGCCGATCTCAAGGCGCCGACCGGAGTGTCCGGGTCGCTTGGCGATCTCGA
>CAITRH010000190.1 GCA_903894755.1 uncultured delta proteobacterium
GGTGCTGCGTGCGCCGTTGCAGCGTGAGACCAGTTTTTCCCTTCGATGGAACGGACCCCGCGCGTTGATTGGCAGCCCCGAAGGGGCGAGTCAAATCAGCCCAGGGTGGGTAACCCTGGGTCGCAGGTGTCGCGGTGCCGTGTCGATGAGGGAAACTGCGGTTCTCAAGATGGGTTTGGTTTAGCAGCGCGCCAGCCAATTGGGACTGGAGCGCCCGTACATGTTCCGTATCCTCTCATCTATCAGAGAACTCGCCAGAGAACTCCGCTCCGTGTTGCGCGACCGGCACAGGGACCTACTGTATTCCGTGGAGCTCAAAAGAAGCCCTAACCTGGCAGCGCCAAGCGTGGCAGTTCCAGCAAGTCAAGCGCGGTCTGCAAGTCCGTGGTGCGGTTGCCCCCGGCCACGTCTAAGATGCCCCGATGGACTCTGACAACGCCAAGGCAACCGCCCCAACGGCGCCGGCCGACGCGGTGCTGGAGGGCCCCCGCTCCCCCCAGTCGCTCGTCGGCGTCACCGTGAGCGGACGCTACCGCATCGATCGGCTCCTCGGTGAAGGCGGCATGGGCGCCGTCTACCAGGCCGAGCACACGCACATGCGAAAGCGTTGTGCCCTCAAGGTGCTCCATCCCGAAATGAGCCGCCTTCCCGAGATCGTCGCTCGCTTCGAACGTGAGGCCATGGCCGCCGCTCACATCGAACATCCCCACGTCGCCGCCGCTACCGACTTCGGAAAGCTCGACGATGGCTCGTTCTTTCTGGTCCTCGAGTTCGTCGAGGGCAAAAGCCTCAGGGACGCCCTCGACGATGGCCCCTTCGAGCTCGGACGCGCTCTCCACGTGGTCCGCCAGATCTGCACCGCCCTTCTGCGTGCCCACTCCCTCGGTATCGTTCATCGCGATCTCAAACCTGAAAATGTCATGCTCGTCGAACGCGAAGGAGACCCGGACTTCGTCAAGGTCCTCGACTTCGGTATCGCCAAGGTCCCCGCCCTGATCGGAACCAACGACACCTCGCCGCGAACGGTCCTCACGCGCCAAGGGATGGTCTACGGCACCCCTGAATACATGGCTCCCGAGCAGGCCATGGGACAGGACGTCGACGCTCGCGCCGACTTCTACGCCGTCGGCACCATCGCTTACGAGCTGCTCACAGGACGACGCCCTTTCGAAAACGAAAACTTCGTCGCGCTTCTCGCCATGCAGGTGACCTCCAACGCACCGCGTATCGCAGAAAAAGGGGTGGCGGTCCCCGAGGAGGTCGAGGCTCTCGTGTCCCGTCTGCTCGCCAGGCTCAAGGACGATCGCTTTGCCGACGCCCGCGAGGTGATCGCCGCTCTCGACGCGGTCCGAGCCAACCTGCTCGAGTTGGGCCAAGCAGGAGGGTTTCGTCCGCCCACCGTTTCGCTCCCGTCGATGGGGTCGAATCCGGGGCTCGAGTCGGCGTTGACGCGCTCCGGATCGTATCCGCGACTTGCCGTGACGCCGCCGGTGCAGCCGCCTGTCACCGAAGCCCCCGCGATGCGCCGTCCTCTCGCCTTGCCGATGGTGCTCGCAGGGGCAGGTGCTGCGGCGATGTTCGTGTTCATCGGGGTGGCCGTCGTGGTGCAGAGCGTTCAGAGGGGCGAGGCTCCGTCGGCCGCCAGCGCGACGTCATCGAGTGCGGTCGTCGATGCGAGTGTTGGTCCCTCTGCCAGCGAGGTGCTCGACGAGGAGGTGGAACGCGCGCGGCTTCAAGTCGAGCGGGGCAACTATGGCGCGGCCATTGAGATCCTGGAGCGGGTCGAAGAGAAGGCGCCGACGCGGGGTCAGGTCCAGGAGCTCCTCTACAAGGCGCACTTGGGGGCGAAGAACCTCAAGGAAGCCATGCGGCACGTAGGCCGCTGGATGGCTCTGGACCCAAAAGCCGATCGTCCACGTCTTCGCGAAGAGGTGCGCAACGCGGCGCTCACCAAAGACGGGGCCGACCCCGCCTTCGAGCTTCTGGAAACCGGCATGCAAGGGGTGGGGGTCGACATCTTGTACGACATCGCGTGGGGAGGTTCGGGGCAGCAGTATCCAGCGGCGGCGGCAAGGGCCAAGGTCTCCCTAGCGAAGCCTTCGGTGCGGGCGATGGCGACCAAGGCGCTTGCGGTGACCCTGGAACTGCGTGCGGCGCCGAGCTGCGAGGCCAGGTTTGCGCTTCTCACGAAGGCCCGCGACGATGGCGACGTGCGCACGTTAGGGCTTCTTCGGCCGCTTCAATACCAGCGTGGGTGTGGGTTCCTGGGACGTTCCGATTGTTTGCCGTGCCTTCGTCGCGACCGCTCGCTTGTCGACGCTATCGCGGCCATCGAGGCGCGGGCCAAGAAGTAGGCAAGACGTGCGATCACCGGTTTGGATTGGGACGTTCTTCGCGGTTCTCGCGTCGTGCGGAGCACCTGGTGGACCTGTCGGGACCTCGCGCGGCACGCCTTTCGATGCGCCGCAACCGGAGCCATCGGCTACGCAAGCGAAGGTGCCCGAGGGGGTACTTCCCAGCGACTTTAGGTCGACGTTCACGCGTCTCGGGCCGCGGAGGTTTTCGAGCCGGGGGCATCTGTACGAGCGGTTTGTGGCGGACGTGTACGCAAGTGCTGGGGTGCGTGAGGCGCTTCGGGAGCACCGACCGTTTGCGCCTGGAGCGGTGCTCATCAAGGAGCAGTTCGACCGGGTGAGCGGTCAGGGGGCGGGGATATTAGTGATGGAGAAGCGTGCGGGGTTCGACCCGGAGCGCGGCGATTGGCGGTACGTGGTGGTGGGGGTCGGCGGTGGGGTGGTGCAGGAGGGAAAACTCGCGGTCTGTGCGGGGTGCCACAAGGACGCGCCGCGAGACTATGTGTTTCCCATTGTCGAGTAGCACCGAGGAGGGAACGGTGCCTGGGCCGAGGTGGACCGTCCAATGCCGAGGAGGGAACGGTCCCTGGGCCGAGGTGGACCGTCCACCGCCGAGGAGGGAACGCTCGGAAGGCGAAGTAGACGGGCTAATGCCGAGGAGGGAACGGTCCCTGGGCCGAGGTGGACCGTCCACCGCCATGGAGGGAACGCTCGGAAGGCGAAGTAGACGGGCTAATGGCGAGGAGGGAACTCTCGGAAGGCGAAGTAGACGGTCTAAAACAACCCCATCTTGAAAACCGCAGGTCCGAACC
>CAITRH010000191.1 GCA_903894755.1 uncultured delta proteobacterium
CTCCGATCTCATCTCACGAGATCGCCGCGCACATCGGCGTTTTTCCTGGTCGGAACGCATGCAGCGCAACGCGTGTCCAACGGGATGCATTCCGGAGTACCTGGTCTATGGGGTGTCCAAGTCGCTTGCGGCACACTTGGGAGGTGCAATACAGTCCGCCAACTGACGCGCTGTCTCCCTGTATGAGATTGCAGTGCGCCGCTGAAAGGAGCGCTCAGTGCCGAGTTGCGCGCGCCGTCCGGCATTTGGAGCGCGCGCGCCTGGGGAAGACGGAAAGCGTGCGGAATCTTGCGCCTGGAGGAGTGTGCGTGCCGCACCTACTGGCCACATCTCATTGCGCAAACCGTGGGTGTTCTGATTCGCCCCTTCGGGGCTGCCAATCAACGCTCGGGGTCCTCATCTGGTGCCCCGTTGCAGCGTGGGAACCCCGGTTTCTCGCTTCTTTGGGACGGACCCCAACGTTGATTGGCAGCCCCGAACAGTGTCTGACCGGGAATTCCGAGCAGCACGGTGTCGATGCGCGATCCCTGTTCTTCGACCCGTCGAATGAGCAGGGAGAGCGCGGCGGTGTGCTGGTTCAGGATCGCCGTGTGCTGGTTCAGGATCTCGGAGTGTTGCTCGAGGCGTAGGAGGATTTCACGCTGGCTTTTCTCGAGCTCGACGATGGCCGTGGCGTGGCGGATTTGCTCCTGAACGACGCGGTCGAGACGCGCGTTGGTAGCGTCGATCCTTTCGGAGAGGGCGTCTCGGGTTTCGCGGAGCTCGGTGCGGACCCCGCGGATTTCATCGCGGATTTCGCGGAGCAGCGAGGGAAGAAGCGATAGAACGTTCTCTTGCTCGGTCATGCGACCCAGCGTAGCACCTTGAACTGGCAAAGCCTCGCCGAACCCGCAAAGAGCTCGGCGAGTGCCAGGTAGGTTATTTCTTTGCGCTCTTGGCTGCCGCTATACGGGCGACCAAAAGATCCCGTTGAAGTACGAGCTCCTTGGGCATCTTGTCGCCAATCTTGGCAAAGAAGTCTCCCGTTGACTGCAGCTCTTGCTCCCACTCGTCCAGATCGATCCGCGTTGCAGCTTCAAGCTCCGCATCGGAGATCTTGAGACCCGTAAGATCGATGTCACCCGAACGAGGCACCCAGCCAAACAGTGTCTCTTTGGCCCCCGCGCGACTGCGGACACGGTCCACAATCCACTTGAGGACCCGCATGTTGTCGCCGTAGCCTGGCCAAAGGAACGCGCCGTCTTCCCCACGTCGGAACCAGTTGACCATGAAGATCTGCGGCGTAGCCGTAATCCTCGATTGCATGTTCAGCCAGTGGCGGAAATAGTCTCCTACGTGGTAGCCGCAGAAGGGGAGCATGGCAAATGGATCGCGTCGTACCTCTCCAACCTTGCCGAGTGCCGCTGCAGTGGTCTCCGAACCCATCGTGGCCCCGTAGAACACCCCGTGCATCCAGGTGAACGCTTGCATCACCAGTGGAACCGTCGTCGCGCGCCGTCCGCCAAAAATGATCGCTGAGATGGGAACTCCCGCAGGATCATTGGCAAAGGGCGACAACACCGGATTGTTGTTCATCGGTGCCGTAAACCTGGAATTGGGATGTGCCGCTTTCTCGCTGGAGCCTTTCTTCCAGGGCTTTCCTTTCCAGTCGATCGCCTCGTCGGGCGGATCGCCGTCCATCCCCTCCCACCACACGCCGTTGTCCTTGGTGAGAGCAACGTTGGTGTAGATGGTGTCCTTTGCGATGGACTTCATCGCGTTGGGGTTGGAGTTGTAGTTGGTCCCTGGAGCCACGCCGAAGTAGCCGCTCTCTGGGTTGGTTGCGTAGAGACGTCCATCCTCGCCGACCTTCATCCAGGCGATGTCGTCGCCGACGGTCCAGACTTTCCAGCCCTTGAACCGAGCGGGCGGAATGAGCATGGCAAAGTTGGTCTTGCCGCAGGCGCTGGGGAATGCCGCTGCAACATAGGTGGTCTCGCCTTCAGGGCTCTCGACCCCAAGGATCAACATGTGCTCGGCTAGCCAGCCTTCGTCGCGGGCCTGTGCCGATGCAATGCGAAGCGCTAGGCACTTCTTGCCAAGGAGCGCGTTGCCTCCGTAGCCCGAGCCGTACGACCAGATCATGCGCTCTTCGGGGAAATGCGTGATGTACTTCTTGTCGAGTGGAGCACACGGCCAGGGACCATCCTTCTCCCCTGGCTTGAGCGGCGAGCCAATGGAGTGGAGGCACGGGATGAACTCGCCGGAAGTCCCGAGTGCATCGAGGACCTTCTGGCCCATGCGCGTCATGATCTTCATATTGATCACGACATAGGCGGAGTCGGAGATCTCGATGCCGATCTTGGAGATAGGCGCGCCGACAGGGCCCATGGAGAAGGGGATCACATACAGCGTGCGTCCCTCCATGCAGCCGTCGTAGAGGGCGAGCATGGTCTTCTTGACTTCGGCGGGGGCGATCCAGTTGTTGGTCGGTCCCGCGTCTTCCTCGCGGACCGAGGCGATGTAGGTGCGGTCCTCGACCCGGGCGACGTCGCTCGGATGGGAACGGAAAAGCAGGCAGTTCGGGAGAGCCTTCGGATCGAGCGGTGTGCCCGAGCCGGACGCGACGAGCTCTTCGCAGAGCGCGCGGTACTCTTCGTCCGAGCCGTCGCACCAGTGAATCCGAGCGGGTTTGCAGAGCTCTTTGATCTCGTCGACCCAAGCCAAAAGCTTGGCGTGGTTCGGGGTTTCAGCGGCCATGGTGGTGTCCTTTCCCAAGGTTGGGCCCGAGAGCAACGCGCTAATGCGGCGCCGCGTCAAGCGCTACAAACGGAGGCCCTTTATTTCGCCCTTTTCTCCCCAAGTGCGCGCGCCCCGTCGGAGTCGACGCCAAGACCGACGTCGAATCGCTTCCGCTCCTCCGCTCCCATCGCCTAATGTCTGCCCAAGATCAGGAGAATGCCCATGACAACGACGGCAAACCCAGTGCGTATCCGCGTGGAAGACGACCGCACCGGCGTACTGCCCGTGGTGCTCACACGAGCCTTCACGGACCACTTGCAGTACTCGCAAGGCAAACCACTCGTCACCTCGACGGCCCACGACCGCTTCAAAAGCCTCGCCTACTTGGTCCGAGACCGCCTCGTGCGACGCTGGATCGAGACCCAACAGGCCTACTACGACCACGATGTCAAGCGCGTTTGTTACCTCTCCGCCGAGTTCCTCCTGGGACGCGCCCTCGCCAATAACCTCATTAGTCTCGGCATCTACAACGACTGCAAAGCAGTCCTCGCCGAGCTCGGTATCTCTCTCGACGATATCCTTGAAGAAGAACGCGACGCAGGCCTCGGCAACGGGGGCCTTGGACGGCTCGCGGCCTGTTTCCTTGATTCCCTCGCTACCCTCGGACTCCCTGGCTACGGCTACGGGATCCGCTACCAGTTTGGTATCTTCGAACAGGTCATACGAAACGGATTCCAAATCGAGAAACCCGAAGAGTGGCTCAAAAAGGGTAACCCCTGGGAGATCCAACGTCCCGAACGCGCCGTGCGCGTCGACTTCTATGGACGCTCGGAAAACTACCTCGACGAGCATGGCAACTGGCGATTCCGCTGGGTCGACACCCGCAGTGTCATCGGAGTCCCCTACGACACCCCCATCGCAGGTTTCGGCAACGAAACCGTCAACACCCTGCGTCTCTGGGAGGCCACCGCAAGCGAAGACTTCGACCTCGACGTCTTCAATGACGGCGACTACGAGGCCGCTGTCGCAGACAAAAACGAGTCCGAGGTCATCTCCAAGGTGCTCTACCCCAACGACCACACAGTCTTAGGCAAAGAGCTCCGCCTCAAACAACAGTACTTCTTCGTCCGCTGCGCCCTCGCCGACATCATACGCAGACACCTCGCAACCCATCCCTCCCTCGACAACCTCGCCGACAAGGTTGCCATCCAACTGAACGACACCCATCCCGCCGTCGCCGTCGTCGAACTGATGAGGGTCCTGATCGACGAGCATCGCATCGACTGGGACAAAGCCTGGAACATCACCCGCGCAACCCTTGCCTATACCAACCACACGGTTCTCAGCGAGGCACTCGAGCGCTGGTCGGTGAGCCTGTTTGGACGGCTTCTCCCCAGACACATGGAGATCCTCTTCGAAATCAACCGTCGCTTCCTCAGGGAGGTCCTCGCCCGCTGGAGCGGCGACCTGACACGCATTGGACGTATGTCGCTCATCGAGGAGGGGGACGACAAGAAAGTGCGCATGGCAAACCTTGCGCTCGTGGGCTCCCACTCTGTCAATGGCGTGGCTGCACTGCATACGGAGATCCTGAAAAACGAGGTATTCCGCGACTTCTTCGAGATGTTCCCCGAGCGCTTCTCGAACAAAACCAACGGTATCACTCCTCGTCGCTGGCTCCTGCAGTGCAATCCTCGTCTCGCTTCCGCCATCACCGACCGCATTGGCCCCACATGGACCACCAACCTGGATCGCTTGCAAGACCTCCTTCCCCTTGCCGAGGATGCTGCGTTTTGCGCGTCGATCGGAGCGATCAAACGGGCCAACAAAGGTGCGTTTGCCGATTATCTCCACAGTACGTTGGGTATCCGCGTCGATCCCGACTCCATGTTCGACGTGCAGGTCAAGCGCATTCACGAGTACAAGAGGCAACTCCTGAATGTCCTTCACGGGATTGCCTTGTATCTCCGGGCTCGCCGGGACCCGTCCACAGTAAAGGTGCCGCGCACGTTCCTGTTTGCTGGCAAGGCGGCTCCTGGATATCGCATGGCAAAGCTGATCATCAAGCTGATAGGCGCCGTGGGAAAGACGATCGAAGCCGACACGTCGGTGCACGGCCTTGCAGTGCACTTCGTGCCCAACTATCGAGTTTCGCTGGCCGAGCGTCTCATTCCAGCCGCCGAGGTTTCCGAACAGATCTCGACTGCAGGCATGGAGGCCTCGGGGACAGGCAATATGAAACTGGCCCTCAACGGAGCGCTCACCATCGGGACCCTCGACGGTGCCAACGTGGAAATCCGCGAGGCTGTCGGGGCCGACCACTTCTTCCTGTTTGGACTCACGACCCAGGATGTTGCCGATACAACGCGTTTTGGCTACCGCGCCCGCTGGTACTACGAGACCAATGCGGAGCTCCGAGAGGTGATCGACCTTGTAGCATCAGGGTTTTTCTCGCCTGAGGAGCCCGGGTTGTTCCGTCCCATCGTAGACAACTTGCTGGGGACCGATCGGTTCCGTGTGATGGCCGACTACGCGGAATATGCGGAATGCCAGGCCCGCATTGAGCGGGCATACGCAGATCCAAAAGGTTGGAACCACTCCTCTGTGGTGAATATCGCGACCGTGGGACGGTTTTCATCAGACCGCACCATCCGCGAGTACGCCGAACAGATCTGGGACGCCAAGTCCGTGTCTGTCGTGGTGCCTCCCTACGTGAGCACCGATCCGACCTAAGGGACTCCCATCTCAAACCATCCCGCCTCGCGTTCTACGAGACTACTCACGACAGCGCAGGGAAGACCTTCGAGACAACGAGGTCGCGCGCGGTGGCAAGCCCCGTCGCTTCGAACAGTACATCCACGCACTCGCAACCTCTTCGAAAGCCACTCCTCCGTAATGTTGCTCATCGACTCCTGTGGCGGCGCCATCGTTGACGCAAGCCCCGCCGCCGCTCGCTTCTACGGTTACCCGCGTGATGTACTGAAAGCCATGTAAAAATCAAAGGCCCGCTAAGTTCCGGGGGAGCCCGATCGCGATACTCGCTACCCAGGGTTACCCACCCCGGGCTGTTCTGATTCGCCCC
Organism: uncultured delta proteobacterium; assembly: GCA_903894755.1. GTDB lineage: Bacteria > Myxococcota_A > Polyangia > Polyangiales > Polyangiaceae > CAITRH01. Next base: position 5,804 of record CAITRH010000191.1, read on the forward strand.
TTCGGGGCTGCCAATCAAACCACGGGCTTCTTGTTGCGTAAGGGGCCTGCTGGAAAGGACCACATGCGTTGATTGGCAGCCCCGA
>CAITRH010000192.1 GCA_903894755.1 uncultured delta proteobacterium
CGCCCAATCCACCCGCGACGACGTCGCCATGCCGCAGCGTTGACAATGAACACCGCTGGCGCCATCGCGTGATGTAGCCTGTCCCCTCCGTGATCTACTCGCCGGTTACCACTCTTACGAATGGCGCCATCATCTTCCTGGACCGGGACGGAGTCCTCATTGAAGACAATGGCCTGGTGCTAGACGAATCGCAACTCGCGATTCTCCCTGGCGTGCCCGAAGCGCTGTCCGCCCTCAAAGAGCGGTTCCGTCTCGTCGTCGTGAGCAACCAAGCCGTCGTGGCACGGGGGCTCCTCGACGAGATTCAGGTCCGCGATCTTCAGAAGGCCTTGGAAAAGCGGCTCACGTCCGTGGGAGCCCCACCTCTCGACGGTTTCTACTTCTGCCCGCACCACCCGAGAGCGACCCTGGAGGCATACCGCGTGGACTGTGACTGCCGAAAACCGCGGCCGGGCCTCCTATTCCGCGCGGCCGAGGAGCTGAGCCTCGACCTCACCGGGAGTTTCATGGTGGGGGATCGGCCGACGGACATCCTGGCGGGCACCCGGGCCGGATGCCGAACGGTATGGGTGAAAACCGGGCAGCATGACGCGGCGCTCATCGAGACGTCGGAAACGCTGGACGCACTGCCCAGGGCGGACTTCGTTTGTTCCGGTCTGCTCGAGTCGAGTCGATGGATCTTGGAGCAGGCATGAAGGCGATGGTTCTGGCTGCAGGGATGGGGATGCGCATGGGCGGGCTCACCCTCGACCGACCCAAGCCCATGCTGGAGGTGAACGGGACCCCAATCCTGGGGCATATCTTCCGCAATCTTTCCAAACACGGATTCGACGACGTCGCGGTGAATCTGCACCATCATCCGGAAGCCATCCGGGACTTCTTTGGAGACGGGATCCGTTGGGGCGTCCGGATTCGCTATTTCCCCGAATCCACACTTCTTGGCACTGCGGGGGGCGTCAAAAACGCCGAGGAGTTCTTCGAAGGGGAGTCGGTATTCCTCGTTCACTACGGCGATATCGTGACGGACCAGAGTCTTTCCGCCATGCTAGCCTTCCATCGCGTGCGGGACGCCGAAGCTACCTTGCTTTTGCACGAACGAGCCAAGTCGAACAGTGTCGTGGAGATGGGGGCGGAAAGACGAATTCTGCGACTCTGGGAGCGTCCGAGCGCTGAAGACGAGGCACGTCTTCGCGCGAGGTCTTCCTGGGTCAATTCGGGAATTTACCTGTTCGGTCCATCTTTCTTCGCAGGTGTCTCACCCTGTGCTCCTTCCGACATTCCTCGGGATGTGCTCCCGGCGATGATCGCCAGGGGTCGTGTCTTCGGTTTTCCCCTCGTGGGCTACCGGTGCGCCGTGGACTCCCCGGAGCGACTGGCAAAGGTACGCGAAGATCTATGCTCTTTGGGGAGGACGGCGAACACCTGATCCTCGGTGCGGTTCGGTGCAGTGCAGGATGGCCAACCGGTCGCCATTCCACGATCTGGTCGCGCACCTCGTACGGAAGGCCAGTGACCCGCAGACGACGGAGTATCGGATCAGGTGAGTCGAGGTAAGGGACTCCCCAGGAAATAAATGAGCAACGGATGAGACAGACTCTGAGGACTCGGGTTCAGCACGAGTGGCGCGATGGATTTGATGGGGTAGCTCTGGTGTATCTATTTCCTGGGGAGTCCCTAAGTGTCTGCCGCTTATTTCTACGGCATCCGACGCGGCAAAGTCGATCTTTCGCGTAATGATAAAGCCTTGGTAAGAAAGTGTGCGATCGAGTTCTCCGATGGCTCGTTAATTTCTCCTCCTCTCACCCAAATATGCTTCACGTGGGCGAAATTTGATCGCGTCAAGGTCCATTTTTCCCGCCGTGATGTCGGTCTCAGCGCCGCTTTGGCACGGAAGACAGTGCGACGAACGTGGCGGGGGGGCGGGGGATTTGTGCCCCTCCACTAGGCCGACGGGCTCAAAGCCGCAGCGCCCGTAGAACTCGACGGCGCCAGTTTTGGCATCCACAACGAGGCTCACGCATCCCACATCGTTTCGAAGTCTCTCCGCGAGCTCGATAGCGAAGCGAAGAAAGTCTTTCCGACGCCCCTGCCTCGTGCAGACTCGCTCGTCCCCAAGCGAGCGATGCGCAGCACCGGGATAGGGTACGGCGGCCAGCGCTTCGAACCCAGGACCGCATCCGCTTCCAATTGGCCGAGCGAGACCGTAACGAAGCCAACGATGGCCCTCAATTCGACCGCTTCATAGGTGACTCCAATGTGGTGCCGGAACCGGGTCTGCCCCGCGTAGCGATGGAAAGGCTCCCTACAGTGCGGCTCCGCGCCAATAGCGATTGCGCGACTGCGCCACGACCGGTCTTGACGTAGCGCCCCACTTTGACGCGCCGCGCTCACGCAATCGCCTAGGCCTGATGAAAACTGTAGTGTCCGCAAGCTTCTTCCGAATGCCGGTTTACTTTCCAAAATCATATATAGCCAACGGATCTCTGGTATTAGGAGGGGCGTAGCCCTCAACGCTGCATTCCGGTTCTGGCCGGGTGTCCCTTTTGTATGCGATGGTGCCGCAATTTGCTAGACCCAACGTCTTGCTGACACGGAAATGGGATCGTACGTACCGGACGAGGGACAATGGACCGACAATTTGACATTTGTGTGGTCGGCGGCGGAGGCCATGTGGGCCTTCCTCTCGCCGTCTCCTTCGCCAACGCCGGCCAGCAGGTCGTGATCTACGACATCAACCACGCAGTCCTTGATACTATTCAGTCAGGAATCGTCCCTTTCATGGAGGCAGGATGCGAACCGATCTTGCGTGAAGTATTGGGAAAAACGCTCTTCGCTAGTTCACTAAAAGAGTCGATTCGGCAGTCACGCTTCGTGGTCGTGGTGATTGGGACTCCCGTTGATGAACACCTAAATCCTACGTTCGGGCAGATGTGGACCTTCCTGAATGGCATCCAGCCGTATTTACATCAGGACCACATCGTGATCCTCCGGAGCACCGTCTTTCCCGGCCTCACCGAGAAGATCGACACCTTGCTGCGACGGAGAATTCCCGGGATCCGTACTTGTTTTTGTCCCGAGAGAATTCTCGAGGGGCGGGCCATGGAGGAACTCAGCAGCCTTCCTCAAATAGTTTCTGGATTCGATCCGGATGCCATCGAAAAAGTTGGTAGATTATTTGCGCTGCTCACAAAGGAGATCGTCGTCCTCTCTCCGCTAGAGGCCGAGCTGGCGAAGTTATTCACCAACAGTTGGCGATATATCCACTTTGCAATTGCCAATCAATTTTACATGATCGCTGAGGAGTTTGGCCTGGATTTCTACAGGATCTATGATGCCCTGATTCGCGACTACCCGAGAGGTAGGGGATTTCCGCGACCAGGTTTTGCGGCGGGTCCCTGTCTTTTTAAAGATACCATGCAGCTTTCCGCTTCTTCCGAACACCGCTTCTTCTTAGGTCACAGTGCAATGCTAGTTAACGAAGGACTTCCGGACTTCCTCATCAAGGTCACCAAGCGTCAGCACGATCTTTCGGAAATGACCGTCGGAATCCTAGGCATGTCGTTCAAGGCAGAGAGCGACGATACACGCGAATCACTTTCATATAAGCTCAGGAAACTTCTTGTGATCGAAGCGGGCCATGTGATTTGTTCGGACGAACACGTGCGAGACCCAACGTTTCTTTCTGCCGAGGAAACGGTACTAAAGTCCGATATCCTTTTCATCGGAGCCCCGCACATCCGCTACAAGACGGTGGATTTCATGGGCAAGCCCGTAATCGACGTCTGGAACCTTCTCGGGAAACACGGGCTCACTTTGGGATTTGAAAACGAGGGCGTCAAATGAGGATATTGGTGACAGGGCAAAAGGATTCATCGCTGGGTATCTCATCGAGGAGCTGCTTGGTCTTGGCTGGGAGGTGATCGGGATCGACAACCTTTCCAAGTACGAAGATGTGACCAAGAGCTACGATTACCATCTGAAATCTGAAATGTCTTTTACAAGGGCGATGCCAAGGATGCAGAACTACTGAAGAAGTGCCTGGAGCACTGGGAACTCCCGCCACTTAGCGGGGCATTGTTTTCTTTCGATGCGGCCATTTGGGCCCACGCAAGTCGTAGACTCAGGAAGATTACGACCATCTCGTCTTCCATGGTTTTCGTGGGCGCGGCGGTTTTCCCCACGCAGGAGGGCGGCCAGTTCCGTAACCGTTAAGGGAGAGGTGACGCGCAAAGAGCTTTACCTTATGCCGGAGCTGGCTCATGCTCTCGCCATCTGAACGGTAACTTGTCAAAATCTTGCCAGGCACTGCGCGAACTTGCCTTGCACGAGACAAGCACCTGTCGACGTCCAACATCCTGGTCACGGTGTATCGTCATTTGATAATAAAGGAATTTAGATGGACATTACAATCTGGGGCACGGGAGTCACAGCGCAAGAACTATTCCCGCTCATCGACCCGACTAAGGTTGCCGTGGTAGCGTTTTTCGACAATGAGCCGAGCCGATGGGGCTCGCGGTGCCATGGGGTAGAAATCCTTCCGCCCGCACGACTTGGGGACTTCCGTGATCTAGTTATGGTAATAGCCAGCAGAGCCTTCCCCCAAATAGCGAGGCAGTTGGCAAAGGCGGGATTCCCCCTGGAACAAGCACTCGATTACTTTAGCGAACGAAGCAGAGTCCTTGAAATCGTCGCGGGACAAACATTCTTGGTACGGCACTATCATACCGTAGTCGCTGATAGACTGTCGCGAACCGAAGAGAGGTTCACCATAGAGCGTCCTGTCACCGAATCACTACCTTGTCCCGTACCACTCGAGGCACGAGTTGAGGTTGCAAGGCGTGTCGGTTTGGCATTTCTTGACGCTCGGGACGCTGCAAAAGAAGTCTCCTCCTCCAAGTACAGGATAGGAGAGAATTGGGCTTGTGTTGTGGCTGTGTCGCGAGAACCTCTCTATTCCGCGATTAAGAATCAGGACTGGGAAAAAACCGTCCAGTTGCTCGACAACTACTTTCGTTCCGATATCTCTTCCAGTATGGGAAGCTGCGCGGCTGCATTCCAAGGCTTCGTCAGGCATGCCGACGATGCTTGGCTCCACCACAATCTCCGCGTGTGGGACTACAGTGTTGGTAGCCACACTCCACTGACGGAACTCGCCGTCCCACCTGTCGGAAACCCTTATGGGTTTCGGGTAGGAGGCCTCCTCATCAATGCAGACGCTTTGCTAAACCATCATCGAGCCCACGTGGTTAGACGGCTGCTCGAAGGCGTACGTCGACCGGTGGTCGTTGAAATCGGAGGCGGCTACGGGGGATTTGCGTACTATCTAAACGGAGGCCCCGGAAGTCTGACCTATCTCAATTTCGACATTCCTGAGAGCCTTGTGATCTCCTCCTACTTCTTGTCGCTTCTCTTTCCGAACAAGAGGATTGCGCTCTACAACTATAGCACGAAGGCGATCGATACAGGGTTCCTATCTGCACACGACATAGTACTCATGCCAAACTTCGTGCTTCCACATCTTGCTGAGGGCATCGCAGACGTGTCTCTAAACACCATCAGCATGTCCGAAATGGAACATGCGACCATTGAAGAGTACTATCGCCAGATAGAGCGAACATGCCGAGGCTATTTCTACATGGAAAACCTTGCATGTGCGCCATCCTACAAGGGTTTTCCGGTCGATACATTTCCGAAACTTAGTGGGTTTCAAGAGATATCGCGCGCGGTATCACGATGGGTAGGTTGGGACGCGTATGCTTTCGGTCATACCTACCTCGAGCAGGTTTTTCAAAGGAATAACACCTAACGCATTCTCCGACCTGAGCTGCAAGTAAACAGCTGAGTTGCCGCGGTAGTGATGTGGCACTACCGATAGAGCATGTTGACAGAGGGAGTCAATAGGGCGCTTCAAGAAGCGGCTGAGGGACTATTTGCGGTGCTTTCGTAAATGAACCTCGGAGTCCTCGGTATGGCGTTCAAGGCAGAGAGTGACGACACAAATGTAGCCGTAACGTAATAACTTATCGATTTGACCGGCTCGCTGTGCCAGGTTGTCCAACATCGCATCCGAAAGATACCTCAACCGCCTCTTGAAATCGTTACTTTATTTTGTGACGGCTACAATGAATCATTTTCCTACAAGCTTGGGATATCCTTTTCATCGGAACCCCGCACATCCACTACGAGACCGCGGATCTTCAGGGCAAGCCGGTAATTGACGTCTGGAACCTTCTCGGAAAACACGGGCTCACTCACTTTGGGATTTGAAAACGGGAGCATCACATGAAGATATTGGTGACAGGGGCAAAAGGATTCATCGCTGGGTATCTCATCGAGGAGCTGCTAGGTCTTGGCTGGGAGGTGATCGGGATCGACAACCTTTCCAAATACGGAGACGTGACCAAGAGCTACGATTACCATCCGAAGTATTCTTTTTACAAGGGTGATGCCAAGGATGCCGAACTACTAAAGAAGTGCCTGGAGGACTGCGACCACTTCGTCGCAGGTGCCGCCATGATCGGCGGCATCACGTACTTTCATGAGTTTGCATTTGACCTTTTGGCCGAGAACGAGCGGATTACCGCATCTTCTTTCGATGCGGCCATTTGGGCCCACGCCAATCGTAGACTCAGGAAGATTACGACCATCTCGTCTTCGATGGTTTTCGAGAGCGCGGCGGTTTTCCCCACGCAGGAGGGCGACCAGTTCCGTTGCCCTCCCCCTCTGTCGACCTATGGTTTTCAGAAATTGTCTACTGAATACTTCGCGAAAGGCGCTTGGGATCAATACCGGCTCCCGTTTACCATCGTGCGTCCGTTCAATTGTATTGGCATCGGAGAAAAGCGTGCGCTGGTGGACCGCGAGGTGAAGTCTGGCAACATTAATTTAGCGATGAGCCATGTCGTACCAGACCTGGTCCAAAAGGTTCTTCGTGGTCAAGACCCATTGCGAATTCTTGGTGATGGTCAGCAGATTCGCCATTACACCTATGGTGGGGACCTTGCGAAAGGGATCCGCCTTTGCATCGAGCATTTAGCGTCCACTGGGGAAGATTTTAACTTGTCAACCCCCGTATCCACGACAGTTCTCGAGTTGGCCGAAGCGATTTGGATTCGAATCCTCCCAGGAAAGCCATTCCGTTATATCAGCGACGCGCCGTTCAAGTACGATGTTTCGAAGCGCGTTCCCGATGTCTCGAAGGCAAAGCGGGTCCTCGGTTTCGAAGCGTCGACGCCTCTCGGAGCAGCTCTGGATGAAATTATTCCCTGGGTCGAGGAGCAAATTCGAGTCGGTGGAATCTGAGTCCAGAGGCATTGAGACGGCGATAAAGAGGGAGCAATGAGGTTCGGGGCTGACAATCAACGTACAAGGTCCTTTCCGGAATTTGATTCGCAGGTGGGGAGCGAAAGATCCTGCAGAGCACCAAGCACCGCGACCGTAAGGGAGATGTGAAGCCCCGATTTTCAAAAATGTTGGCCAAGGTTCAGCTTCACGAGAGAGTGGCGGTATGACGAAAAAGTACGGCGCGTCTCAGGTCCCCGCTGAGGTTCGTGTGTTTGCGGCGCGAGCTCAAGAAAGTACGTAGCGAATCGCGATACTATAAGTCGATTCTGGTCAATATCTTTGAAACTCGAGGAAGCTCACAAAGCCAGATCTCACCGCTCCCTTACGGTCGCGGTGCCGAAAAGCACGGGCGACATGCGTTGGTTGGCAGCCCCGATCGAAGGGGCAAATCAAAACAGTGAGTAAGCCTGCGTAGCGGTAATCGCGAGGTCGGGCCTGCATAGGAAATTCAGCGGGGCTGTACTTGGTGAGCTTCCCCGCTCCCTAACGATCGCAGTGGTTGGCGTTCCCCGGAACTGGTATTTCGTAGGGAGTCCCTGTTCACAAAGGTACGTGCAGGACCGGGTTCTCGCATCCCATCGCGCGGATACCTGCTTCGATCTCGCCTCCGTACGAAAGAGAGCAGATGAGCACCGGATCGGTTCGTCCGCGTAGGGCATCGGGTGCAAGCACCGGAACGGCCCCGATCTGCGCCCCTTGGTAGCGCGGGTTTGAATCGATGAACGCCACGATCTCGGCCCCTCGAAACGCCGAGCTCGCAAGCAGATGAAGCGTCTGAGTTCCCACACCCCACACGACGAACTTGGGCGTCGTGCCGATAATTTCTGCAAAGCGGGCCAGGAAGACGTGTTCTCGCTCCTTCGATTGCTCGATGTACTGGGCCAGGACCTGCTTAGAGGCCCTATCGGGCATTATGGAGACATCGCGCCCGCTCCGATGAAAGAACGCGAGCATGCCCGCACTCCCCTCGCCTCGCACGAGCCCGACGCTCCCCATGAGGTTGTCCAAGGCGTCGGGCGAGAAATAGTTGATGTGCTCGACGCTGAATTCCTGAAACGGAAACAGCCCTGAATGCATGAAAACCTGTATGTCCGGGCTCTCGACGAGCATGACTCCACCATCGGCTAGCAGAGGCACTGTACTCCTAAGTGATTCTTGCAGATCCCGAACGTGTTCCAAGACTTGGAGCATGACTATGGCATCAAAGGGCCCCGCGAGCCGTAGGTCGCTCAGGCATCCTTCGAGGCGTCTTGGCCCCGCGGACCGGCAGCGTGACGGCGATGGATCCACTCCGATAACGTCTATGTATCCTAGTGCGCCCATAGCCTCGAGGAAGGCTCCGGATCCGCAGCCGATTTCGAGCACGCGTGCATGGCGCTGCGGAAGGAGTTCGGAAAGCCTTTGCGCGGGGTGCACCTGACGAGCGTGGTCGCACGCCGCTGCCGAGGGCCCGATGGGCACTTCGTACTTCGAAGCGATCGCGTAATACCGATCTAGATCGCGCTGCGTGGGGCACCGGTCCGCGTAGCCAAAGCCGCACCGAAGGCAGACGCTCACGTCGTAGCCCGCGCAAACGCTGAGCTCCTGGATCATAGCAAAGCGCTGCTCATAGAGCTTCTCTGAGGCGCCTCCACAAATCGGACACGTTCGCCTCGGGCCGA
>CAITRH010000193.1 GCA_903894755.1 uncultured delta proteobacterium
CGGCTCGAACCCGGTTCGGACCTGCGGTTGTCAAGATGGGGTTGGTTTAGCATGTCCCAGTTGCTCGGCCACTTCAACGACTCCAGGAACCCGGGGCACGTCAGGATGTCGTCCAGCCAGATGTCCAAAGGGGTCGATGAGGGCGGCGCGCAGATGGGCGAGGCGAGCGCCTACGATGTCTGCGGGGAAACTGTCGCCGAGGTGCAAGGCGTGGTCTGCGGTGGTGTGTGTACGCTCCAGTGCGAGTTCGAAGATACGAGGTTCGGGCTTTTCCACTCCAACCCGTCCGCTGTCGATGACGGTATCGAACACGAGGCCGAGGCTATCCAAGAGTTCTTCAAGTGTTCCCTCGGAATTGCTGACCACGGCGACCTGTACACCGCGCGTACGTAAGCGCAGGAGAGCGTTGGCGAGGCCCTGTGGGACCAGGTGATAGAGGTTACGTTTCCTATGTTCGGTCCAAAGGGCATCGAGGAGCTCGGGGAGGCGGGGGACAGGACAGCCCGCGCAGTGCATCAAGGTCGCATGGAGCCGCGCCCAGCTGACTGCCCCTGGAGTGTTCTGTTCGCACCAGGTGGGGTTGAGCAGGGAGCCGTCTTCGTACAGGCGTTTGGTCTGGCCTTCGGCGCGTTCGACGGACGTCGCATTGGCGCACAGGCCGGCGCTGGTGAGGACTGCGGCCACACGGGCGTGGTCAAGGAAAAGGATGGTATTACCGGCGTCGAGGCACAAGAGCTCGACGTGTTCGCGCAGGGGGGCGGAAATAGGGGTCCCGCGGGGGGTGTAGCGGGGGTGCGAACTAAAAGAACACACCGATCTTCAAGAGATCGATCACAGGCACCCGCATGGCCTGAAAAATGGGTTTGGCGTCCGTGTCGATGATCTTCTTGACCTGGTTGATCTGGTCGGTCGCTGTTGCCATCACTTCAGGAGGCAAGGACGACGAAATCTGCGTGCTTCCGCCGCTCGACAGTGGAATCTGCACACCCAGCCCGAGCCCGATTGTAAATACCCCGTCCTTGCCCCATAGCCAGCCGATCTGCGGCGACAGGACCGCAGTCGACAAGTCCAGCGACCCGCTGACCGGATCCACCGTTGCGTTGAGGGCAAGTTTTTGGTAGCCGATCCCGAGACCCAGGTGAAACGCGCCTCGAAACGGAAACCAGCGGGCCAGTCCAAGCACGCTCCACCAGGTATACGACGCCCCCTGGATGGTGAAGCCCGGAAGCATCGAGAACTGAAATCCAATCCCGAAGTTTCCCCGATAGGTGGCGCCAATTTCGGCTTGAATGGGACGTGGCAAGGCCAATATCCCAATCAGTACCCCGACACGCACCGGGCCGAGAACCCCGTAGCCGTGCTGATCTGGTTCTTCTCCCTTCAGCGGAGTCTCTTCAGTCGGTTCGGACGTCTGGCCCCCAGGCGGGGTCGAAGACGCGGTTTCATCGCCCGTCTGCGCCCGCGCCGTCCCGTGGGCAAGAAGGACCGCCAAAGAAGCCGTCCCCAACAAGATCCCCCTCGCGCGCTTGCAAAACACCATTGCGAACCTCCATCTCCCTCAAGGTCTCGTCTGCGCGAAAATCGGCCCGAGCGCAAGGCGTGACGCGTCTCTTTCCGCGTCGTGAGTCTCAAGCTTGACTCCCGTTCACCCCTCACGGTAGGCGCTCCCAGCCCATGTCCAAGGAGTCCGCCCCCCCGCCCGTCGCTCTTCCCGAAGAAATGACCCCTGGCAAACCTGCGCGACGCGCCAGCGCCGAAGCCATGGCGGCCCGCCAGCGCGACATCTCTGTAAGCGAGTTCTTTGCCAAAAATCGTCACCTCCTAGGGTTCGACAACCCCGCCAAAGCGCTGCTCACCACCGTCAAAGAAGCTGTCGACAACTCCCTCGACGCCTGCGAAGAGGCCGGTATCCTTCCTGATATCCTCGTCGAGATCCGCGAAATTGTCCCTGGTACGTCCTCCACCAACCCCGGTCGCTTCCGCGTCGCCGTGGAAGACAGCGGCCCAGGCATCGTCAAGGCGCAGATCCCCAAGATTTTCGCCAAGCTGCTCTATGGCTCCAAGTTCCACACGCTCAAACAGTCCCGTGGCCAGCAAGGCATCGGCATCAGCGCCGCCGGCCTCTACGGCCAGATCAGCACCGGAAAGCCAGTGGTCATCGTCTCCAAGATCGGCAAAGGTCGTCCCGCCTACCGCATCGACCTGCGCATCGACACGAAGCGAAACCAGCCCGACGTGGTTGCAGAAGACACCGTTGACTGGAGTGGCAAAGACCATGGCACCCGTGTCGAAATCGAGCTGGTGGCCTCCTACCGCGGGGGACGAACTGGAGTCGAGGCGTACCTCGAACAAACGGTTGTAGCCAATCCTCACCTTGCGCTTCGCTTTGTCCCTCCCAAGGGCGACCCCATCGAATTCCCACGTGTGAGTTACGACCTCCCTCGCGAAGCTATCGAAATCAAGCCTCATCCCCATGGCGTCGAGCTCGGCATGCTCCTCAACATGCTCCAGGATTCCCCAGGTAAGACTGTCAAGCAGGTCTTGATGGACGACTTCTCTAGGGTGTCGGCTGCCATTGCTGACGAGATCACCAGCCGCGCGGACGTGCCGAGCACGACGTCAGCCTCCAGCCTTCACGGCGAGCCCGTCGAGCGGCTCCACAAGGCTCTTGGCGAGGTCAAGGTGCTGGCTCCTGCCGCATCGTGTGTGGTCCCCATAGGCGAGGCGCTGCTCATCGAGGGGCTCAAACGTCGCTTCAAAGCTGAATTCTACATCTCTACGACCCGTCCCCCCGCCGTTTACAGAGGAAACCCGTTTGTCGTCGAAGTAGGTCTGGCCTACGGCGGCGAGCTTGCCGCTGACGAACCTGCCGACATCATGCGCTTTGCCAACCGTGTCCCGCTGCAATACCAGGCCAAGGCGTGCGCCATCAGCGAAGCCATCTACCAGACCAACTGGAAATCCTACGAGCTTCAACAGCCCAAAGGGTCGCTCCCCATTGGACCGCTCGCCATCGTCGTGCATCTCGCCAGCGTGTGGGTCCCCTTCACCAGCGAGGCAAAGGAGGCTGTCGCCCCCTACGACGACCTCCTGCGCGAAATGAAGCTAGCGGTGCAAGAATGCGGGCGAAAGCTTGGCCTGCATCTGCGCTCCCGCGCAAAGGCCGAGAGCGAACATAAACGTCTCACCATGTTCCAACGGTATATCCCAGAGGTCGCCTCCGCGATGGCGGCGCTCCTCCGGGTGCCTCACGACGGGATCGAAGGGGCGTTCCTTGCCGCTTTGCCCAAGTTCGTCAACATTGCAGAAGAACCCAAAGAGGAGCCCTCTCCGGTCTCCGACGACCGTCAGCTGCCCCCCTCCTCACGGACCTAGGACTCTCTTATGGCCACGAAAAAGCTTACGCCGCCCACCAAGCTCACAGACAAAGACACCAAGACCCTCGACAAACTCCAGCGCCTTGCCGCAAAGGCCCTCGAGACCGTGCGACGCGGCGCCAATCCGACCTTGGAAATCCGCGCCCGCACCCTGTCCAATGTCTCGTTCAACGAGCAGAAACGCATCATCTTGCTCGGCGACAAGACCCAGGCCCGCGAGTTCTTCAACACCAGCATGGCGCGCAAGTTCATGCAGATGTTCTTGGTCGCGAGCGGCTGCAAGACCCTCATCGACGAGGGGAAAACAGTCAGTATCCGCCAAATGTACTACATGACCAAGCACACCCTCCGCGGCTCCAATGAAAACACCTTCGAGGACCAGAGCGAGAGCGATCCTATCATCGAGGACCTCGAAGTAGGCATCGATGTCCTTCGCGAGGAGCTCCATCTGTTTGCAAACCGACGTGGCCTCGTGGTGGGAAGCCTGGTGGTCAACGACGCTGGCGATGTGATCGACTTGGCGCGCATGGGACGAGGCGGGTGGGGCATTCCCAGCATTTGCGAGGATGACAACCTGCGCTTTGTCCGAACCGATGCCGAGTTCGTACTCCTTGTCGAAAAGCAGGCCATTTTCCATCGTCTCCACGAGGACCGCTTCTGGAGCCAGCACAAGTGCATCCTGATGACCAGTGAGGGACAAGCCGCACGGGGGGCCCGAAGGCTTCTACAGCGCATGGCAACCGAGCTGAAGATCCCGATTTACGTGCTGGTCGACAACGACCCTTGGGGGCTCTACATCTACTCTGTTTTGAAGCAGGGCTCCATCAATCTTGCGTACGAGTCGATGCGCATGGCGGTGCCTGACGTGCGGTTTCTCGGCATGAGCGCCTTTGACTACAAGAAGTTCAACCTGGGCAAGCCGGCCGAGATCAAACTCTCCAAAGAGGACATCGCTCGCGCCGAGCAGATGAAGGCCTACCCCTGGTTCCAAGACAAGAAGTGGCAGCGTGAGATCCAAGGGATCCTGGACCACGGATTCAAAATGGAGGTCGACGCGCTCCTCACCAAGTATGTCTCCTTCATAACCGAGGAGTATATCCCGAAGAAGCTGCGGGACCGAGACTACCTGCAATGACCCGGGCCATTGTCTTGCTGGCCCTGTTGGTAGCGGGTCTGGGGTGCCATCGCTCGAAGGAGACGGTGATCCCTGTCAGCGCCCCTCCTGCCGGCGAGGTGTGGCTGACTGCAGCACAGATCAAGGACTCTCGCATCACTGTGGCGACCGTAGGCGAGGAGAATGTCGACGACACGATCCTGACGGCTGGACGGGTTACTTTCGACGATTTGCGGGTTTCCCATGTGTTTTCGCCTGTCAATGGGCGGGTCGTGCGGATTGATGGGCAGCCTGGGCAGCGGGTGAAGAAGGGCGATCCTCTAGCGGCGATAGAGTCGCCGGACATAGGGGAAGCGTCATCGACTCTAGGAAAGGCGCAGGCCGACCTCATTGCGGCGGAGCATGAATACCGCAGGCAGCAGGCGCTACGAGAGGCCCATGCAACGTCCGATCGCGACCTGGAGGTTTCCGAGGACAACTACCGCAAGGCGCGAGCAGAAATGGACCGGGCGCGTCAGAAGGCCTTTTTACTGCGAACTGGGGGCGTCGACCGGGTTTCACAAACGTTTACGTTGCTTGCGGGCATTGACGGCGAGGTGATTGCGCGCAATTTGAGTCCAGGCATCGAGGTGCAGGGGCTGTACAGCGGTGGCAATGCGGTCGAACTGTTTACCCTTGGCGATCTCGAGAGGGTCTGGGTGATTGCAGAAGTGTACGAGATGGACCTTGGACGCGTCAGGGTGGGGTCGAGGGCATCGGTCAAAGTGGTGGCGTATCCGCAGCAGCGGTTCGTGGGGAAGGTGTAATGGGTGTCGGGGCAGCTCGACGCAACGACGCGGACAGCGAAGGTGCGAGGGAGCTTTGAGAACAAGGCTCGCATGCTGCGCCCCGAAATGTATGCGACGGTCGAAATCACGGTGGATGAAAGAAGGGCGCTGGCCATTCCGAGAAGTGCGCTGCTTCGACTGGGCGATGCTACGGTGGTGTTCTTGGAGACCGGGGCGGCGCCGGATGGGCGGACGAAGTTCGAGCGGGTTCCGCTCACGGTTGACGAGGGCGAGTCGAGCCGATGGCTTCCCGTGCTGCAGGGGCTCGAGCCGGGGTCGCGCGTGGTGACTGCAGGAGCCGTGCTTCTTTCGGGCATGCTCTAGGCGCCTCGATGTGGACGGAAGCGTATCGCGTGTTCGGTCCTTGCCCTTTGCCCTCCGCCATACGAACCTAGGTCGCCATGAACCAATCCGGGCCCCAGCGCGCCGAGGAATCTGCCTCTTTTGAAACCAACATCGAACGTCTCGGAGCCATCGTGTCGGCCCTCGAACGCGGCGATCTGTCCCTTGAGGATTCCCTACGCCTCTTTGAAGAGGGGATCCTTCTGTCTCGCGCCTCCCAACAGCGCCTCGACACTGCCGAACGACGTATAGAGACGCTTCTCAGCGTCAACGCCCAAGGAGACATTCGAACCGCTCCCTTCGACGTGAAGCCGTAAGGCACTCCCAAGGAAATAGTTGCTCCTCCCGCGGACCTCACCCCCACACGATTCGGAGCGTTCACATCGTCCCCCTCCCCATCGATGGAACACTTTCGCGGGCTAAGACCACGCAAGCAATCGGACCACAGCGGCATTCAAATGCCCGTCGAACAACGCATCCTTGCGGTGTCTATAACAGGAGGCATCGCAATGCTCGACGAGCAACAAAACCTTATCCCGACAGCTGACAGGAGGCATCGCAATGCTCGACGAGCAACAAAACCTTATCCCGACAGCTGAAGTCTCGCATTTCGCAGGCGGCCTCATAGAGGTCGGAGGGAAGACCGAACAGTGTGAGGATGCGCCGATGGACCTCCGTGAACCCCTGCATCCAGGACTGGACTCCCGTGGGGGTCTCCATGGTGATGCGAATGACACCTGAGAACAGGCGCTGCACGAATGCAACCGTCGGCTTCTGAGTGGGCCGCCCATGATGACCAGCAATGGTCTCTTCGGTCTCGCGCAGTCGGTTGCGCAGGACATACTGCAGGATCCGATA
>CAITRH010000194.1 GCA_903894755.1 uncultured delta proteobacterium
CAATGGATTGCAGGGGCCGTAACAGCCAAGACCGCGGCCGATGTAGTTGCGGGCTCGAAATCTTAGTTCCCCCGCAGGACCTTCTCGGATACAAGCAGTAGCCCCACGCGGACCGCCTCCTCACGGGCTGCAGGATGGATCGCTCGCCCCACCAGCACTCCCAGCACTGGAAAGAACGACACACATCGCATGCGTTCGAGCTTCTTTTGGAACGCTTCCACTTCCCGTTTGCGGACCGTGGTCTTGACCTCGGCCACTACCACCAGCGGGCCATCCGGCCCTACCCCCTCGCCATAGCCATCCAGCTCTTCATCGCCGAGCGCGGCGACATGGAAGCCACGTTGCAATTCGACTTGCACGCGGTGTTCCCGCTGGAGCCAATCGTCCAGCAGGGCTTCGACGATCTCCTCGACCAAAGAACCGATGGTCCGAGAGAGGTCGCTGACCTCTTGGTGGAGCGAACGGCAATTGGCTTCCGTGCGTGCTTCCAAGCATTCGGTGTCGCGCAACGTGGTGAGAAGCTCTAAGCGATCCTCGGTCTCGCCCTCATGCAGTGTACCCATTGCGGCAACAACAACCCCCCGATCGAACCCATTGTTACAGGTGTAACCGCCCGTTTCCCAGTGAGAGCGAGCCGCCCCCCGCACCAAGAATCGCCGTCGGCGAGCTCGTGGCAGACCGGTTCCGCGTCAAACGCCTCCTGGGTGTCGGCGGCATGGGTCAGGTCTTCGAAGCCTTCGACGAGCGCCTGGAACGTACCATTGCACTGAAAATCCTCCTCGGGGAGCACCTGGGAAGCGCCAAAGTGCGGCAACGCTTCGAACGCGAGGCAAAGGTGATCGCACGTGTAAGGCACCCCAACGTCATCGAGATCTTCGACTACTTCCCCTACGGCGACGACTTGGTCCTGGGCCTGGAATACTCCCTGGTGGCACACTTGCGCATCGGTCATGGCCTTGCTGTAACCGAGGTCGTGCGCATTGGTCGAGGGCTGTTGGCAGGACTTGGTGCAATCCACGAGGCTGGCCTGGTCCATCGCGACATCAAACCGCTCAATGTGCTCATGAGCGCCCGCGACGAGCCCAAGATCGCGGACCTCGGCATTGCACACGACTCCATGGGACGGTCCATGACGCGCACTGGGGCTCGCATGGGAACCCCGGAGTATATGAGTCCCGAGCAGATCCGCGGTGGGAAAGTGGACGCCCGCACGGACCTGTACGCGTGTGGGATCCTGTTTTACGAAGCGCTGACAGGAGATGTGCCGTTTTCAGGCGACAGCGAGTACGACGTGCAGGAAAAGCATATGCACCAGCCCGTGGATACAGCCCGTCTTGCCGCCAAGGCGCCGCCGGGCTTTGTTGCGATGGTGGAGAAGGCACTGGCCAAGTTGCCCGAGCACCGGTGGCAGAGCGCCGAGCAGATGGCCAAAGCGCTGACCGATGGACCGACTGGAGGGGGCGAAGTCCGGGACCGAGCGCGGGAGGCGCAAGAGGCCGCAGCCCGAAAGCAAATGCAGCCTGCTAACAATGGCAGGACATCGGAGCAGACTGCGTCTGCTCCAGGTGTTACGTTCCGTGCTGCCGGCCTGGAATGGCAGACGCAGCCTGCCAACAGGGAAATGACTTGGAAGTCTGCCAAAGCCTATGCCCAGGAGTTGGCGCTCGCCGGGGGCGGTTGGAGGCTGCCCACGAAAGACGAGCTCCAGGCGCTGTACGCGACCAAATCGTCCGGCACTGCTGCGTTCCCAGGCATGGATAGCGGCTGGTACTGGTCTTCTTCTGCGGTGTCTGGCTCGTCCGGCTTCGCGTGGTACGTCTACTTCGGCAACGGCTACACCTACAACGTCGACGTGGGCGGCTACTACCGCGTTCGCTGTGTTCGTTGATGACGGGCCTTTTCGACTGTTTGCCCGCACCCGGGACCCAGTCCCGGGCTGAATTGACTCGCCCCTTCGGGGCTGCCAATCAACGCATGGGGCCCATCGCACGGTTGACGAGGAAGACGTTGGGAGGGATACGA
>CAITRH010000195.1 GCA_903894755.1 uncultured delta proteobacterium
GCTGTGCTACGCGGCCTTGTCGACAATGGTGCTGAACCTGCCCGCCGACATCTACCCGACCCATTCGGTGGCGTCGGTCAGCGGCATGAGCGGGACCGGCGCCGGTATCGGGACGGTCCTGGCCACCTACCTGACGGGTGTCGTGGCCGATCGTTACTCCTTTGCGCCCATCCTCATCGTGGCGAGCCTGGTGCCTCTCTTTGCCGCGGTCGCCGTCCTCGTGCTCGTGCGCAATACGCGGGCGACCCGAAACCTGCTCAATCAGATCTAACGAGGCCATGCCTCAGACCGTCGAGCGTGTCAGGAGCCGACCGCGGTCGGACGGTCTGAGGCAGGCCTCGTTAGAGGAAATCAGGGGAGCCCCTGGGCACCGGGAGGGGTTGATCCCTCCGCCGAAGTATTAGACCCTCTTGGGGTCGGTGGCCACGAAGGCCGCGTGCTCCAGGAGCTCCACCATGATGGTACGCGAATCGGTAGCCGGGATCCTCGAAAAACACGTCACGTTCGAGTTGGAGTGTGTCGACCGAATGTATCTGAACGCGTACGTGCCATCGCTCCAGAGCGGGTCGGGGTTTGTCTGGTTTCTGAAGACCCAGCTGGGATGCCGGGTGCCGTCGACGGCGATGATCGCCCCGCAGAGCCGGGCCTTCGCGGAGGCCTTTGAGCGGTTCGCGTGCGAGCAGGGCGTGGATCTGGTGACGTTCAAGCGCGGCGAGCGCAAAGACGACGTCCTGCAGCGGTACCTCGCCGCGTTCACGGGCGACGAGGGAGTGCTCTTCGTGGGGAAGGCGCAGGAGAAGGCGTCGGTGTTCCGGACGGAGAAACGCACCGATGCGCAGGGGAAGAAGTACCCGTGGATCATCCGGTCGACGGCGATGGTGAATCACTACTACGTGTACATCCTCGATCGGGATCTGGGGCCGCTGTTCCTGAAGTTCTGTACGTACTTTCCCTATCCTGCCAAGCTGTGTCTCAACGGGCATGAATGGCTGAAGCGGCAATTGACGCGGAAACGCCTGCGTTTTGAGCCGCTCGACAACGGCATCCGGGCGTGTGCGTCGCCTGAGCGCGTGCAGGCGATCGCGACGACGTTCGACGCGACGACCATTGAGACGGTCTTTCGGAAGTGGCTCGGGCGCCTGCCGCATCCGTTCACCGCCGCGCAACGCGCGGCCGGGTATCGGTATCAGTTGTCGATTCTGCAAGCGGAGTTCGCATTGACGCAGGTGCTGGATCGCCCCGTCAGCGGCCGGGCCTTCTTCGAGGAGGTCATTCGGGAGAATCTCGACATCGGGCGGCCGGATCAGGTGCAAGCGATCTTCGACCGGCGCGTCATCCGCACGACGCCCGGCCGGTTTCGCACGCGCGTCATCACCGAAGGCGTGACGCCATCGCTGCACGTCGATTACAAGGCCTCGCGGATCAAGCAGTATCACAAGGAGGGCCAGGCCCTTCGCACCGAGACGACGATCAACAACACGTACGATTTCCAGATCGGCCGGTCGCTCAGCAACCTCCCCGCCCTGCGGGAACTTGGCTTCGCTGCCAACCGACGCCTGTTGCGCGTCCAAACACTGAGCCACGACTGTCTGATCGGCGACGATCGCTTCCAGGCCGTCATTGGCCCGGTGGTGGTCAACGGTCAACGCGCGGCGGGGCTTCGTTTCGGCGACCGTCGCGCCCTGGCCCTGCTGCACGCGTTGTGTTTGTTCGCCGGTCCGCCAACCGGCTTTCGGCAACGCGATGTCCGGGCGCACGTGGCCGAACTGCAAGGTCGTTCGCTCGCGGCGTATGGCCCCGGCGCACTCAGCTACGATCTACGTCGGTTGCGCCTCCACCAACTCATCGAGCGCATCCCGAAGACGCATCGCTATCGCGTCACCGAAACGGGCCTGCGCACGGCCCTATTCTGCGTCCGCTTGTACGCCCGCGCACTCCGACCGGCGTTCTCGTTCGACAACATCAGGCCCGAAACGCGCGCGGGCCGCGCGGCCTATCAGCGGTTGGAAGCCGCGATGGACGACTACCTGACGGAGGTGCACCTTGCGGCGTAGAAAACTTGACTCAAAAACTCAGATCCGAATCAATCAAGACGTCTAGCGCATCGAAACGTCCGGAGAACAAGCCGCGCGGCCAGTAGAATTGACAGATCTCTGTGAGGGTGCTCGCCAGGAACAGCCC
>CAITRH010000196.1 GCA_903894755.1 uncultured delta proteobacterium
AGAGACCGCTTATGTGAGCGCAGGGATCGATGAGGAGCCACTGAACGAAAACCTGTTCCGCTCGGTCGACGAGTTGGAACTCTCCGTACGTTCGGCAAACTGCCTACAGAATGCCAATATCACCATGATTGGCGAGCTGGTGCAGCGCAGCGAGCAGGACATGCTGAAGACCAAGAACTTCGGGCGCAAAAGTCTGAAGGAGATCAAAGAAATCCTCCAGAACATGAACCTGCTACTTGGCATGAAGATTGACAACTGGCCGCAAATGCTTGAGCGCTGGAAAGCGCTGCAAGTGCAAGGTTAAGTAAGAAGCGAGGAGAGTCCCATGCGTCACAAGAACGCGGGTCGAAAGTTTGGACGTAACACAAGTCATCGACGTGCAATGTTTCGGAATCTAACGGCAAACCTTATTCTGCACGACGCTATCGTCACCACCGATGCCAAGGCTAAGGAGGTTCGGCGCATCGCCGAACGTCTGGTCACCAAGGCACGTCGGCTTGGGGCCGTTGCGTATACCCTGCAGACGGAGCTGACAGAAGCTGACAAGGCGCGACGTCTTGCTGTCCAGCGTATCATTGGCGCATTTATCCCGAAATATGGGGTGGTCACCGCTAAAGGGGCGGAGCCGAAACGAGTGGACCTGGTCCAGAAGGTTATGACCGACCTTGCAAGGCGCTACGCACAACGCCCAGGAGGCTATACCCGAATTGTGAAACTCGGGCCGCGCCGTGGAGATAACGCTCCTATGGCCATACTCGAGTTCATACGTGACGACGGCGTGCCCTCGACTGCCAAAGTGGTTCCCGAAGTCGACGCTGCTGCCGAAGCAGGCGTCTGAGTTCCCATTCCAGTCACTCCCCATACCCCACCCGTATCCGCACCCCTCGGCCCGTCACATGACGTACTTTTAGAGTCACTCCTCCTCCCCTGAGCGGCAATACAACGTAACTATCCCCGTCAAGGCGGGGTGCTGGCTTGAGTTGACGGTCTTCGACCTCCACACTGCTCGGTAACTCCACCAGTCGAAGCAGTTCCTCTGCGCTTTGGTCGAAGGTGCTGTACCGCACATAGTGTTCCCCGTAGGTCACCGTCGTAATGACTGAGGAGGAGCGCAAAATATGATTCTCCGATGGGGGCGCCCAGTCGGGAACACTGGCCATGCCGCGCAGGAAATGACGTACGTAGTCGGCGTACCCGTCGGTAAACCAGTACCCCTCGTTCTTGTCCTCTCCTACAGCAACGATGCCCTTGCTGTCGCACATGTACGTTGCCCAGTTGAAGGATCGAAAAGCACGCTCTCGCAGGGCATCGTCGCCAGTCTTCTCGTAAAGAAGCGCAAGCATTGCTGCATAACGGGCCGTGTGGCTCGCCATCTTGGCCATGTCGGCCTGCTGCTCGGACAATACCTCCGCACCGTATTGCATTCCGCGCTCCTCGTTTGCGTCGACCGCAAACGTATCTCGGGTCCATGCAACGAGCTGAGAGGCGCTTCCAATATCGCCGTGCTCCACAAGAAATCGAGCTGTCTCGAGAGGAGCGTATTGGTTGGGGTTTTCCGATGGGTCCGAAAAGGGCGGGATGTCTTCAAAGTAGCCAGACCAGGCTCCGTTCTTCATCGGAAAAGCCTGAAGCCAAGTCCATGTGAGGGCTCTTGCCCGGGCGTAGGCTGCAATGTCGCCAAGTCCCAGGCGCACTAGCTCGTCGAAAAGCTGCAACGCCCCCAGCACATGGGAGGAGTATTCGTCGCGTCCCTCGCCGGTTTCTGCCACCACACGGAAAGGCCAAGGGGAGTGGGCCGCGTCCCCCGTGCGAACAGTTCTTGCGAGTGCGTCGGCACAATCGATGGCAGCGTCGAGGTAACGCTGGTCGCCGGTCAGCTGATGGAACCGCAGGTAGCCGTAACCAAGCTCTCCAACCTTGTCGGGTTCGAGCACGCCAACACCGTCGCCCCTCCCGCAGCCGTCGCACCAACTGTCGTCCGCTCCGCTGTATTCGATACTTCCAGGGTCCGAACTTGCAAAGGGGACATGCGCCCATACAAAGTCTCTTGGTGTGGTTCCGTGGGAAAGCTGATGGTCGAGAGTCTCGCGAACAAGATCGATCACGTCATCGTCTCCAGAGAAGGCGTAGTAGCCCACTGCGGCGTCCACCAGCATGGCGTTGAGCCCCGCCGGGTTGTGGGGCCAGCCGATCCCTTCCAGCGTGTCAGGGTCGAACCTGGAATAGGTAAGGTAGGTCTTGAGGCCGTTGGGCTGCACGGGAAACTTGTTCTTGAGCGCATCCCAGGCAAGCGCCATGACATGGGCATAAGGCGACTCGGTTCGCGGCCATGGCAGGATTTTTTTGCTTGCATCCACGCGCACAGCCTGGGCGTTGAGCACGGGCGGAGGGGCGTCGCGAGAGCAACCTGTCGCAAACACGGCGAGGCAGAAGACCAGCGTAGGAAAGAAGCGGGGAACCACCATGGGAGCCATGGTATACACCCCAGCGACGTCGCTCGTGTCGGAAGGTGAGCGCTTGTCTAGAGGGCCTGGATCGCGATGAGCGGCTGATCCTTGTCGACCAAGGTGCCGTCCTCTACCAGGAACTTCAGGATCTTGCAGCGTACTGGAGCCGAGATCTCGTTGAAAAGCTTCATCGCCTCAACGGAACAAACCCTGGCGCCCGCGTTTACCGTGTCGCCAACGTTCACGAACTTGGGCTTGCCTGGCCCCGGTGTCCCATAGAAGGTCCCCACAAGGGGCGCCTTGATGGTCTTTGAATACGTCGGCTCCGCAGCTGGAGCAGTCGCTGCGGCTGCTGGTGCGGGCGCCGCTGCAACTGCGGGGGCAGCAGCAACTGGGGCAACAGGACGAGCCGTAGCAGGTAGGGCTCCTGCTGTTCCAGACACCCGCATCACGAAGTCGCCCTTGCGGAAAGTCACCTCGTCGAAAGCTACCGTGGACAGCTTTCCTACAACCTCGCCAAGTCCTCGGTAGTCCTCTGGGTGCAGCATGGGATCCGGCGAACCCGCTGGCACCGCCGGAGCTGCCGCGGGGGCTGGAGCCGCTTTGGGAGCTGCCGCCGCTGCTGCCTTCTGCGCGTCCACGTCCGCTGGTACTGGGGGACGTTGGTCAGCTGGAAGGTCCCTCCACTTGAAGAACTCCACCGCAGGCTCGGGAAGCATCACATAGGAAACAATGTCTTCCTCGGACTTGATGTACTTCGGGTCGATCCCCTCAGTGGCCTTGGGAAGCATCGGAGCGAGCGTGTCGGCTGGACGAGCCGTGACCGGCTTTTCATCCCCAAGAATCCGCCGAATAAAGGCAGGGTCGATGGGGGCTGGAGACCGTCCATAGAGACCACGCACGTAGTCTTTCACCTCCTTGGGGACAATCTTGTAACGCTCGCCCGCAATGATGTTCATCACCGCCTGCGTGCCCACAATCTGGCTGGTGGGGGTGACGAGTGGAGGATAGCCAAGGTCCTCTCGGACCCTGCTGACCTCTTTGAGCACTTCAGGGAGCTTGTCGAGTGCCTTCTGCTGTGCAAGCTGGGAGCGGAAATTCGAGATCATCCCCCCCGGCACCTGATGGATCAGGATCTCTGGATCGATCGCTGGCTCACGTCCCTTGCTCTGCCTGCGGACTGCGTCGATGGGGACAAAGTACTGAGCAATCTTTTCAAGGCATGGTTTGTCGAGCCCTGGGTCGTAGGTGGTCCCCTCGAAGATGGCAAGCATGGTCTCGACCGGGGGTTGCGCTGAGAAGCCTCCCATGGTGGAGATGGCGCAGTCGATCGCGCCGGCTCCAGCGCGTACGGCCTCGAGGTAGACCCCGACAGCCATGCCACTGGATGCGTGGCAGTGGAGCTGGATGGGGACATTGGGGAGCTCGTCGGTCAGGGCAGTGACAAGCTTCTCAGCGACAAGGGGCGAGAGGATACCCGCCATGTCCTTGATGCAGATGGAGTCGGCGCCGATCTGCACCTGCTCGTGGGCGAGTTGCACGAACTTCTGGATCGTGTGGACCGGACTGATGGTGTAACAAAGGACCCCCTGCGCGTGGCCGCCATACTTCTTGACAGCGCGGATAGCGGCTTCGACATTGCGGGAGTCATTGAGCGCGTCGAACACGCGGAAGATATCCATGCCGTTTTTGCACGACAGTGCAACGAAGCGGTCGAGGAGGTCGTCGGCGTAATTGCGGTAGCCGACAAGGTTCTGACCGCGCAGAAGCATCTGCAGTGGGGTCTTGGTCTTGGACTTGATGAAGCGAAGGCGTTCCCAGGGGTCTTCCCGCAAAAAGCGCAAGCAGACGTCGAACGTGGCGCCTCCCCAGACTTCGAGCGAGTAGTAGCCCGCGCGGTCGACCACTTCCACGATGCCCGCGATGTCTTCGCGTCGCATTCGCGTGGCCCACAGGGACTGATGCGCGTCGCGGAGGGTGGTGTCCGTGATGCGCACCGGGATCTTCTTGTGCGTGTCTTTCTCTTTTTCTTCGCGGCTTTCCTTCATGGTCTCTCTCTCGTCTTCCTTATGCCTGTTGGTGTTCGAACTTGCCCATCTTCGAGTACTTTTCGAAGCGACGCGCTTTCAGGTCGTTGGGGGGGAGCCCTTCGAGCGCCCCGAGGTGCCGCAGCAGTGCGCTCTTGACGTCGGCGCAGGTGCGTTCGTAATCGTGGTGGGCGCCTCCGAGTGGCTCGGGGACAATCTCGTCGATCACGCCGAGCTCGAGAAGCGACCGAGCGGTGAGCTTGAGCGCGTCGGCCGCCTGCGGCTTGAAGGCCTGGTCACGCCACAAGATCGAGGCGCATCCCTCCGGCGAGATCACCGAGTAGACGGCGTATTGGAGCATCAGCACGACGTCGCCGACCGCGATTCCGAGAGCCCCGCCGCTCCCCCCCTCGCCTGTCACGACGGCCACGAAAGGGACCTCGAGCGACGCCATGGCGGTCAGGTTGTGTGCGATGGCTTCCGCCTGCCCGCGCTCTTCCGCGTCGATGCCTGGGAAGGCCCCTGGGGTATCGACGAAGCTGACCACGGGGAGACCGAACTTCTCTGCGAGTTTCATCAAGCGCAGCGCCTTTCGGTAGCCGTCAGGAAGGGCCATACCGAAGTTTCTGGTGACGTTTTCTTCGACGCTTTTCCCTTTGCTATGGCCGATGACGACAACCTTGTGGTTGTCAAGGGTGGCAAATCCGCCGATGAGGGCGCGGTCGTCGGAGAAGGCGCGGTCGCCGTGGAGCTCGATGAAGTCGGTGAAAAGACGTCCTATGTAGTCGTTGAGAACAGGACGTCGCGGGTGGCGTGCAATCTGGACTACCTGCCACGGGGTGAGGTTTGCGTAGATGGTTGCTTTGAGCTCTCCGAGGTTTTTCTCGAGGTCGCGCTGTTCACTTTCGAGCTTGCTGCGGTCGTCGGGCTCGACAGGACCGCCAAGCTGGGTCTTGAGTTTGCGAAGGGCAAGGAGGGTTTCAGCGATCGGCTGTTCGAATTCGAGGTCGCGTTCCATGAGCCGTTCCCGCTATCGGTTGGAGTAAGAGAGAACTTTGTGGAGTGTGTCGCGCAGGTGTTTGCGCTCGACAATCATGTCGATGAAGCCGTGGTGGAGGAGGTATTCGGCGGTCTGGAAGTCATCGGGGAGCTTCTGACGGATAGTCTGCTCGATCACGCGTCGTCCCGCGAAACCGATGAGCGCGTGCGGCTCGGCGATGTTGAGGTCGCCGACCATGGCGAAGGACGCCGACACGCCGCCCGTAGTGGGGTCGGTGAGGATGGAAATGTAAGGAATTTTAGCGTCGTGGAGACGCGCGATGCCGGCGCATGTTTTGGCCATTTGCATGAGCGACAACATGCCCTCCTGCATGCGAGCGCCGCCGGAGCTCGAGATGACGACATACGGCGTGCGGGTGTCGTGGGCCACGTTGGCGCCCTGGAGGATCTTCTCGCCGGTGCCGCTCCCGAGACTTCCCCCTAGAAACCGGAAGTCCATGACCGAGATGACCAGCGAGAGCGCTTTGATTTTGCCCGAACCGGTGACCACGGACTCGTTGAGGCCGGTCTTTTTGCGGGCTGCGGTGATCTGGTCCCGATAGGTAGATTTTTCCGTAGAAAACCCGAGGGGATCGCCCGGGATGATGTCCGCGTGGAGCTCGGAAAAGGAGCCGGGGTCGAGCAGCATATCGATGCGCTCTTGGGCGGTGAACTTGGCGTGGTAGCCGCAACGGGCGCACACGCGAAGGTTTGTCTCCCAGTCGCTGCGAAGGACGAAGGTTGCGCAGTCGCCGCATTTTGCCCAGAGGTCGTCGCTCGATTTCGTTTGCGTCGTGTCGGTTTGCGTTCTTTGAAACCACCCCATCGTCGTGTTCCCTCTCCTTGCATGGTGGGCGAGGCGCCCTGTGCTGCGGACGAGCATACTACGGGAGTTTTGGTTTACGGAAGGGCTTCTTTGTCGACGGTGAATGACGCAGTGCGCGAGGGCAAGACAAAACACCACCGAGGTTGCGCCAAAGACCACCGAGGCAGCGCCGACCATCGCCGAGGCAAGAGAAAACATCACCGAGGCAAGAGAAAACCTCGCCGAGGCAAGAGAAAACATCGCCGAGGCAAGAGAAAACCTCGCCGAGGCAAGGCAAAACATCGCCGAGGCAAGGCAAAACATCGCCGAGGCAAGAGAAAACCTCGCCGAGGCAAGAGAAAACATCGCCGAGGCAACGGAATTAAAACTCCGCGATACCCTTCCTACCCAGGGCTACCCGCGGGCTACCCGCCCTGGGTAGCGGGTCGTGAGTGTCCAGGTTCTTCCGCCGCGAGCTACAAGCTTCCCGTAAATCCGCCCCCATGGCATGAATGCTCCGCCGCATGACCGTCGCCGTTGTCGCTGAAAAACCCGCCGTAGCACGAGACCTCGCCCACGCCCTCGGAGTGCACAGCCGAAACGATGGCTGCTTTCGCGGCGCTGGCTACTGCGTCACCTGGGCCATCGGTCACCTCGTCACCCTCGCCGAGCCCCACCAAATCCGCGCCGAATGGAAACGCTGGCGCCTCTCCGACCTCCCGATCCTCCCCGATACCTGGCCCCTCGTCGTTCTCGAAGACACCCGCGACCAATTCGAAATCGTCCGCGCCATCCTTTGTGACCCCGCCATCGAACGCGTCGTGTGCGCCACAGACGCAGGACGGGAAGGCGAGCTCATCTTCCGCTACCTCTACGAGGCTTCCCACTGCCACAAACCTGTCCAACGTCTCTGGATCTCCGCCCTCACCCCCGATGCCATCGCAAAAGGCTTCGCAAACCTCAGGGACGGTAAACTGTACGAGCCCCTCGCCCAGGCTGCACGCGCCCGCAGCCGCGCCGATTGGCTCGTCGGCATGAACCTGTCGCGCGCCTACAGCTTGGTCCACGACGACGAGTTCAGTGTAGGAAGGGTCCAAACTCCCACCTTGGCCATGCTCGCCGAACGCGAGCTCGCTATCCGCGCCTTCGTCCCTGAGGACTACTTCGAAGTCGTTGCAACGTTCCGTCCCCAGGAGCTGCCGTCGTCGCCCACCTACGAGGGGACCTACTTTGCCGGTGACCCCCAAAAGCAGAGCGATCCCAAAGCTCGGCGGCTTCCACCGGATGGCGAAGAAGCGCAACGCATCGTGGACCGTGCGAAGACAGGCGCCGCCCGCATCGAATCCCTGGAGCGCGACACCCGTACCATTGTCCCGCCGCTCCTGTACGACCTCACCGAGCTGCAACGTCACGCCAACCGCCTCTTCGGCTGGAGTGCCCAACATACGTTGCAAACGGCCCAGGAGCTCTACGAGCGACGTAAGATCCTCAGCTATCCCCGCACCGACAGCCGGGTGCTTCCCGAAACCGTCGCTGCAACCCTCGGCGAGGTGGTGGCAGCGTTCCAAGGGGCCTACGAAGGCCAACTGGCACCGGGTACAGGGACCCGTCCACTGGGAAAGCGCTTCGTGAGCGAGGTGGGAGTCACCGACCACCATGCGATCATCCCGACGTCGACTCCCGCCCCGCCTGGACTGACCGAAGACGAACGTGTGCTGTACGATCTTGTATGCCGGCGGCTCCTCTCTGCCTGGCATGAGGACCACCTGCTTGCTATCACCCGCATCGTAACGGCAATTACCAACGGCGGCGAGCTAGACCGCTATGCAACCGTGGGGACCGCCGTGGTGAGGGAGGGCTGGAAGGTCCTGGATCTAAAGGCGCGGCGTACCAAAGTCGACCTGGACGAACCGACACTTCCATCGGGCCTCTTGCAAGGCCAGAAGCAAGACACGGTTTCTGTCAAGCGGGTGGCCAAGAAGACCCGTCCCCCCTCTCGCTTTACCGAAGGGACCTTGCTTACTGCAATGGAGACCGCGGGAAGGACTCTCGACGAGCGCGAGCTGATGGAGGCCATGCGCGATCGCGGCTTGGGGACTCCGGCAACGCGTGCAGCGATCATCGAGACGTTGCTACGACGGGAGTATGTACTGCGAGACGGCAAGTCGTTGGTCGTGACAGACAAGGGGCTAGCGCTGATCGAGCGGGTCGACGCACGTGTGAAGAGTCCAGCTCTGACAGGCGAATGGGAGTCGAAGCTCGTTCGGATGGAACGCGGCCAGGAGCAATTCGAACGTTTTATGGAAAGTATCAGTCAGTTCGTGCGCGAGATTGTCGCAGGGGTGGTGGGAAGTCCTCCGGAGTCGCCGCCTGTACGGTCCAAAGCGGCAGACGCACCAAGCGTTGCACGCTCATTGGACCAGGCAGCGTACCAGGCAGCGGAGCAAGTACGTCCGCAGAGGGGTGCTCCACTTCCACGCAATGCGGCGGGGGAGGTAGACTTGACAGCGCTTCTTAGGGAGCGCTTTCGATTCAGCGCATTTCGCCCCTATCAGGAGGACGTCTGTCGGGCGGTGACCAACGGGCACGATGCGTTGCTGGTGATGCCGACAGGGGCGGGCAAGTCTCTTTGTTACCAGCTTCCTGGGATAGCGCGTGGGGGGACCACGTTGGTGGTGAGTCCACTGATAGCGCTGATGGAGGACCAGGTCAGCAAGCTACGGGCAGATGGGTTTGCGGCGGAGCGGATCCATTCAGGACGGGATCGGAACTCATCGCGGGCCGTGTGTCGAGCGTACCTAGACAAGGCATTGGACTTTCTGTTCATTGCACCAGAGAGGTTGAAGGTTCCCGGGTTTGTGGAGCTTTTGGCCAAGCAGAAGCCGGTATTGATAGCGGTCGACGAGGCGCATTGCATTTCCCAGTGGGGTCACGACTTTCGCCCCGAGTACCGGATGCTTGGGGAACGTCTGCCGATGCTTCGTCCAGCGCCGGTGATCGGTCTGACGGCGACGGCAACCCCGGAGGTGCAGGAGGACATTGTTGAGCAGCTTCGTCTTCAGGCGCCAACGCTTTTTATCCACGGGTTTCGGCGGACCAACATAGCTGTGGAGGTTGTGGAGCGAAACCCTGGGGAGCGGACGGAGGTTGTGGTATCGCTTCTTTCCGATCCCAAGAGGCGACCCGCGATTGTGTACGCTCCAACGCGCAAGCATGCCGAGCAGCTTGCCGATGCGTTGTCTGAGAAGGTGCCAGCGGCGGCGTACCATGCGGGGCTTCCCGCGGAGACGCGCGACAGGATCCAGACTGCCTTTTTGGGGGGACGGCTCGACGTTGTGGTAGCGACCATTGCGTTTGGGATGGGCATCGACAAGGCGGATGTCCGAACAGTGATCCATGCGGCGCTTCCTGCGACCCTCGAGGGGTACTATCAGGAGATTGGACGAGCGGGGCGGGACGGGCTTCCGTCGCGTGCGGTGCTGCTCTACTCTTTTGTGGACACCAAGACCCACGAGTTTTTCCATGAGCGCGACTATCCGGAAGCCGACGTCCTCGATGAGCTGTACCAGGCGCTGTCGGGGACACCGAGGCCACGAGATTGGCTTGCGTCGAACCTGACGATGGAGAGCGATCAGTTCCACAAGGCGCTCGAGAAGCTATGGATCCACGGTGGGGCGTTGGTGGATGCCGACGATCTGGTGCAACGTGGGGCGTCGACATGGCGCAAGCCGTACGAGACCCAGCGTAAGCATCGTATTCAGCAGCTTGACAAGATGCGGCGTTTTGCGCAGCGAGCTGAGTGCCGCATGGTGCAGATGGTCAAGCATTTTGGTGACGAGCTCGATGCAGGGACTCCATGTGGACAGTGCGATGTGTGCGCAGGCGCCGACTGTGTTGCGCAGCGCTTCCGGGAGGCGTCGGAGGGGGAAAAGAGCATGGCGACGGCGGTGCTGAAGCAGCTAGGCGCGCGCAATGGGTGCACGGTGGGGCAGCTTCACCGCGAGCTTGAGGGGGCTCCCGAGCGTCGGGCGTTGGAGCATATCCTGGGAGGACTGGTGAGGGCAGGGCGAATCCGACTGCAGGAGGACTCCTTTGTCAAGGACGGCGCAGAGGTGACATTCCAGCGGGTGTATCTCGTGGGGGGATCGGCTGGGCACGGGGATGCCTTTACTGTGGAGGACCGTCCCGCAGAGAAGGCAAAGGAGAAACGGAAGCGCAAGGAGAAGACTCGGAAGCAATCGGAGCGTGTTGCAGCGGCAGCACCGGAGGCGAAGGCTCCTTTGGAGGAGGCGCTGCGGACCTGGCGGCGCAACGAGGCGAAGCGACGTGGGATTCCAGCGTTTCGGATCCTGACCGATCAGGTATTGAGCGAGCTGGTACGGGCTCGTCCCACGAGCGAAGCGTCGCTACTTGGCCTGCGCGGGATCGGGCCGTCGATTGTGAGAAACTTTGGACCGGTGCTGCTCTCCATTGTGGAGCGCAACAGGTGAGCGCATGATTTTCAACGCTATCCGGCTTGCGCTGGTGACTATTGTCCGCAACAGGACCCGCGCTGCGCTTACGGTTCTTGGAATCCTCATTGGCATTGCGGCGGTGGTCACGGTGACAGCACTGGCCGATGCGGCGAGTGCCAAGGTAGGGGGCGAGATCGAGGGGTTTGCAGCCAACGCGATCTTCGTGACACCGCAGCCTGTGCAAGCTTCCGGCGCGCGAAGCAAGGCGATCGGACGGCTCACCGAGGCGGACGGCAAAGCCATTGAACGCGAAGCGGTGAGTGTTGCGGTGGTGGCCCCTTTCTTGTCGACCTTTGGCCAGGTTGTCTACGCGGACCGCAACGTAGCGACGACGCTCATAGGCACGACCATGTCGTACTTTTCGGTTCGCAAGTTCAAGATTGGCCGCGGCGAGCTGTGGACCGATGCGGACGAACTGCTCAAGACCAAGGTGTGCGTTGTCGGGACCACAGTGGCTCAGAACCTCTTTGGCACCGACGATCCAGTAGGACGGGTGGTGCGGGTGGGAAGGGCGCCGTATCGAATCATTGGGGTCCTGGAGAGTCGCGGCAACTCGCCTTTTGGGGACGACCAAGACGACCGCCTGTTGCTCCCCATTGGGAGTTTCCGCGCCCGCGTCATGCCGACGTCTCCTGGGCGGGCCGATCAGCTGATGGCGAGCGCGACGAGCGAGCGTACGGCGGTCCGGGCTGGCGAGCAGATCATGGCCATCTTGCGTCAGCGTCATCGCATTGCACCGGACAGGGATGCTGACTTCGTGGTGACGACGCAGGCGGAGTTCCAGAAGACGCAGCAGGCGATAGGCGCGGCGCTCTCGGCGCTTCTTTTGAGCGTGGCCGCGGTAAGTCTTCTTGTGGGTGGCATTGGGGTGATGAACATCATGCTGGTCAGTGTTGCGGAGCGCACGAGGGAGATTGGAATACGCATGTCGATCGGAGCGCGCGAGGGGGATATCCTCACGCAGTTTCTTGTGGAGGCGGTGGTCCTGTCGATGCTTGGCGGGCTGCTAGGCATTGGATGTGGAGTGGGGCTCACGTTAGGGCTTGGACGGGCGCTGGACTGGCCGATGACCCCTAGTGTTCAGGCGCTTGGCATTGCGGTAGCGACGAGTGCGGCGATTGGGATCACCTTTGGGTTTGTACCGGCGCGTCGTGCGGCGAGGCTTGACCCTATTGAAGCGCTGCGGGTGGAGTGATGGCAGTGTTTCGCGGGATCGTTCTGGCGCTACGGGCCATCACGCGCAATGCGTTGCGGGCGTCGCTCACGGTGCTGGGGATACTGATTGGAGTTGCAGCGGTTGTGACCATGACAGCGCTCGGTTCTGGGGCACGGGCGAAGGTTAGCGAGCAGATCGAGTCGATGGGCTCGAACGCGATGATCGTATTTCCCCAGAGCGCCAGCGCATCGGGAGCAAGGAGCCAGCAGGGGCAGGGGCAGCGTCTCACGGAAGAAGACGGCAAGGCGATTGCACAAGAGGTGGTTACGGTGGCAGCCGTAGCGCCGACGTTACGGGCGCGGGGCCAGATCATGCGAGGCGACAAGAACGCGTCGACCAACATTTTTGGCACCAGCCTTGGCTTTTTCCGGGTGCGCAACTGGCAAATCCTTCGGGGCGAGCGCTGGGACGAGCACGATGAAGCAGCAAAGGCCAAGGTTGTCGTGCTTGGCGCGACGGTGCAGCGAAAGCTGTTTGGTGACGAAGATGCAGTGGGACAGCTGGTTCGCATTGGGCGGTATGCGTATCGGGTGCTTGGGGTATTGGAGACGAAGGGGGAGGGGCCCTTTGGCGATCAGGATGACATTGTGGTGATGCCGATAGGGAGCATGCGTTCCAGGGTCATGCGGACTCCACCTGGGTTTGTGGGGGCCCTGATGGCGTCGGCGATCTCGGCGGAGGCAACGGACCGTGCAGTCAAGCAGATTGACGGGCTGCTTAGGCAACGTCATCGGATCGAGGCAGGGCGGGACGCGGACTTTGCAATACGGACTCAGAAGGAGTTCCAGGCGATGCAGGGGGCGATCTACGGGTTGCTTACGGTGCTGCTTATTGCGATAGCGGGCATCAGTCTGGTAGTGGGGGGCATTGGAGTGATGAACATCATGCTGGTGAGCGTGACGGAGCGGACCCGTGAGATAGGGATCCGGATGGCGATTGGGGCACGCGAGGGGGATATCCGGACACAGTTTCTTGTAGAGGCAGTGGTGCTAGCGTCGCTTGGCGGGCTTGCGGGGGCGGCACTTGGCATTGGAGCGATTGCGATCCTGAGGCGGGTACTGGAGTGGCCGATGACGTTGAGTCCGGTGGCATTGGCGGTGAGCATTGCAACGAGCGGGCTGACCGGGGTGGTGTTTGGATTCTTTCCTGCGCGTCGCGCGTCACGTCTCGATCCCATCGAGGCGCTGCGGCATGAGTAGCGGAGTTCTTTTCAAGATGGCAAATTGCTGTAGTCTAGGCGGGCAGTAAGAGGTGGCGGATGGCCGACGAAGCGACAAAAAAAAGCGGGGAAGCACACAGAAGCGGGGTTCCCAGGCCGTCGTCGAAGTCTCCCGGCGCCCTGACGGGGAGGGGCGGGCCGCCGCCGCCCAAGGTGCAGCATGCGGGTCCTGCGGCGGGAGCTGCGCCGGCTGAGACCGAGGATCCGCTCATCGGGCGGGTGGTCAATGGGCGGGTCAAGATCATTTCTGCCATCGCGCGGGGCGGGATGGGCAAAGTGTATTACGGCGAGCAGGTGCAGTTGGGACGTCCATGCGCCGTGAAGGTGTTTGATCCTCGCGCAGCGGGGGCGGATGCCACGGAGTTTTCCAAGCGGTTTCTCCTAGAGGCGAGCATCTCGTCGAAGCTGACCCATCCCAACGCCATCACGATTTTCGACTACGGGCAGACCGAGGATGGGATCTGTTACATTGCGATGGAGTACCTTGCGGGACTAACGCTTGGCGATGAACTGCGAAAGAGCGGTCGTTTGGAGCCTGAGCGGGCCATCAGCATCGCCATGCAGATAGCGCGTGCGCTCCGTGAGGCTCACAGCCTTGGGGTGGTCCACCGTGATATGAAGCCTGGCAATGTGTTTCTTGTGAAGGGCGATGACAACGAAGACTTTGTCAAGGTGCTTGACTTTGGGCTGGTGAAGCAGACGACCCCGTCGGACGAGGGGATCCACACGCAGGTAGGACAAATCATGGGCTCGCCGAAGTACATGGCGCCCGAGCAGATCCAGGGGAAGGAAGTGGATGGGCGTACAGACATCTACTCGTTGGGCGCGGTGCTTTACACGATGCTGACAGGCAAGCCTCCATTTGACCGGACCAATGAGATGGCCATGATGTTGGCACATGTGTCCGAGGCTGTTCCGCCGATGGGGAACGTAGTGCCCGATCTGATGCTTCCACCTGGTCTCGAGGCGGTGGTGATGCGGTGTCTTGCAAAGGAGCCAGCGTATCGATTTGTATCGATGGATGAACTTCTTCAGGCGTTACGCTTTCAGGGACCGACGCTGTTTGGTGCACAGACGGCCATGTACGACGCCATACAGTTTCCCGGTGCAGCTGCGATGGCACCGCCCCCGAGCATAGAGCTGCAGGAACCCGAGCCGGCTCGCAAGAATGCGCTGCTGGTCTGGATCGGCGTTGGTGTAGGGGCATTGGCCGTCGTGGGGGGCGTGGCAGTGTTTGCTCTACGGATGCAATCGACTCCTGAGGCTCCCGCGGTGTCCGTGTCCGCTCCGCTGCCGGTGGTTACACCGAGAGCCACTGTGTCGTCTGCTCCTGTAGCCACGGCTGTTTTGCACGTGGTGACCGAGCCGGCTGGGGCGAGGGTCAAAGAGGATGACACGGAGGTGTGCGCGGCGACGCCTTGTGACATTGGGTACAAGGGCAAGGATGCGGATCCAAAGGCCGAGCACTTTTTGGTGATCACGAAGCCTGGCTATCGGCTCGAACGCAGAACAGTGCGTGCTGGGGGGGAGCGGATCGAGATCAAGCTTAGCAAGGCGTCCAACTAGGGTTGGCGAGTAGGCTCAGCCCAGGACTGGTCCTACCTCACCGCCGGCGGCAACTCAACGGTTCACCTTGATTGCTGTTGTGAGGGAATTCCTGAAACCTTTTGATGCGACCCCAGGTGCAAGTCCCGCTCCGATAAGGCTGAGGACCGCCGCCGGAGAGTCATGACCATGGAACCCAATGAGCGCCTCCACCAAGAATGGCTAGGTATGGCCCAGCCCGATGGCCTCGTCGTCACTGCTGCAGCCCTCAAAGCCGCCGAAGCCAACGTCACCTGGCCCATCGTCGAGCTCCAAGCGA
>CAITRH010000197.1 GCA_903894755.1 uncultured delta proteobacterium
AAACCGGTAACCGAGAAACTCGAATCCTTGACCCTCGACACGGCAATCCCCGACGTGGGACTTGTCCGGATGGAGGGTCAGCCCGTTCGCACTCACCCAAGCTCGCATGCGGGCCAGCGCAGATTCCGCTTCCTCCCGACTGCGACACAACACCACGGAGTCATCGGCGTAACGAACCATTACCAACCCGGCCTGACGCATTTCTACGTCAAGCTCATGAAGGTAAATATTGGCGAGCAAGGGACTAATCACCGCCCCTTGCGGGCTGCCCGAAATCGGCGTCCACTGCTTCATGTCTTCCATGATGTCTTGCTTGAGAAACCGCTGAACGAGCTCCAACACGTGACCATCTGCAATCCGGTTCGCCACTTTCGCGAGAAGGGGTGCATGTGGAATTGTGTCGAAGTAGCTTTGCAGGTCCGCGTCAACTACCCAGAAATGGCCCGCTTTCAAATACTGGTCCACTTCACGCAGCGCATCCTTGCAGCCCAGACCCTGCCGGAAGCCGAAACTTCGTGGCTCGAATTCGTGCTCAAAGATCGGCTCGATCACCAGCTTCAACGCCGCTTGAACCACACGGTCTTTGACAGCAGGTATACCGAGCGGGCGCTGCCCCTTGCCTTTGGGGATATACACACGCCTTACCGGCTGCGGACGATAGCTCCTGTCCCGCAGCCCTCGCGCCAGTTCAGCCAGATAGCAGTCCCGTCCTTGCGCGAATCGCTCCACGCTCATCCGGTCTACTCCGGCCGCCCCGGCGTTCCGCTCGACCTGTGTCCACCCCAGCCTCAACGTTTCAAGACGCGATACCTTATCGATCAGACTATGCCATTTGCCTCCCTTAACTCCAATTTGTAGAGCTGCCAACATAGCTTCTGTCCAGAGTGGAGCTGGCGCGAATTTCCGCTGCATGGAGCTTCCCGGCGCGCTTGCATCTCGTCTAGTCGTTTCCGACACTGGCGATGCTTCAACTTTCATCTCTGCTCTCTCCGGCCTTTGGCTATCAACCTTCCTGCCCCACTTCCCTGATGCGGCTTTTGCTCTGCCGCACTTCTCCACGGTCCAGCCGACTGCTCCGTGTTCGGTACTATTGGGACTCTGACTCCTGCCCACGTTCACCGCGCTGGCAGGTCTCCCCGCTTGCTGCGTGCCACGTTCCCATCGTTCCGTCCTCAACCACGTTGTACGCCGCAACATCGCTTTATCCGCCACGACAGCGTGCTGCGTTATTCCAGGCTTCGCCACTTTAGTGCAGGCTCGCCGCCATACCCCGCCGAAACAGGTTCGTCATCCTACGGACCGACAGTTCGCTTCCGGTTACTCCCCACCCCGTCTCGCGACGACGCAGTTACCTTCAGCTACGGAGCTGTGGCCAACTCCGACAGGGACTTGCACCCTGCAAATGGCACGCCCTCACGGGCGTACACTAAACCGCTCGCGCGGTAATGGAGCTTCGCATCTGGGGTAGTGAGTAACCGAGAAAGTGGATCTGTTTCCTATGCTGGGAAGTGAGGCACTCCGCCTCACTTCTCGAAAGGAGCAGGGCCATGGACTCAACTACGCAAACGGTTTCGCCGCTGCGGCAACGCATGATCGATGACATGCGTATGCGCAAGTTCGCCGACAAGACACAGAGCCACTACATCCGTG
>CAITRH010000198.1 GCA_903894755.1 uncultured delta proteobacterium
CTCCGAGCACGTGTGCAGATGACCGGCGAGACCGTCACTGACATCACGCGAGTGCTCGGATGCGCCTATCAAACCGCCCAGAAACTACTTCACGGCGAGCGCATCGCGCCCGATACGCGGATCGCCCTCACCATCAAACTCGACGCACTCGAATCGCGGGAGCGCCGCATCGCGGGACAGAACCGTCGACGCGCCCGCGGTGAAACCGTCGAGTCCACCACACAAAGAAAAGCCCATCGGCGAACACTCCGATGGGCAGAAAGAAACGAGAGCTGACATGCAGAAGATAACACCAACGCTCGGTTCCATCAACCTGAAACCTAGGGACTGCGCGGATCGGTTGCGGGACGGGGATCCGCCTGCGAGCATGTACGAAGGCGCGCGGGCGTTCAACCCTGAACCTGCCAGCGGCACTGCGCCTGCGCCTGCGCCTGCGATACCGCCGAACCTGAAAGCCTTCCGAGATTCAGACGGAAGGGTCGTCATAACGGACGGGCGAAGAAGCTCGCCTGTCGCTTCGCCCGGTGCCCTTGCAATCGTGCGAGCGGCAATCGTTACGGAAGCCCCTGGCATCCAATTAAGGCGCACGCTCGTTATGTCGTGGCTCGAAACAATTCAAGGTGCCTTGGACGCCAAAGAGGGGGACAAGGCACCGGATTACTTCGGGCCGAGCATTTGGGATTTGCCGGACGCACCTGTCGAATTCGTAACCCTGCGCGGATTGCTAGCGAAGGGGTTCGTCACGATGCTTTGCGGGAAGCCGTCAAGCGGCAAGTCTCTATTCGCTGCGCTGGTAGCTTTGGCTGTCAACGGCGGCTTTTCAGTATTCGGAGAGGGCAAGAAAGCTGTCGAAGGTGGCTTTTCCGAGTGGAACGAGAAAGAGGGCAAAAAAGGCAAGGTAGCTTTTTTCGACTGGGATAGCGGACCACGGTCGCTATCGAGCAATCTCCGAACGTTGGCGCGAGGCAACGATTACGACCCGAAAGAAATCGTCTCAATTGACGCTCGCCCTCCGCTGTTTGGGTTGTGCGATACGCACGCGGAAGCGGCATTGATGCAGGCGTGCGAAGGGAAAGACCTGGTCGTCATCGATTCGTTCTCGCCGGCGCTACGCGGGGAAGTTGACGAGAACGATGCAGCAATCGGCGCGTTCGTGGGGCTTTTAGCGAGGGTGGCCGAGAAGACTGGCGCGGCGGTCGCGCTGATCCACCATGATCGGAAAGCCGCTGGCGAAGGGACCGACAAGGTCCGAGGTTCGATCGCGATCACGGCAGCAGCGCACCAAGTCTGGGGATTCGAAAGGAACAGCGGCGACGACGACAATTTCACGGTGACAGTGACGATGACGAAGGAGCCGAAATTCCCGGTCCCGTACGAGTGGCGGGCGTATCGGAAGCCGTTCTCTTTTTCGGTAACCGACGATGCACTCAACGGGCGCAAGGTGAAGCTCATGCATGCCGAAGACTTCGCGGAAAAGGCGCACGAAGCGGAGGGCCAAATGGAGGCTGCCGTGAGGGCGAAGGTTCTCGGAGTGCTCACTGCGGAACCGTTGGCTATCAATCATTGCGACCTTGCCAAGCTCGTCTGCTCCAGGAAGGGCCCCTTAGGGATCGCTTTACGAGACATGCTCGCAGAAGGCCTCATAGTGCGAAAAGAAAAACCTTCGCAGCTTTGGTTGACTGCGAAAGGATTGACCGAAAAAGAGAGCGCCGGAACCGGATGGGCTGGCGTCATACCTCATGCGGCCGGAACCCTTCGAAGGGTCTGGGGGTCTACGCCTTGCGTCATACCTCATGCGCCCAGCGGGGCCACTGGTTCCGGTGGTTCCCATGGTTCCGGGAACCACCCGGAACCATGGGAACCAGGGACCACGGTTCCTGTTGGGGACGCTTCAGCGTCCCAAGGAACAGTGGTTCCCGTGGTTCCCGTGGTTCCCGACCCTAAGGGGAACCAGAAAACTTCCGCCAATTCGTTCAAGCATGGGGATGACGAGAAACAGGCTGGCTTGCCTTCCGGTCATGATGAGACGGTCAACGATGGTTCCCGTGCACCTTTCCTTGTTTCAACGAAAGAGAAGACTGCCGTTTATGACGCGCAAGCTCATCCGGACACGGCGAGCCAGGCCCGCGCTGCGCCTGACCAGTTGCTCCCGGACCTGGTCGATACGCAAGCAGAACGAACGCCAGACAGCCGCGCCACGATGCCTGGTAACTGCCCAAACTGCGGGAAGCGCCACGGGCCGGATCGGGGATGCGACGGGTCGATCGTCAAGCGACGACGCGCCACGAACGGCGGTAGCGAGCCAGCAGTGCACTGGGTTTACCCGCGCAGCTTGTTCGGAGGTGCCGAATGAGCGCGCCCATCCGCGACCCGTACGCCGTGGCCCGCACGGTCCCCGTGGGGGACACGGGCCTAGTCCTGACCGTCGGCAACCTCGGAACCACCTTCAAGCTGGAGAACGCCAGCGGCTCGGTGGTGTTCGATGCAGATGCCGTCGAGCAGTTGGCCATGGTGCTCCGACGCACGGCTTTGACCACGCAACGCCAGTGGGGTGATCCGCCCTCGTACCGCGCGAAAGGTGGCGCCCGATGACCCGCGCCCTACGCACCTCGCTACTTCGCGCCCGTAACGAGATCGACGAAGCCCTGCTTGCACTCGACACTAAAGAGCAAGCGAACGACGACGGTTACTTTTCGAGCTTGAACCTACCGCCAGACATTCTAACCCGGGAACGCTTCGCGAAGATCGCACGGAGTATCCCAGGCGCGAACCTCGCCGGTCGTGTCTGGCGTGTCCCATCCGCA
Source organism: uncultured delta proteobacterium (assembly GCA_903894755.1). Classification (GTDB taxonomy): domain Bacteria; phylum Myxococcota_A; class Polyangia; order Polyangiales; family Polyangiaceae; genus CAITRH01. The sequence continues at coordinate 2,805 of CAITRH010000198.1, forward strand.
GCTTGGTGGGCGCACCGTCGCGCCCTCACCGTGCCGTCCCCCAAACCACCACCGCGCCTCGGTGACGACGCCGTTGACCTGGCGCTCGCAGCCCACGGGTACCGTCGGGGCACGTAAGCGCCTAAGCCTGCAAACGTAATCCCATAAGCCTGCAAACGTAATCCCACAAGCCTGCAAACGTAATCCCACAAGCCTGCAAGCGTATTACCTTTGAAGCTAAGATGCCCGGGGAACGGGCCGACGACGTGGGCTGGCCAGTGCGGGGGGGCGGGCCGACGTGGTTGGCGCTTGTGGCACATTTGCCATAACCGCCATCGGAGGCGCTTGGCGCAAATGTGCGCCAACCGGCAGATCCTCGCAGTCCCCTTCGCGCACCATTAGACGACTCGCGAGTTTGCCTCCCGTACCGGCACACTTGGCTTGCCTTCTCGGCCGAGTCCCCCTACTCCCCCAAAAGAAAGCGCCCGCGCATCCTGCCAGGGACCGCGGGCCGATCGGAGGCTACCCGATGAAAGAGTCTGTAAAGCCTGCGCCCGTCAGAGGCAAGCCAGGGCGCGCGCCCGCTGGACACGTTGAGTGGACGGGCCGTGTGTGGCGCGTTCGGGTCACGATGTCCGATGGGCGACGGTGGATCGCGTTGCCTACGTCGCTCGGCCCCGATGACCGCGATCAGGCGCAAGCGCTCGCGAAGGGGATCCAAGAAGCCGCAAGGGGAGCGGTGCCGATGGGGGACGTCGTCACCGTCGCCTCCTACGCCACCCGATGGATCGAATCCCTCTCCGAGGGACCAACGCGAGGGACCTACAGCCGTGCCCTGACAGGCCACGTGCTCCCGTCGCTGGGCGCCATGGACGTCCGGGGGGTGACGTCCAAAGACGCGCGCGCGCTCGTTTCGAAGTGGGACGCTGCGGTTGCGAAAGGCGAGCAGGCCCCTTCGTCAGCGCGAGGGTATTGGACCGTCACCAAGCTGCTTTTCAAGTCTGCTTGCTCCTCAAAACGCGACGATCTCCGAGTCCGAACCGATAACCCCACCAGCGGTGTGGAGGGGCCGACGCGGTCTCGAATCGAGACGACGCATCAATGGCTCTACCCGTCCGAATTTCTGGCGGTCATGGCCTGTCCGCTGATCAGCGTGAAAGTCCGATATTGGATCGCCCTGTTCGTCTTGACTGGTTGCCGACTAAACGAGCTTCGTGGCCTGCGACGTCGAGACATCGATCTCGCACGCGACGTGATCCATATCCGCGGTCAGATGGACCCTCGGACCGGTGCCCTGCGGCCAACGAAGGGGAAGCGGGCCCGGACTATCCCTCTTGAACCCACCCTGCGCCCGCTCTTAGAGGCGAGCCAGGGGGCGCCCGATGACTACGTCGTCACCATCCCCAAGGGCCAGGTGGCGATGCTTCTACGTGCCCTGCGCCTCGCTGGCGTCACCCGTCCAGAGCTCTTTGAACGCAGCGCCTCCAGCAACCCACTACGTGTTCATGACCTCCGAGGGACCTACGCGACGTGGTGCGCGCTTCGTGGTGATCCGCCATTGGCGATTCAAAGGCGCCTAGGCCATGCGAGTCTGGACCAGACTCAAGTCTACCTGCGGACAGCGGAGCTGTTTGGTGCCAAAGGCGAGGCGCCCTTCGCTCGGTTTGAGATTGTCCTAGATGTCCCAGGGTATGTCCCAGCGGTCCCAGGCGCACTCATGGGACACCGAGAAAAAGGCTCTAACGTTGAGGAGGGATATAACTCCCCGATATGTCGTATCCTCCTTCACATCCCCTACGAACGTCACCACCTCCGGACCTCCGGACCTCCGGACACTTCAGAAGGTGCGACATCTCCATCTGCTGTTCCAACCGCGATACATCCGCCTCACCCAAACCGCCCAGCCACTTCAGAGCCCACCGTTTCGACCGCCGTTCGTCAACTACCGTATAAACCGCCCCCTGGTCCCCCGAACCCAGCTTCCCCTCGATCCGATACCGCCCTCCGAGAACCGTGCCCGCAGCGAACTCGCTCGGTGGCGCCGTCCGCGAATCACCATACCGGGTCGCTGCGTCATCCAAAGAGCCGCGTGCTGCCGCCTCCGAGCTCGACGCCGCCCGGTTCCCGTAGCGCGCCGCCGCGTCATCCAGCGAACGTCCCGACGACGCCGGTTCGGCTACCGGTTTCCCTCCCGTCTTGCTCGAGCTCGACGCCGATGGAAAATCCGCTCCGCAGCTACCGCAACAGATGTCACCCCGCTCCGCGGCCGCCCCACACTCGGGGCAAACCCAGCTCCCGCAACCACTGCATCGACGACTCCCGCTACGTACCTCCCGGCCGCAATTCCCGTTGGGACAACGCATGCGCTCAGTGTACGACCGGTCTCGACCCGGCCTCAAGAACAAAAACGAAGTGCGCCGAGGCCCTTCTTCTTTCTTCAGCGCCAAAGACTCCGCCCTCGATCCCCCCGTCCGCTCAGGCAAGCTCTCTCCATGTCGCATGCGCGGATTCCCATGGGTGACGCCCTTTTCGGGCCGACATGGTTCCAGAGGAATCCCGGTACACCTCCGCCGAGGACACCCGGTCTATTGCGCCCCATTGCGCCCCCGTTCCCCTTGCCAACCATGTTGCCGCGCCTCGGCGATCGCGGTACGCTGTCGGTCATGCACGCTCACAGAATCCACGTCACCATTGGCGAGCCTCGCGAGCTTCGCCTTCCCCTTCCCCACGATTTCCCTCGAGGTGAAGCGGAAGTCATCGTCCTCGCTTCCCGGCACGAAGCCCCTCCCGGAGAGATTCGCGTCCAACACCTCGATGCCTGGCTAGCGTCCCTTCCTCCGGCTCCGACGGTGCCCCTCAGATCCATGGACCGTGAGGAAATCTACCGGTGACCGCATGGCTTCTCGACACGAACATCCTGCTTCGACTCGCAGAGCAAAACGCTCCCGAGCACCCGCAGGTACGCGCTGCCGTGACCGCCCTGATGGCGCGTGGTGACGAACTCCACCTTGCCCCTCAAGCTCTGATCGAGTTCTGGGTGGTCGCTACGAGACCCGTCCTCGTCAATGGCTTCGGTTGGGAGCCAGCAACGACGGCCGCCGCCATGGGAGGGTTGCTCAGGCAGTTCCCGATCCTCGATGAGGGACCCTCGGTATTCGCGATCTGGTTGCAGCTCGTATCCACCGGCATTCGCGGAAAGCGGGCACACGATATGCGGCTCGCCGCCGTTGCCATTGCGAACGGAGTTTCTCACATCCTGACTTTGAACACGGCGGACTTTACTGGCATCCCAGGAATCGTCCAGATGCATCCCAATGCGATTGCACCGTAACTCATGGCGAGAATGCATGGACGCCTGCTTGAGTCCTGCATTGCATGTGGACGTCAGCTCCCCAGCCAAGCTGCGAGGGCGGCAGGATCAAGGTCGAGAACGACGTCGCCTACGTGCCCGGCCCTGCAGATAAATTTTTCGGAACGAGTGCTTCGTACGCGATTTATTTTTGACTTCTCCACGATCCGTCTCTAGATTTGGAAAAGGGAAGGATTGGAAAATAAAATAGAGAAATTTTACCGGGCGCAGCGGAACCCCACGCTCGCGTCGCGGCTCGCGGGCTCGTCGCTATCGCGGAACGCCCCGTAAAAGGCCCTGGTGTCATCATTGTACCAGCTCCCGCCGCGGTTCACACGGGCCGCGTTGGCGCAATTCTCGCTGGGATAGGGACAGTCATTGCTGGCTGTCCATTCCCAGACGTTGCCAGCCATGTCCACCAGTCCTTGCGGGGTGTTGCCCGAGGGATAGGAGCCAACAGCGCAGGTCCCGTCACTGAGGTGCCAGCACAGCTGGATCGTTGGACCGGCGGAACCCCAGGGATACTCGCGCCCTTCCGTTCCTCGCGCGGCGTATTCCCATTCGGTTTCCGTAGGAAGCCGTTTTCCTGCCCACAAGCAGTACGCCATTGCGTCATTCCAGCTCACGCAGTTGATCGGATGATTGGACTTCCCGTCTTTGCCCCAATTGCAGTACGTATCCGTACCGGGTGTCGCACATTTTCCCGCATCCGCGCACCCTTTGTACGCCGCTACGGTCACCTCGGTCCGGTCCATGGAAAACTTGGCTACCGTCGCCTGATGCACCGGCTGCGTGCTATCGAATTGGGTGCAGAATTGGCCATATCGCGCCCGCTGAGCTCCGTTAATCCGAGGTTTTTGGACACGCAAGCGCATCCATTAGTCAACTTCTGAACGGCGATCGGGCGATTATCCATTTTAGATGGCGTGCGCACCTTGACACGC
>CAITRH010000199.1 GCA_903894755.1 uncultured delta proteobacterium
CCAAGAAGGGGCCGCCCAGGAGGGCTCAAGTGGAGCCGCTCATGGGTGACCGAAAAGGCCCCAAGAAGGGGCCGCCCAGGAGGGCTCAAGTGGAGCCGCTCATGGGTGACCGAAAAGGCCCCAAGAAGGGCCGCCCAGGAGGGCTCAAGTGGAGCCGCTCATGGGTGACCGAAAAGGCTCAACTGGACGGAGTTTTTACCATCCCGTTGTCGGGCGTGGGACGCAGCTGTGTTGTTTTTCTTGCTTCGCCCCTCAGTGCTGCCAGGAGACGCAGCTGTGTTGTTTTTCTTGCTTCGCCCTTCAGTGCTGCCAGGAGGGTCTGGAGTTTCAATGCAGGGCGGGCGGGGGTCCGGGGACGGGAGTCCTAGCTAAAAGCTCCCGAAAAACCGAGACTCCGGCGAGGCGCGCACCACGCCGGGTTCTCCTTTTGTCCCCCTCAACGTCATCGCAAGCCGGTCAAGCCCCACGTTGACCCCCAGATAGACACGCATGTCTTGGTACCTGTCCCAGAACGGGTTCCCATACGCTCCCGAGGCCGTGACGAGGTTGCGGAACATCTGGTAGCCGATCTCCAGCGTGAGCCACGAGGTCACATCGGCATCGACCCACACGTTGAAAAACGTGTTCAAGCGCACGGCAGTCCCTTGGCCTCCCGACACTCCTTCGAGCGACGCAAACTGATACGGAAACTGGTGCATCACCAGGAAATACGCCCCCGGACTCCATCGTCCCCAGGTCGCGTCGGCGAGCACGCTCCACGTGAGCAAGTCGCTAGCGTTGGCCTGTCCTGTGAACTGACTCGCGCACGTCGAATCCCCTCCCCAGCAGCGCGGCGTGTAGGGGGCAGGGCGGTCCAGCGTGGCGGTGATCGAACGGTAGAACGGGTGCACATAGGTGCCCACGAGGGCGATCATGGCTTCGCCGCCAAGCACCTTGTCGAAGATCGTCGACAGCTGCGCCACGACGGCCGGAGCAAGGACCATCGTGCGCGCTCGCGACTCGGTCGAAAGGGGCAATCCAAGCTGCGGCCCTACGAGCAGCTTGGTGTGCAAGAACTCCGGGATCGCTCGATAAAGGAGCTGCAGCGTGAGGTCTTGAAAACGCGGCTCGCGTCTCGTCTGCGTCTGCGTCGCCACCGTGTCCGTGAGCTCCAAGGTAAGGACCGTACGGGCGCGAAGCTGCCAGGCAGTCCCCAAGGAAAACCGAGGCATAAGATACCAGCTCGTGTCTACCGTGGTCGCCCGAGTCTGCTGGAGGTCCGGCGCGAACGTGGTCAGGCCCGTCGTCAGCTGCACGAATAGCTGCGACCCCTCGAACCGCTCGATCAGCCCGGGTGGTGGGGTTGGTGGCTGTGACGGCGGTTGAGCACGTGCGATCACCGCGCCTAGAAGCACTCCAAGACCGACCCTGACCTGGCGCATGGCGGCTATCCTCCCGCCGCGACGTGGCCGCCGCAACGCTCCTACGGCAACGACACTGCAATTCTACAAGGCCATGGGATTCTGCATGACGCAGTGCGTTTTATTGTACTTCTTGCGGCCAAGCTCGGGAACTGCGCTAGCATCGCCACGCTGTACGGGTCGACCTTCACAAATAGTGCGGGCGTTCTTCGTACCAGGAGGGTTCCATGAAGGGAATACGTCGACGCCGTTTGGCCATGGGTTGGATCATCGTAATTACCCCCTTTGTCGGGTGCGCTGGCGGGCAAGCCACGACCGAGGGAGGCGACACGGACGCGTCAACCTCGGACGCGAGCACTTGGGTCGACGCGGGGGGAGGTGGCGGGGGACGGGATTCGGCCTTCTTGAACGACAGCTTCTCGAATGCCGACGTATCCAATGACGCCGCTCCCAAAACGTGCTCGGGCGAGGCGGACTGCAAGACCCCCGACTTCTGCACGAACGCCTTTACGTGCGAGTACCATTTCTGCAAACCCATAGGTCCTCCCTCCTGCGACGATCAAATCGATTGCACCGTCGACTCGTGCGACACCGTCAATGCTGCCTGCCTCCATGTCCCCAGCGACACGTCCTGTGGCAACGGTAAGACCTGCGACCCCGGCTCGGTCCCTCCCAGCACTGGATGCGTAGCCACCCTCGCGTGCAACGGCGCAGGAGACACCATCTGCGCCCGTCTCGACACAGACCAATGCAAAGGCACATGGACCTGCGACCCTATCCTCGCCCGCTGCAAACTCGGAAATCCGCCCAACTGCACCGGTACGGACGCGTGCGCTGACTACACCTGCGTCAACGGAACCTCTACAGGCTACGAATGCCGCACAACTCCTCGCTACGACTACACCAGTGACACACGTCATTGCGGTGGTTGCAACATGGCCTGCCCCCAAAGGCTCAATGCAACCGCAACCTGCGGCCGCGCTGCATGCATCTGGATCTGCAACGCCACCTATGTCGACATGAACGGTGACCTCAACGATCCACCCCGTGAAGCGACCGGAAAAGGCTGCGAGTGCCACGTCACTGCGGATACCTCCAATCCTGACCTTCCTGACCTCGCTTTCCAGGACACGAACTGCGACGGTATCGACGGTACCATCGCCAACGCCATCTTCGTGTCGCCCAATGGAGACGATCTCAACGATGGCACCATGTCCAGCTCCAAGAAGACCCTCGCGGTAGCCATCTCCCTGGCCGCAGGTGCTACCCCAAAGAAGGACGTCTACGCCGACATGGGGACCTACGGGGGCAGTGTCACGATGGTCTCCGGCGTGAGCCTTTACGGTGGGTTCAATGCGGCCAACAAGTGGTCCCGCTCGCTGACCAGTACGAGTATCATCCAGGGGGACACGCCTACTGGTGTGTTGCTCCGTGATGCTTCCGAACGCACCGAGGTGCAGCTTTTCACCATCCGCGCGACCGATGCAGGCAACAATAGCGAGAGCAGCTACGGGGTCCGCATCGTCTCCTCACCTGGGCCGGTTACTGTTCGTGCCTGCGAGATCCATGCGGGTTCAGGACGGGGCGGTGCGAGTGGGACCGCCGGTGCAGCCGGCTCCGACGGCGGTCCAGCCACTGGAGCAACTGCGGGTGTGTCCGCTTGCGGCGTGTCAGGAGGAGCTGGGGGACCACTGACCAGCGGTGCCACGAAGGGCAATGCGGGGAGTGATGGGACGCAAACCGCCAACGGGGGATACAAAGGCATCGGTGGGGCCGGTGGGCAGCAGTTTGGCGAGTGTATGAAGTCGGGGACCAAAGGGACCGACGGCACTCCAGGAACTCCAGGAACTGCTGGAACCACGGGTGCCAATGGCGGGGCTGCCTCGGACTTCGGCGCCGTTGCCGCCGATGGCACTTACACGGCTGCAGACGGCTTCGATGGTTCCGGTGGAACCAACGGAGGAGGAGGGGGAGGAGGAGGCTCGGGCGGCGGCGACAGTTATGTGTTTTGGCTTAGTTGCAATAACCACAACAGCGGTCCAGGCGGGGGCGGAGGAGCGGGCGGTTGCGGAGGGGGATCGGGGCTTTCCGGCAAGG
>CAITRH010000200.1 GCA_903894755.1 uncultured delta proteobacterium
CGACAAGGCCCGCGCCAAGATCGTCAGCCACCGCTGGCCAGGCAATGTCAGAGCCCTCGAAAACGCCCTCGAACGTGGCGTCGTGCTCTGCGAGGGGAACTGGATCGACGAAGACGACCTCCCCTTCGACCTTGCCCCCCAGGCCCATGGCGCTGTCCGTATCCCTGGTGCCACGATGGCGGAAATTGAACGCTACGCGATCCTTTCCACCCTCGAAGCCACGCAGGGCTCCACAACCAAAGCTGCTGAAATCTTGGACATCAGTGTCCGTACGATCCAGTACCGCCTCAACGAGTACGGCCTCGCACGAGGCGGCCGATCCGGCGCCCCCTGAGCCTACATCGACAACCCTCCGTCAATGTCGATGCAGCGCCCATTGAAATAATCGCACTCCAGAACGAACTTGACCCCCAACCAGATGTCCTCCGGTACACCAATTCGTGCCACTGGAATGTTGGCAACCAGTTGATCCCGCGCCTTTTGGTTCATCCCCTGGGTCATAGGGGTCTCGATCATGCCCGGTGCGATGGCTCCGACCCGGATTCCAAACGGCGCAAACTCCAGCGACCATGTTCTCGTGTTGGCAACGAGGGCGGCCTTTGCAGCGCTGTAGTTCGACTGGCCGCGGTTGCCGTGCCGCGCGATGCTCGACATGTTCACGATGACACCTGGACGGGTCCCGGCGGTCGCCATGCTCATGACCACGTCGCGTGCGAGGAACGTTGCCCCCGTGAGATTGACTGCGATGACCGAGTCCCATTGCTCCTTGGTGAGTCCCCGGACCTCCCCGGTCTGCTTGTCGCGCTTCACCAGCAGCCCATCGCGCAGAATGCCTGCGTTGTTGATGAGGGCGTTGAGTCCTCCCATGGTTGCGTGGGCCCAAGGGACAAAGGCCGCGATGTCGGCTTCGTCGGCGACGTTGAGTTTGCGGGCAAAGACCTTTCCCGCGCTTCCTTTGGCCAGGGACACGGTTTCTTCGAGGCCTGCCTCGTTGACATCGCCGATGGCTACGCGCGCGCCAGCATCGGCGAGGCGAAGGGCGAAATGGCGGCCCATACCTTGGGCTCCGCCGGAGATAATAACGAAAAGGTCTGAGAGCTTCATGGATCGTCTCCTTGCTAGAGCGCCGTGTGTAGGGTGCCTCCCGGAAGAAAACATGTTGGAACGTCACAAAGCTTTTTCGCACTCCCGTCCCCTTCGGTGGGTAGGTTGGTTGACGCTCGCTGCGGCCTGCGTTGCGGACAACGCGCAGGCGTTTTCCCATGTGGTCCAACCTGGGGAGACATTGGCGCAGATTGCGGGACGGTATTATGGCGACCCGAAGCTGGAAGTGGTCCTAGTGGGGGCCAACGTGCTCGATGCCTACGGGGGGACCATTATTCGCTCAGGGATGCGGCTTGAGGTGCCAGCCCCATTGTTTTATCGGGTCGTACCAGGCGAGACCTGGTACGACCTGGGGATACGTTGGCTGGGAGACCGTCGGCGCGCCGATCTCCTTGCGGTGATCAACGACGCTGTCGCGTGGATTGCTCCGGTACCAGGGCGAGAGATCCTGATTCCACCGGTCATCTCCCATGTGTGCGTCGAGGGGGACACGCTCAACTCGGTGTGGGATCGCTACATGCCCGATCCCACGCGAGCGTGGGAGCTAAACAACTACAACTTTCGAGAAGGTCTCACGGTACGTCGCGGCGAAGTGTTGTTGGTCCCCGTGCCGCACCTTCGGCTGTCGTCGGAGGGGAAGCGGGCTGCAAGGGCAGCTCTAGGCGAAGTGGCGGCACAAGCGGCGGGTGCAACGAGGGACCTTCAGCAGCGTGCGGACAACGAGATTCCGGAGCTTTCCACAGATTTACGACGTGGTGAGTATGCCGGGGCGGTAGCGCGGGGCAATCGGCTCTTGGGGATGGGACAGCTAACGTCCATTCAGCTTGCCTTGGTGCATCGGGCACTTCTTGAGGCGTATGTGGCTCTGGACGCGTGGAGCGCCGCCACGGCTGCGTGTACGGCGTGGCGTGCAGTGGAGCCGAGTCCCCATCTCGATCCGCGGCGGGTGTCGCCCAAAGTTCGCGCGGCCTGTGGGCTTCACGAGTGACGTGCCGGGTTCTGAGGTCGACGCGCGAGGCCTCACAGCATCGCCAGGTCCCCTGTTTCGCCAGACACTTCGCCCCAAGTGCCTTGGTTCGGCGGAAACGCCACCCCAGGTCCACTGTTTCCGCGCAACCGGCACTCGAGGGGCGCTGTTTCCCCGGAAACGGCCCCCAACGTGCCGGGGGGCGATGGACCACGCCTCCCAAGGTGCCGTGTCCCCGTGGAAACGGCTCCCCGGGACGCGCGGTCCGACGCACAAGGCTCGCAAGGAGTTAGCTGCCAGGGATCAAGCGTCGGCGTCGCTGCCTCGCTTGCCAGGACGGACCGGGCCTGCGGCAACGATGGCCTGGCGGATGGTGTTCCTTAGCTCCGCATTCTCGGCCAATGCCTCGCGGGAGCGCTCCCGTCCATTGCCAAGGGCGGTTCCAGCGAACGACAAGTGGCTTCCGCTCTTTTCCACGATGCCGCGAAGGAGTGCAAGGTCGATGAGCTCCGAGACCACGTCGATCCCTTTGCCCCAGCGGATCTCGAATTCCGCCTCCGTAAAAGGCGGCGCGCACTTGTTTTTTGCAACCTTGACCCGAGTCCGTCCCCCCACGATCTCCTCGCCCACCTTGACCTGTCCAATGCGACGCACGTCGAGCCGCATCGATGCGTAGAACTTCAGTGCGTTGCCTCCGGTGGTGGTTTCAGGTGAGCCAAAGGTGACCCCGATTTTCTGGCGAAGCTGGTTTAGAAACAGCAACGTCGTTTCGTTCCTATGGGCCACAGCTGTGAGCTTTCTCAAGGCCTGGCTCATCAAGCGAGCTTGCAGTCCCATGTGTTGGTCTCCCATGTCCCCTTCGATTTCCGCTTTTGGCGTGAGTGCCGCTACAGAATCGATGACCACGATGTCCACAGCGCCAGAGCGCACCAGTGCCTCGCAGATATCGAGAGCTTGCTCTCCCGTGTCGGGCTGCGACACCAGCAAGCGCTCGGTTTCGACGCCGATGCCACGTGCATAGTTGACGTCGAGGGCGTGCTCTGCGTCAATGAACGCTGCGATCCCACCGGAGCGTTGGGCCTCGGCGATGGCATGGAGCGCCAACGTGGTCTTGCCGCTCGATTCGGGACCGTAGACCTCGATCACACGTCCCCTCGGATAGCCGCCGACTCCAGTAGCCAAGTCGAGGGCCAGGGAGCCGGTGTGGATCACGGTGACGGGCTCCATTGCGGTTTCGTCGCCAAGAGCCATGATGGCCCCTTTGCCAAACTGTTTTTCTACTGACGAGATGACGGTCTTGAGTACGCGGAATTTGTCCGAAAGCTGTTCCAACATGGTGGTTCTCCGATCGCTCTTTGGTTATGCAACCCGGTGCTCCAACCGCCTACAGGGACGGTAGCGAGCATGTTTGCCGTTAGAGCGAGCGCCGTGCCAGCAACCTGGCCTTGAAAGGCTTACGGTTTTTTTGGATGCCCGGTGGCCCGGACAGAACAGGTGGTGTCTTGGACAGCTCCCTTGGGTGACCGGGTCGTTGCATCCATCAGGACTCGCGCCAGCTTCCGCGTTGCGTTGGCTTGTCGACGTTCTGCGACAAGACTTCAAGGTAGCGTGTTCGAGGCCATTCCTCGGCGCCGAGGCCCAGCGTGTGATCGGTGGCCACTTGGGCGTCGATGAAATTGTGCCCCCAGCCGCGGAGCCGCTCGGCAAGGCCAACGAGGGCGACCTTCGACGCGTCCGACACCCAGCTGAACATGGACTCACCGAAAAACATGTGGCCCAAAGAGACTCCGTAGAGGCCCCCCACGAGGTTGTCGCCAACGTACACTTCGACGGAATGGGCAAACCCGAGCTCGTGGAGACTCACGTAGGCGGCACGCATTTCTTCTGTGATCCAGGTTCCGCGTTGTCCCGAGCGGGAGGTCCCCTTGCAGGCGTCGATGATCTTCTCGAAGGCGGTGTCGTAACGAACGGAAAAGTATCCGCGTCGCAGCACCTTGCGAAGGGAACGTCCCACGTGGATCGCGTCGGCAAGCAGCACACAACGAGGGTCGGGTGAGTGCCACATGATGGGGAGGCCTTCTTCGTACCAGGGGAAAATGCCGGAGCGGTACGCCAGAAGGAGACGTTCCATGGACAGGTCTGCGCCGACGGCGATCAGGCCATCTTCGGCCTCTTCGGGGTCGGGAAACACGAGGGCGGGCGACAGAAGGTAGACAGGCACGAATTCACCGTAGTCAAACCCGGGCTGAAGGCTGAAGCTTTGTGATCGACGCCGTCATGGAACCGAACGCAACTCGGGACGCTTCGCCAAAATGTCCCGATGCACCCATACGGTCGCCGGGCGTACCGCAAGACCCGTGCGCGGTAGGAACGCAAGACCGTCGTACTGGAAACGGTGGACCGCAACGTGGGACTCCGCAAGGCCGGCAATGGCGCAATCAGTGTCCTGCACCACCGTCGGGAAAGCCCCGCTCGCGAGCCGAGCTGACAAGTCCACGATCCCGCCCGCAAATGCAACGTCGCCGATCCCCATCTGGTGCATATGCACTGTCCCGTCCCGCAGGTAGGAATACATTGGGTGCGCCGGCACGAAGACGGGACCTGGGAAACGAGCAAGCACACGCTCGAATTCGGCCAAAGCACGCCAATCGGCTCCCCTCGGGACCTGCATCCGCGGGTCATAAACAAGCGCTACTAGCTGCACCAGCAACGCCCCTGCGAAAGCGACCGCACCCAATCGGCCCCCGCTCGTTGCAGTGTGCTCGACCCCCTTCGCAAACACCAATGCCGCATAGAGGCTCGCATACACCGCCACAGGCATGAAGCAGTTTGAATAGGCCCACTGGGTGCTGTGATTGAGACCGGATGCGAACGCACCGCCAACACAAAGCCAGAGAAAGTACGGCGACGGGAGCGGTATCTTCGCACCAAGCACCCGAACGGCCATCAGCAGCGTCGCCATCGCCGTCGGCGGCACCACCAGTCGCCACCGTGGGTTCTCGTACCAGAGCTCCGAGAAGTACATGTGGGGGTCGTAAGCAAGGGTCCCAACCCGCTGCGCAAACGCAACGACAAGGAGTCCAAGGAACGCAACGACCGCCCAACGGGTCCGCTTGCCGTAGGACGCCCCCAGGGCTGGCACCAGCACGACGAAGGGACAAAGAAACAGGAGATCGCGCCAGTACTCCAACACAAAGTTGCGCCAATAAAAGGAGTGCCCCTGGTGCCCCTGGATGACATAAAAACGGAACCACTCACGAGAGGCAGCATCCTCGAACACGCCGAGCGCGATCCCGAAGATCGCCCCGACAACGCCAAACACCATGGCTCGACGACGGTCCACCATCAGGAGGTGCAGTCCTACGAACGGCGCTACGACCGCGGCCGTCTGCTTTGTGAAAAAGGCAAGCACAAAGAGCAGCGCCGCCGCCATGGCTCCCCGGGTCGTCCGGACCTCGTAGGCGACAAGGCTTGCACCAAAACCCAGGGCGAGCGCCAGCGCATCAATACGCGCGAGGTCGAAAAACGTGCCCACCGTACGGAAAAGCGCTGCGTAGAGTCCCACCGCAACGACCCCCGCAAGCCACCCCGCTTCGCGCCGGCCCGCGTGAAACAGCATCGCGAAGGTCGCCACCGTGGACACCAACGAGACCGCCCGACCGACCGTGAACGACAGCCCCCCCGTGACTTGCGACAACACGGCTACGACCCGCGCGTAGAGCGGCGTGTAGAAGAAGGCGACGAAGTCGCTGGAAGGACTCGCGTAGATCGGCTCTCCTCGGAGGAGTCGTGCCGAGTGGGTCAGCATGCCCCCTTCCATCCACTCGAGGTCGAAGGGGAACGTGAGCCTGCATGCCGCGCAGTAGAAAAACGCTGCGACGTAGGCGGCGAGCCCGACGAGAACGAGCCCGATGGCGACACGCACCGCCGCGCTCGCCTCGTGAGTCAGTGCTGGGGTAGCGCGACGTTGCATGGCACCATCATGTCGCGAATGTGCGAGTCCCCCCTCGCCAATCCACCCAGCGATGCTGAAAAGTAGGGTGCTCTTGTCTCCGATCCACCCTGTGATGCTGAAAAGTAGGGTGCTCTTGTCGCCAATCCACCCTGTGATGCTGAAAAGTAGGGTGCTCTTGTCTCCGATCCACCCTGTGACGCAGCGAAGTAGGGTGCTCTTGTCTCC